>CAZOGV010000148.1:1282-7175 GCA_964579225.1 uncultured Akkermansia sp. | reverse complement strand
TCCGCCGAGGCCGGCCTCTTCTTCGTCTCCGATCGCTGCCACCCGCAGACCATCGACCTCGTTAAAACCCGCGCCGCCCCGCTCGGCGTCACCGTGCAAACCGGCGACGCCTCCGCCTTCGACCCCGCCTCCGCCCCCGGCCTCTTCGGCCTCCTCGTCCAATACCCCGACACCACCGGCGACATCCACGACTTCGCCGACCTCTTCGCCCGCGCCCATGCCGCCGGCGCCTACTGCGTCGTCGCCACCGACCTCCTCGCCCTCACCCTGCTCAAGGCCCCCGGCGAGTTCGGCGCCGACGTCGCCGTCGGCTCCGCCCAGCGCTTCGGCGTCCCCCTCGGCTTCGGCGGCCCCCACGCCGGCTTCTTCGCCACCCGCGACGAGCTCAAACGCCAGATGCCCGGTCGCCTCGTCGGCGTCTCCCGCGACGCCCAGGGCAACCCCGCCCTCCGCCTCTCCCTCGGCACCCGCGAGCAACACATCCGCCGCGACAAAGCCACGTCCAACATCTGCACCGCCCAGGTGCTCCTCGCCGTCATGGCGTCCATGTATGCCGTCTGGCACGGCCCCGCCGGCCTGCGCCGCATCGCCACCCGTATCCACGGTCTCACTACACTCCTCGCCGCCGCCCTCCGCCGTGCCGGAGCCACCGTCAACACGTTCCCCGTTTTCGACACCCTCACCGTCGGCAAGGTCTCCGCCGCGCGCGTCCACGCCGCCGCCAACGCCCGCAAATTCAACCTCCGCGTCATCGACGCCCACACCGTCGGCCTCTCCCTCGCCGAAACCGTTACCGAGGCCGAGCTCCGCGCCCTCCTCGCCTGCTTCAGCGAATCCGCCGAACTGCTTCCTTCCGACCTTCAGGTCTCAGCTCTCAGCTCTCATCCCTCGCTCGGCTCCCTCGCCCGCACCTCGCCCTTCCTCGCGGCCAAGGTCTTCAACTCCTACCACACCGAGCACGAGCTCCTCCGCTACATCAAGCGCCTCGAGGCCAAGGATCTTTCCTTGTGCCACTCGATGATCTCGCTCGGCTCCTGCACCATGAAGCTCAACGCCGCCTCCGAGATGTTCCCCGTCTCCTGGCCCGAATTCGGCGGCCTGCATCCCTTCGCCCCCGCCGAACAAACCCGCGGTTACGCCCGCCTCGTGCGCGACCTCGAAACCTGGCTCTCCGAGATCACCGGCTTCGCCGCCACCTCCCTCCAGCCCAACGCCGGCTCGCAAGGCGAATACGCCGGCCTGCTCGCCATCCGCGCCTACCACCGCGCCCGCGGCCAGGGCCATCGCAACATCTGCATCATCCCCACCAGCGCCCACGGCACCAACCCCGCCAGCGCCGTCATGTGCGGCTTCACCGTCGTCCCCGTCGCCTGCGACGCCAAGGGCAACATCGACGTCGCCGACCTCTCCGCCAAGGCCGCCCAACACGCCGGGAACCTCGCCGCGTTGATGATCACCTACCCCAGCACGCACGGCGTATTCGAGACCACTATTCGCGACATCTGCGCCACCATCCACGCCCACGGCGGCCAGGTTTACATGGACGGCGCCAACATGAACGCCCAGGTCGGCCTCACCTCCCCCGGCCGCATCGGCGCCGACGTCTGCCACCTCAACCTGCACAAAACCTTCTGCATCCCGCACGGCGGCGGCGGCCCCGGCGTCGGCCCCGTTTGCGTCGCCGCGCACCTCGCACCCTACCTGCCGAGCCATCCCGTGGTCGCCCCCCGCCACCACATCCACCAAAGTGGCGGGAGCTTCCAGCTCCCCTCCGACTCCGACATCCCTTCCGGCATCGGCGCCGTCTCCGCCGCGCCTTGGGGCAGCGCCAGCATCCTCGTCATCCCGTGGATGTATATCCGCATGATGGGCGAGGCCGGCCTTACCGAGGCGACCAAGCTCGCCATCCTCTCCGCCAACTACATGGCCCACCGCCTGGAGAACTTTTTCCCCGTGCTCTACCGCGGCGCCTCCAACCTCGTCGCCCACGAGTGCATCATTGATCTGCGCGGTTGGAAGAAACACGGCCTCGAAGTCGAGGACGCCGCCAAGCGCCTCATGGATTACGGCTACCACGCGCCGACCATGAGCTGGCCCGTCGCCGGCACGCTCATGATCGAGCCCACCGAGAGCGAAAGCCTCGCCGAGCTCGACCGTTTCTGCGACGCCATGATCGGCATCCACGGCGAGATGCAGGCCGTCGCCAACGGCGAGGCCGACAAGCTCGACAACCCCCTCAAACACGCCCCGCACACCGCCCTCGTCGTCTGCGGCGACGAATGGCGCCACGCCTACGGCCGCGAGCTCGCCGCCTTCCCCGCGCCCTGGACGCGCCAGTCGAAGTTCTGGCCCGCCGTCGGTCGCGTGGACAACGTTTACGGCGACCGCAACCTCGTCTGCAGCTGCATCGGCATGGAAGCCTACGCCGAGTCGAAGTAAGGCGAATGAGCAGCGAGAGAAACGAGCCATGTAGGGCGGGGTCGCCGCACCCCGCCACTCCGTCGCCCGATTGTAGGGCGGGGTCGCCGCACCCCGCCGAAGGTTCGGAATCGGTTTTGCGAGCGGCGGCGGGGTGCGGCGACCCCGCCCTTCAGCAAAACACGCTTACGACTCGCAAGCATCTGCGTCGTCTCGGCGAAGTCTGGTCCGACACGCCGCTTTATTTTCTTACCGTCTGCGTAGCCCAACGTCGTCCCCTGTTGGCCACGCCCGCGGTCGCCGCCCTGCTCATCGACACATGGCGCGAAGCCGATGAACGGCACGGCTGGACGGTCGGCCGTTACGTGGTGATGCCCGATCATGTGCATTTCTTTGCGCGCCCAAAATTTCAGGCCAAAACGCTGACCGACTTCATGCGCGACTGGAAAAAATGGACGACGCGACAAATCACCGCCGCGCTAAATCCATCCGTCCGCAAACCGGAGCCGGTTTGGCAGCCCGAGTATTTCGATCACCTGCTGCGTTCGGCCGACAGCTACTCCGAGAAGTGGGAATATGTATTTCAAAATCCGGTCCGTGCCAACTTGGTTGCGATACCCGAGGCATGGCCCCACAGCGGAGAAATCACCCCGCTCCGTTTCTAACCATGTAGGGCGGGGTCGCCGCACCCCGCCGCTCCGTTTCCGTCGCCGCGTCGCCTCACCGGGTTCGCGCAAAACGGCGGGGTGCGGCGACCCCGCCCTACAACTCGACATCAGCCCGCATCCGCTAATCTTTCCACCATGCCCACCGTCAACCGCCTCCTCCACACCCGTTACCGCGTCAACGATCTCGCCGCCTCGGTGAAATTCTACACCGAGGCCCTCGGTCTCACCGTCTCGCGCCAGCACACTTCGCCGCGCGGCGCGCAGCTCGTATTCCTCGCCACGCCAAACTCCACCGAAGAGATCGAGCTTTGCCAGATGCCCGCCGGAGCCGAACCGGTAAAAGTGCAATCCGACCTCACCCACCTCGCCTTCGAGGTCGAGAATCTGGAGAAATTCGCCGCCGAAGCCGCCGCCAAAGGTTACCCGCTGAGCGACGGCCCCACCACGACCGGCAGCGGCTCCGTCATCGCCTTCATCGACGCCCCCGAAGGCTACGAAATCGAGCTGATCCAGCGCAAATAACGTTCGCGCCCGATTGTAGGGCGGGGTCGCCGCACCCCGCCGCTCCGTCGCCCGATTGTAGGGCGGGGTCGCCGCACCCCGCCACTCCGTTTCCGCACCCCGCCGCGTCGCCCCACCGGGTTTGCGTATGACGGCGGGGTGCGGCGACCCCGCCCTACACCCTCACCGCCGAGCCAACACAAACCGGTCCCGCCCGCTCAAATCCTTGCGCGACTCGCCCTCGCGCAAGCCCGCCGCCGCCAACGCCGCCAACAACTCCGCGTGCTGCGCGATGCCCGTTTCCAAAGCCAGCAACCCACCCGGTGCAAGCCGAGCCGCCGCGCCCGCGATGATGCGGCGCAGATCCGCCAACCCCGCGTCCGCCGCCACCAGCGCCGCGCGCGGATCATGCAACCGCACCTCGGGCTCCGCCGCCGCCACTTCCTCGTCCGTCAGATAAGGTGGATTGCTCACGATCACCTCAAACTGCGCGCCGTCCGGCAGCGCCGAAAACCAGTCCGATTTTAAAAATTCCACGCGCTCACCGAGCCCGTTGGCCGCCGCGTTCTCCCGCGCCAACGCCAGCGCGTCGTCGCTCGCGTCGATCGCCGTCACCCGCGCCTCGGGCCATGCCTTAGCGATCCCCTGCGCCAACGCCCCGGTGCCCGTGCCGAGATCGAGCACATGCAGCCGCGCCTCGCCCGCCAAATCCTCACCGCCCTGCACGCCCGCCACCGGACGCCGCTCCAACACCAGCTCCAACAAACTCTCCGTCTCGGGTCGCGGCACGAGCGCGCGTTTATCGGACTTCAACGTGAGCCCGCCCCACTCCACCGTTCCCAAAATATGCTGCAAGGGCTCGCGCATCGCGCGGCGCTTCACCAGCGGACGAATCTTCTCCAGCTCCGCCTCCGCCAGCAGACGCTCGAATTGCAGGTAAAGCTGCATGCGCTTCAGCCCGAGCGCGTGGCCGATGACCTGCTCGGCGTTGTAACGCGCCGACTCCACGCCTTTCGAGGCGAAAAAATCGGTCGTCTTAGTGATGATCTCGAGCAGGGAAAGCATGCGGTTATGAGAAACCAATGAGCGCGTGAGCGGGCCGGCGCGCGACATCAATCCTCGTCGTCATCGCCCGACGCCGCGCGCTTCATGTCGAAGGGCTGGCCCGTCAACTCCGCGAGCTTTCGCTCCAAGTCGGCTTTTTGCAGCGCCTCGATCACCGGATCGATCTGCCCTTCGACGATCTGCGCGAGACTGTGCAAGGTCAGCCCGATGCGATGATCGGTCAGGCGGCTCTGCGGAAAATTATAGGTGCGGATGCGCTCGCTGCGGTCGCCCGTGCCGATCTGCGTCTTGCGCTGCGCCGCGTATTTCGCGGCCTCGTCGTCCTGCTTTTTTTGCAACAAACGCGCGCGCAACACCGACATCGCCGACGCCTTGTTTTTGATCTGCGAACGCCCGTCCGCGCAAAACACGATCAGACCCGTCGGCTTGTGGATGATGCGCACCGCCGAGTCCGTGGTGTTCACGCCCTGCCCGCCGGGGCCGCTCGCGCGCTGCACCGTGATCTCCAAATCCTGCGGATCGATCTGCACGTCCACCTCCTCCGCCTCCGGCAACACCGCCACCGTGACGGTCGAGGTGTGGATGCGTCCATTGGCCTCGGTGCTCGGAATGCGCTGCACGCGGTGCACGCCACTCTCGAACTTCAGCTGCTTGTAAACATCCTGCCCGCGCACGAGAAAACTGATCTCGCGAAACCCGCCGCGCTCCGATGGCGAACTGCCCATCGGCTCGATCGTCCAGCGCCGCGTCTCGCAATAACGTTGATACATGCGCGTCAGCGAAGCCGCGAAAAGCGCCGCCTCCTCGCCGCCCGTGCCGGCACGAATCTCGACCACCGTGTTGCGCGAATCCGTCGGCTCCGGCGGGATCATCTGCCGCAACACGTCGGCGTGCAGTTGCTCGATGCGACGCTCCAGCTCCGGCACCTCCGCCTCCGCCAGCTCGCGCATCTCCACATCGCCCGACGAATCGCGCATCAACGCCCGCATCTCCGCGAGATCCACCTGCGCCTTCTCCAGCGCCGCATGATCCGCCAGCAACACTCCCAGCCGCTGATGCTCGCGCGTCACATCGGCCGCCGCGCGCGCATTGGCATAAAACGCCGGATCGCGCATCTGCGCGTCGAGTTCGTCGAGCCGACGTCTAAACGGGAAAATTTCGGGCAGATTAACCATTGGGGGAAAAAGGTAGGGCGGGACCGCTGGGCCCGCCGTGTTTGAATAAGGAATCGAAAGAAAAAA
>CAZOGV010000148.1:0-1182 GCA_964579225.1 uncultured Akkermansia sp. | reverse complement strand
GGTAGGGCGGGACCGCTGGGCCCGCCGTGTTTGAATAAGGAATCGAAAGAAAAAAGAGAGAGAATCGAGAGACCCAGAATCCGGCCCCCCGGACCGGCCGCCCCGGCAAAACCGCGCGTGGCGGTTTGCGCATTGCGCGCGGGACGCGGCGAGGCTTGTTTGCCGATCACACGCGTCGCGGCGCGGTCGAAATACATCGATCCGCGCTAACGATGCTGATCCGCCATGGCTACGACTCTCTTCACTCAGAACATCATCGCCTGCATCTGGGACTTCGACAAGACGCTTATCCCGGAATACATGCAGTCGCCCCTTTTCCGGCGCTACGGCATCGACGAACCCGCCTTCTGGAACGAGACCAACAACCTCGTCACCCACTACAAACAACGCGGCTACCACCTCTCGCCCGAGATCGCCTACCTCAACCACCTGCTCACCCACGTGCTCGCCGGCAAGATGCCCAAGCTGAGCAACAAGATCCTTCGCGAGTGCGGCGCCGACATCGGTTTTTACCCCGGCCTGCCCGACTTTTTCAAAACCGCCCAAAGCTACGTCGCCGACAAGGAAGCCTACCGCAAACACGACATCCGCCTCGAGCACTACGTCGTCAGCACCGGCCTCGCCGAGATGGTGCGCGGCAGCAAAATCGCCCCCTTCGTCGAAGGCATCTGGGGCTGCGAGTTCATCGAAAACCCGCTCCAACCCGGCTTCCTTAAACAGCGCGACCTCGGCATCGAAGCCGAAGCCGAGATCGCCCAGATCGGCCTCGTCATCGACAACACGACCAAGACCCGCGCCCTCTTCGAGATCAACAAGGGCACCAACAAAAACCCGGCCATCGACGTCAACGCCAGCATCGCGCCCGAGGATCGCCGCATCCCGTTTCAGAACATGATCTACATCGCCGACGGCCCGAGCGATGTGCCCAGCTTCTCCGTCACCAAAAAAAGCGGGGGCAAAGCCTACGCCGTTTACAATCCCAACCGTCCCGACGAGTTCGCGCAAAACGACCGCCTCCGCGCCGCCGGTCGCATCGATCACTACGGTCCGGCGGACTACCGCGCCGACAGCAGCACCGCACTCTGGCTGCGCCTGCAAATCCACTCCCTCTGCGACCGCATCGTGGCCGACCGCGAAGCCGCCGTCGCCGCCCGCGCAGCCCGCCCCCCCCGCCACCTCAAC
>CAZOGV010000147.1:1859-7199 GCA_964579225.1 uncultured Akkermansia sp. | reverse complement strand
TCGACCAAAATCTCAGCGTCGTCTTGCGACACTTATTTCCTGACAGACCCTAAGCCCCCGCCGCGCCCTTACGCGCTTCACCAAAAAAGCCACCCGCAAAACGGGTGGCTTTTTTATTGGGTAGGGCGGGACCGCCGGGCCCGCCGCAGTTTTTTAGCACGCCCGCGTGACGCTCACTCCGCGTCGTAAATCTGCACCTTCGTCCAAAACGACTTGAAGCGCTCCACGAAAGCCCGGTGCGTCGGATCGACCTGATACGCGTTGTGCGCCGCCACGTCCTTGAACAGCGCCGTGATCGAGAAATCGTAGGTCGCGTCCACCACCGGGCGAGGCGGGATCGCCGCCGGCGAGCCCACATAAAAATCGCTCACGCTCGTGATCGGGCGCAGCGATTCGAGGCCCTCGGTGAGAAACGCCTCGCGCTCGGCGGGCGTGATATCTTTGCGAAGCCAGAAGACGACAGTGTGAACAAGCATGATTTGATAAGGGGTGGAACGCGCACCCTCGCGCCCGACGCCCGCGCCGCGCGAGCCCAAAAAACCTTTCCCTCGCCCCGCCGCGCCCGCTATGGCTTTCCGTTCCACGTCATGCCCAATCCCGTCAACATCCAGCTCATCGGCCCCGAGGTAGCCATCGCATGGGATGACGGCATCGAAACCTATTTCCTCGGCGAAGATCTGCGCGCCGCCTCGCCCAGCGCCGAAAACGTCGGCGAGCGCGATATCCTCGGTAACCAATACGGCGGCGACGGACCAAAGAAGTTCCCCGGCGTCACCGTCATCGGCTGGGAACAAGTCGGCAACTACGCCCTCCGCTTCGATTTTAGCGACCGCCACCGCACCGGCCTCTTCAGCTACGACTACCTGCGCCACCTCGCCGAGCGACATTCCTAGGAGCCCCAAAGCTCCCACCTCCGCCTCCGCGCCACCATGCGCGCTCCGCCCGCCGGTCCGTCTCCTCGCTACCCGCTACTCGCTACTCACTACTTCACCCAACATGCCTTTTCCCGCCCGCACCACCCTCGCCGAGATCGAACTCGGCTCCACCCTGCAACCCAAGTTCGGCTCCGACGGTCTCATCCCCTGCATCACGCAGGACATCGCCACCGGCCAAGTGCTCATGTTCGCGTTCATGAACGCGGAGTCCCTCCAACACACCCTCGTCACCAAAAAAGCCACCTACTGGAGCCGCTCCCGCAACAAGCTTTGGTGCAAAGGCGAAGAATCCGGCAACGTGCAATGGGTGAAGGAACTCTACACCGACTGCGACCAGGACGTGCTCCTCATCAAGGTCGAGCAAAGCGGCGCCACCAACGCGTCATGCCACAACGGATACAAGAGCTGCTTCTACCGCAAACTCGAGAACCTCGACGCCGCCGCCGCCGGCGCAGAAACCGGCTTTAAACTCAATTACATCAGCGAGCCGCTCTTCGACCCTAAGGTCGTTTACAAAAAAAAGTAGGCACCGCTACAAGCTGAGTGCTCCCGCGTCCGCGCCCGTCCACTACTTCACGCCGCCCGCCCCGCTCGGCGACCGCAGTAGCAAGGGGCTGATTCTCCGGGAATCCCCTCCGGAGTTGCCGCCCTCGCCCCGCCGCCCAACGTATGTCGTCTCCCCACGCACATGCGCATCGGCCTAGCTCAGCTTAATCCCACCGTCGGCGACCTCGCCGGCAACACCGCCCGCCTCCTCGCCGCCTACCGCGACCTCGTCGCCGCCGGCGCGGAACTCGTGCTCACTCCCGAGCTCGCCGTCTGCGGCTACCCGCCCCGCGACCTCCTCCTGCGCACCCGCTTCGTCGCCGACGTCGAAAACGCCACCGCCGAACTCGCCGCCGCCACCGGCGACGTCCCCCTCCTCGTCGGCACCGTCGTCGCCAACCCCCTCACCACCGGCCGCCACGCCTATAACGCCGCCGCCTTCTGCCACCACGGCCGCGTCCAGCAACTCGCGCGCAAGTGCCTCCTCCCCACCTACGACGTCTTCGACGAAGACCGCTACTTCGAACCCGCCGAGGCCCCGACTGTCATCGTCCACGCTGGCCGCCGCATCGGCGTCACCATCTGCGAAGACATCTGGGCCAACGAATCCCCCGGCGACCAACGTCTGCACAAACTCGACCCCATCGCCCTGCTCAAATCCGCGGGCATCGACCTCCTTCTCAACCTCTCCGCCAGCCCCTGGTATGCGGGTAAGTCGCACCTCCGCGAACGCATCGTCGCCGACCTCGCCCGCGACCTCGCCGTGCCCGTGGTTTATTGCAACGCCATCGGCGGCAACGACGAGTTGATCTTCGACGGCCGCAGCCTCGTTGCCGCCCCCGACGGTGCCATCACCACCCGCCTCCCCGCCTTCGAACAGGCCACCGAAGTCATAGACACCAATCTTCCTCCCCCTCCGGATCTTTCTCTTCCTCTTTCTCCCTCCGCCCCCTCCGCCCCCCCCGACTCGTCGCCCTTCGCCGACATCCACGCCGCCCTCGTCCTCGGCCTGCGCGACTACGCGCACAAAAGCGGTTTCAAACGCGCCCTCATCGCCCTCTCCGGCGGCATCGATTCCGCCCTCGTCGCCGAACTCGCCGTCGCCGCCCTCGGCCCCGAAAACGTCATCGGCGTCTCGCTCCCCTCCGCCATTTCCAGCGACCACTCCAAAGACGACGCCCGCGATCTCGCCCGCAACCTTGGCATCCGTTTCGAGACCATCGCCATCGCCGACACCGTCGCCTCCGCCGAGACCGCTCTCGCCCCCCTCTTCGCCGGCCTCGCCCCCGACGTCACCGAGGAAAACCTGCAAGCCCGCACCCGCGGCGTCTTGATGATGGCCCTCTCCAACAAATTCGGCGCCCTCCTCCTCACCACCGGCAACAAGAGCGAAGTCGCCGTCGGCTACTGCACCCTCTACGGCGACATGTGCGGCGGCCTCGCCGTCATCAGCGACCTGCTCAAAACCCAGGTCTTCGCCCTCTGCCGTTGGATAAATCAAAACGCCGGTCGCGAAATCATCCCGCTCAACACCATCGAAAAACCACCCTCCGCCGAACTCCGCCCCGGTCAGGTCGATCAAGACAGCCTGCCTCCCTACGAGATTCTCGACGCCCTCCTCACCGGCTATGTGGAAGAACACCTCAGCCGCGCCGAGCTGACCGCGCGCGGTTTCCCCGCCGAAATGGTCCGCGACATCTGCCGCAAAGTGGACCTCAACGAATACAAACGAAAGCAGTCCGCTCCCGGCCTCAAGATAACGCCCCTCGCCTTCGGCGTAGGCCGCCGCATCCCCATCGTCCAAAAATACGTCGGCTGAAATTAAACCGCTAAATAACGCTAAAAGGCGCTAAATCAGACCATTTTGAAGGTTTGTTTTAGCGTTCATTAGCGAACTTTAGCGGTTCAAAAATCTTCACCTTATGAAACCTGAATCCGACCAACCCTTCGCCCAGCTCGGTTACGACATCATCGGTGCCGCCATGGCGGTTTACAATGACCTCGGTGGCGGACTCTGCGAAGAAATTTACCAAGAGAGCTTCGAGATCGAACTCGCCGAACGCGGTTTCAATTTCGTCTCCCAACCGGACCTCGCGGTTTTCTACAAGGGCAAGCCACTCAAAAAACGCCTGCGCCCCGACCTCATCGTGGAGTCCGAAATCATCATCGAACTCAAAGCCGTCTCCACCCTCATCGACGAGCATCGCGCCCAAGCCCTCAACTACCTTCGCGTCACCCGCAAACAAGTCGGTTACCTCATCAACTTCGCCGCCTTCCCCAACATCGAGTGGCAGCGCCTCGTAAACACTCGCCTTCCCAAGGTTTGATTTAGCGTCCTTTAGCGAAATTTAGCGGTTAAAAAAATGCCTTCCCCGTCCTCCTCCCCCCTCTCCACCGATCTCTTCGTCCGCGCGCAGCGCCTCATTCCCGGCGGCGTCAATTCCCCCGTTCGCGCCTTCCGCTCCGTCGGCGGCGCGCCTTTTTTCACCCGGTCCGCGCAAGGCGCCACGCTCACCACCGTCGATGGCCGCGAACTCATCGACTTCGTCTGCACCTGGGGCCCCGCCATCCACGGCCACAACCACCCGCGTATCCGCGAAGCCATTACCGACGCCCTCTCGCGCGGCACCTCCTTCGGCACCTCCAACCCCTACGAGGTCGAGATGGCCGAACTCATCGTCTCCTTCTTCCCCTCCATCCAGAAGGTCCGCATGTGCTCCAGCGGCACCGAAGCCACCATGTCCGCCGTCCGCCTCGCGCGCGGCTTCACCGGACGCGACAAGATCATCAAGTTCGCCGGCTGCTACCACGGCCACTCCGACTCCCTGCTCGTCTCCGCCGGCTCCGGCGCGCTCACCCACGGCCACCCCGACAGCGCCGGCGTGCCCGCCGCCTTCGCCCGCGAGACCGTCGTCCTCCCCTTCAACGACCCCGTCGCCCTCGACGCCGCCTTCGCCGCCAACCCCGGCCAGATCGCCGCCGTCATCCTCGAACCCTACATCGGCAACGTCGGCTTCATCCAGGCCGAGCCCGGCTTCCTCCAACACGTGCGCGCCGTCACCGCCCGCGAAAACGCCGTGCTCATCTTCGACGAGGTCATGACCGGTTTCCGCCTCGCTCGCGGCGGCGTGCAAGAGCTGGAGAACATCGTCCCCGACCTCACCTGCCTCGGCAAAATCATCGGCGGCGGCCTGCCCGTCGGAGCCTTCGGCGGACGCGCCGAGATCATGGACAAACTCGCCCCGCTCGGCCCGGTTTATCAGGCTGGCACGCTCTCCGGCAACCCACTCGCCCTCGCCGCCGGCATCGCCCAGCTCCGCCTGCTCGACGAACTCCAGCCCTACCCCCGCCTCGCCGCCCTCGGCGCGCAACTCCGCGCCGCCGCCGCCGCCGCCGCGAAGGCCAAAGGCCTCGCGCTGCAAACCCCCGGTTGCGGGTCGATGTTCAGCCTCTTCTTCACCGAGCAAACCGTGCGCGACCTCCCCAGCGCGATGAGTTCGGATGCCAAACTCTTCGGTCGCTTCTTCCACGCGTGTCTTGACGGCGGCGTGTATCTGCCCCCCAGCGCCTACGAAGCCTGGTTCCTCAGCAGCGCCCACGAAGGCGAGTCCATCGACCGCGCCTGCGAAGTCGTCACCAACGCGATCGCCGCTCTCTGACCCTTCCGTCCGCAGGGGCCTCGCAAGCGAGGCCTGCGCCCGCCGCGCCGCCAGCGGCACGCCCGAAATCAGCGCCTTTTGCACCGAGAAAAAGCCGATTAACCACAAAGACACAGAGACACAGAGCCCTCACAAAGCAGGCAACCTCACATGAGGAAGGCATGGTTCTTCTCTGTGAGACCTCTGTGCCTTGGCGTCTT
>CAZOGV010000147.1:0-1759 GCA_964579225.1 uncultured Akkermansia sp. | reverse complement strand
CTCACATGAGGAAGGCATGGTTCTTCTCTGTGAGACCTCTGTGCCTTGGCGTCTTTGTGGTGAATGGTTTCGATGGATTTCCCTCCCCTCCGATTTAGCGCCCTTTAGCGAAACATAGCGGTTCCACTTTCGAGCGTCTCCGCCGCCGCCTCCCGCGCACGCCGCGCCGCCAGCGCGCCGTGCAGCGTCAGCTGCAACGGATGATAAATCAGCAGCGGCAGCAGAATCAGTCCCGTGCGCGGATCGCCCGCGAACACCACGCCCGCCAGCGGCACACCCGAGGCCAGGGTTTTTTGCACCGCGCAAAACTCCGCCGCGATCAAATCGCCTCGCCCCAGCTTCACCGCCCGCACCGCCGCGCGCGTCACCGCCGTCGCCACCACGAACAACACCCCCGCGATGGCCAGCGCCTGCAAGGGCAGCGCCGCCCCGTGCCGCGTCCACACCTCCGCCTTCGACGCATCGCAAAACGCCGCGAACACGATGAACAAAATCAACCCCATGCTCAGCGTGCTCAGCCGCTTTTTGTGCCGCCCCGCCCAATCAGCCAGCCGCAGCCGCAACATCTGCCCAAACAACAGCGGCAAAATAATCAGCTTCACCAACTCCACGATCACCGCCCACGCATCCACCTCTCCCCCCGCGACGCCCACGCCCTGCAAACTCAGCGCTACCGCCAACAAGGCTGGCGTCAGCACCACGCCCAGCAGACTCGAAAGCACCGCGTTAAAAATCGCCCCGGCCGTGTTGCCGCCCGCATTGGCCGTCAACACCGCCGCCGACGACACCGTCGAAGGCAGCACCGCGAGAAACACCAGCCCGATGCGCAACTCGTCCGGCAACCACCGCCCCGCCAGCGCCGCCAGAGCCAGACCGATCACCGGCAAGCCGACATAAGTCATGCCCTGCACCACCGCATGCAGCCGCCACTGCCCCACCCCCGCGCGCAACGCCGCCATCGGCAACGCCAAGCCCTGAAGCACAAAAATGAGCCCGACGCCGAGCTTCGTGGTCAATTCGGGCCGGGTCCACCCGCCCTTGCTCGCGATCTCGGGCATGAGCCAAGCCAGCGCGAACGCCACCGGCAGGAGGCAAACGAACCAATGTTGCGCCCAGATTTTCTTGATCATGTACACCACACTGAAACGCCCCGTTTCCTACCGCGCAGCACTAACCTCCGGTATTCCTCGCGTTTTCTTGGCCTGCGGCGGATTTTTTCGCCAGAAAGCAGCGTTGCTTCGCCCACAACCCGCTTCCCACGAAAACGCTGCCGCCCCGCGCCAGCGCCCAATACCCGCGCTATACCAATACCCGCGGTTGATTAACTTGGGGCACTTGGGTCATTGGGTGGAATAGGTGAAATAGGCGCGTCCTCGCATGTTCCACTTTTCATAAGTTACCCGTAGTTTCCTGTTAATTTACTCAAGTTTCCTATCAAAAAAATAAAGTGGCATTGATTAACTGCGTCTAAATCCATGTTTCCCGATCACGTTTAAATTCGCGCTTGGGCCGACCAAGAGCGGAAAAAAATGGGGAACTGCGATCCCGGC
This sequence comes from uncultured Akkermansia sp., assembly GCA_964579225.1. GTDB lineage: Bacteria > Verrucomicrobiota > Verrucomicrobiia > Opitutales > Opitutaceae > IMCC26134_A. Next base: position 209 of record CAZOGV010000147.1, on the reverse strand, counting down.
CTGCGCGAAAAATGCGTGCGGGCGCTAACCCTGCCCGGCCACCTGACTGAGAGCGGCCTGCCCTTCCTGTTCAAAGGCGGCACGAGCATCCTGCTCCACCTGCCGCGAATACGCCGGCTCTTCATCGACATCGATATCGTATCCCCCGCCTCCAACGAGGACCTGGAGCGGATGCGTCGCCGGCATTTCAAGCTCTGGTTTCGCAGCGA
>CAZOGV010000146.1:0-7235 GCA_964579225.1 uncultured Akkermansia sp. | reverse complement strand
TGGCGGATCGCGGCGGGGAGTTGTTCCAGCACTACATCGATTCGGCGTAGGATCAGGGCGGCGCGGCCCGCGCTCAGACCGTTTGCTCGCGGGGCGGGTTTTCCGAGTTCGGTGGCCATTAGTGCTCCAGCACATGGTGCAGGGAGTGCCTAAACACCTCATCCGTGAGCCCAAGACGCTGCGCCTCCAAGCGAACCCAATCGCGATCCACGATAAACACCGCCGGCGCCACCTGATCGGGATTCCTTGATCGGTAGGTAGCTTGGTGACCCGCATGCGCGACGCGCCGCTGAGCAGCAGGTTTTACTCTCTTCTTGGCCCGTTTTGTAGCCCGTTTTTTCACGGCGGATAGAACTTGAAAAAGACCCGCGGCGCAGGGGTTGCCGAGTTTATTCGTCCGGAAAAAATTTCAGCAGAAATCATTTTGCTCCCCAGCGGAGTTTTCCATATAAGTTGTATGCGATCCGCATGTTCCACCCCATCCGTTTCCGCCGCTCCCCACACGTCCGGAGACGGGACGACTGAGCATGCAGCGGGTTCGAACTCGGCGTCCCTAGACGAGCCTTGCGGTTGCCTAGCGTCACAAAATTTTGGTGTCCCCCAAAGGGGTGAGCGAGAAGAGAAAAATCACAGCTGGGGGCGTGAAAGCGCCATCATCAAATCCGGGGCGCCCATCCCCGGATCCCTGTCCGGCTCGGAAGGGGAAAATACAAACGCTCGCCAACGTCAGAACAACCGCCCCTTGGGGGGCACCAATACAAACTTCGAGGCGGCCTATTCAGAAGAGGCTATCCTTCGAGCCCTCGTCCGACTTCGGATACGGACCGCAGAACGGAGGCATGAGACACAGCGCTTGCTGGACCTCTCGGCCAGCGCTTCCAATCTTCCCGAAGATGCGGCGTGGCTCGGCCTCTTTCCATCCCGGGATGTTTGGCACAACGTTCGAGAACGGGATCGACCGCTGGATTCCGGCCAGGCGTCCGAAACGTCGCTTTTGCGAGCAGCCAGAAGGGGATTACGAACGACGCCGTTCGAACTTTGGGCGGTAAAACTGAAGAACTTGATTCACGAGATCCGCGCCGCCGCGCTCACGCCAGACGGTCACCGCTTTTCGGACCGTCTACGCGTCCCGGCAAGTAAGGTCTCCGACGAGTTTCAACCCAAGGGAGCATTACACCCATTTCAGACTCACGCGTGGTCAATGCTGTCAGGCGACCGCTCTTTTGGCCGCCGCCCGCTCGGGATGTTCAAAGGCTTCGGCCAAACGCTCCAATTCACGGTCGGTCATCCGCAGCGCACGGCCGACTTTTTTCCATCCCGACACGGCACGCTCGACCTCACGAAGGATCTCCTTGGCTCGCTTGGCAGACAGACGAAAGTAAGGCGTCACCGACATGAGCGCCGCAATGGTCGCCTCCGGTCCGGTCTCGGGCGACACCCACGTCTTCAGCTCACGCACACGATCGGGGAAGGGATTAAGATCAAACGCCGGCGCGAGCCGCCAGAGGCCGTGCTCCACGTGCAGAAATCCGTGATTGCGCAGGTGATCGTCTACGTTGGTAACCAGGATGGAGAAGGCGATCCGCCGCCAGAGTTCCTCGATGTCCGCGCGGGCTGCGGCACCATGCATGCGCAAGGCGTCCACGATTTCGGTGTAGCTGTGTTCTTCCGCCCCGTCCGGCTCGGCCCCGAGCAGGGTCGCCGCCGAGACATACATCAGGCGACGTCCATCTAAAGTGCGATCAAACCGACGGATCAGGGCGACCGGGACGCCGTCGCTGTCCACCAGGCGCGCTTCGGCGACATTCAATCCGGCCCGCTTCGCCAGGTTCATGACCAACACCTCGCCTTTGGTCACCTCACGCTCGTCCTGCACGCTGGGAAACTTGGCGATCGCCAGGCTGCCATCGTCGTCGAGCACCGAGCACTTGGGCCTTACGCCTCCAAGCGAAGTTCCCCGCCCTCGTAGGTAAGCAAGATCGGCGGCGGTCTCCGTCTCCATTTCGACCGCGCGCGACGCACCGATCAGGTGCTTGAGTTCCAACAGCGGCGGCGTGGTGCGGCGACCCACCTCGACGGCACGTTGAAAGTTGCCGGCTTCGTCGCGAAAGCGCAACGCACCCACCCGACTGGTATCATCTACGGCGAGAAGGTAGTCGACGGAACCAAGTTGAGCCGGCCCCGCTTCTTTCCCGGCCCGCCGCGCTGTCTGTCGCCGCTTCGCGTGGTCTCGCAGGATGATCCGGCGTCCCCATCCATCCGGTTCGGTGTCGGCGATGGCGGCGTGAAACACGGAGCCGCCGGCGGTCTTTCGGTGAAACTGCGAGCCCTGGACCAAGGGCAGGTTCGGTTCGAGGGCGAAGCGCTCCGGCGCGGCGAGCCAAGCCTCGTCATAAGCGAAGGCCGCGTGCTCTCGCGCCCCCTGCTGATCGTGATGCAAGGTGCCGACGAGGTGGCCTTCGTTGCCAAGGCAAACGTGCAGGGAGCGCTTCATAACGGAACCGGGGACGACTTCATCCGGACACGCTTGGGCAAACGCTCCTGCTCCAATTGAAGTCCCACGTCATCCCGCCTCGGATCAACCAAGTCGCCCAAAACAGTGCCGAAGCCCAACACAAAAAGCGCCATGGCGTAGGCCCCCATCGCGACGCTCGGATCCCCTTTTTCCATTCGACGGTAGGTGTTCGTGGCCACGCCCATTCGTTCCACCATCATCGCGACAGTGAAACGACGCTTGCGCCGTGCCGTGGCCAAATCCTGCCCCAGCTTAACCAGCGCGCGTCTCGACGACGCCGGCAGAATATCGTGAAAGGCTGACCTCATAATCAATACATGAACCTTAAAACTTTTTTTTAGTCAATCTATTGATCTTTAATAGGCAAATTACCTAAACCCCATCCTTCCGCACGGGTATAAAGTCATGGCGTGCCGGTGCCGATACCGTCAGGCGAGCGGGTGGGCGTGGCCCCGGAGGTCTGCGGGATCGGATTTATGCGGCCGATGGGCCGGATTTCAAAATAACGGCGCCCTTCTTCCTGGGTGACCCCGAGGCCGCGGTAACTGTTGTGCAGGGTGGACGCGTTGCCGCGATGGCGGAGAATCAGCGCGGTGCGATCCGCCGACTGGTGCTTGGCGACGTGGAAGGTGCAAAAGGTCCGGCGACGTGCATTCCAAGGCCAGGCCTTCACCGCCGCCTTAAGCTCTGGAAGTTCGCATAGCCGCTTGAGCGGTATCCGGGCATATTCATCCACCTTTTCCTCTCCTTGGAGCGAGGACAGGAAGCGAACCCGCGACCAGCGACGATGATAATTCTTAGGCCGCAACAGCCCTGTTTTTGGGCCGTATGCCGCCCACCATTCCCAGAAAGATTCTTCGACCAGATTGATCACCTCACGCACGCCGGTTTTCGCGACTGCGGCGGGAATGACGATTTCCTGGGTATGCGGGTGAACATACTCCGCACGAAAATCTGCCATCTCATCGTCGGCGCGCACGCCTGAGATCAACTGCATGACCTCATGGGCGACGATTTCCGGCGCGAAACGTTCGCAGGCCGTCAAGTATCGCTCCACGGCGTCGACGGATAGGAAGACGACCTCTTTGTGCACGACCTTCGGAAGTTGCCGCTTGGTAATCCCATCGACCGGATTGGCCGGAAGGACGTTTTGCTCCACCAGCCACGCGAAAAAATTGTGGATCGCCGCCTTGTGATTGCCCCGAGTGCGGGGTGCCGCCCGAACCTTGCCTTTGGGCGGAGGCAAGGACTCGAGCAGGTGGGTGAGGACTTCCTGCCGAGTCACGGTCGCGGGCAAGCGCTCGCCGAATCCCGCCCGCAGGAAGGTGCCGACACGCGACTTCAGGTCCTTCGGATGCCGCGTCTCCCCTCCCCGGTTCTCGATGGCTTTCAGGAAACGCGGAGCCCAGTCATTGAGCGTTTCGGTCTTTTTCTCGGGATGATGCAAGCGCCAGAAACGCGCGACCTCGAGCAACGAGATTTCGCCCACCATGCGCTTCGCCGCATCGTAGTCTTCGGCCGCCCGCCAGTCGAAAACGAAGTCACCCGCCCCCGTTTGGGCGAACTGGTCGACCAAGCGCGGCTTGTCCGCCTCGGCATCCGCCTTGGTCGCATAAAAAGGCCGGTGGCGTTGCAATACGGGCCGACCATTCGGCCCCAAAACAAGCCCTCCGTCGGCGCGGACTTTTGGCGCCGAGTAGCGAAGGAACCAGGGCTTGGGCTGGCGTCCCGCCTTCTTTTTCTTATCTAAAAAGGGCCCGGTGATGGCGATCATCGAAAGAAGAATGAGACAAAAGCAGGGCCGTTTCCAGTGGCTTTTTGGTGGCTCTTTTTTCCGCAAATGGAGCTTATTGCAGCCAACTTGAGCCTAACTAAGCTTAGCCTTAAATTAATGATGATAAATAAAAAGCCCGGTTTCCGAGGAAACCGGGCTGTCGTTCAAATGGTGGAGGTGGCGGGAATTGAACCCGCGTGCCCCTGGCCTTCGCGGATGGCGTCTACCCTTATAGTGCCGTTTTACATTCGCCGACGACCCGCGACTGCACGCGCAATGTCGTCAACTAACCCCCGGATCGAAGATACGACGCCCACACCGCGGGTGGCTCTGGGCGTTATGTTCGCTGTCGTCGATCTCCTAGCTAGCGAACGTCACTAGTCGATCGTCACAGCAACTTAGGCTGCGAGGGGCATTTCTTCGTAGGTGCCGTTTATTTTTGTTTGAAGGAGTTTATAACGCGAGGCCTTCACTCGCGAAGGGCGGCCAAACACTCCAACCAAGGGTCGAATCCAGAACACCCCCAAAAGTTTTAAAGCTTTCGGTGATCTTCCGGGACACGGCCCAATGCCGCGTCGTGCCGGTGATCTGAAAGAACGAGGGACCACCATCGCCCGCCTCCCCAGCCTTTGCAAGCACCCCGTAGGATTGAGCGTGAGATCAATGGCCTTGGACTCACGTCCAAGCCTACCCGCCCCCGACGCCTCCGCCCGTAGGGGCTTCGCTTGCGAAGCCCGCGCCCGCGAACCATACCCCCACCCCGCTCTTGGACTCACGTGCAAGCCTACCCGAATCGCCGCGCCCCGCTTCCCCAGCTCTACCAGCTTTACCAGCCTGCCCTTCGTAGCTTTAGCGAAGGAGGGCTTTACCAGCTCCCCCGCCCGCCTCCAGCCTCCGCCCGTGTCCGAATCCCCCGAGTCCCTGCGTATCCTCATCGTCGGTGGTGGCGCCGCTGGCTTTTTCGCCGCCATCGCCGCCGCCGAGGCCAACCCCGCCGCGCGCGTCTGCCTTTATGAGGCGACCGCCCACCCGCTCGCAAAAGTCCGCATCTCCGGCGGCGGCCGGTGCAACGTCACCCACGCCTGCCCCGAGCCGCGCGAACTCGTCAAACGCTACCCGCGCGGCGGCCGCGAACTCCTCGGCCCCTTCACCCGCTTCGGCCCGCGCGACACCATCGCCTGGTTCGCCGCCCGCGGCGTCGAACTCAAAACCGAAATCGACGGCCGCATGTTCCCCGTCACCGACGACTCCGCCACCATCATCGCCGCGCTCCGCACCGCCGCCGACCAGGCCAACGTGAAACTCTTCACCAGCATGGGCGTGCGCAATATCACCCGCGCCGCCGACGCCACGCCAGACGCGCCCGGCTTCGAGGTCGAGTTCACCGACGACTCCGCCGCCCGCTTCGACCGCGTGCTCCTCGCCACCGGCGGCAACAAGGGCTCCGCCGGCCTCTACATCGCCGCCGAGCTCGGCCACGCCATCGAGACGCCCGTGCCCTCGCTCTTCACCTTCCACATCTCCGATCCACGCCTAGTCGGCATTGAGGGCGTCTCCGTGCCCACCGCCACCACGGCCGTGCAGGGAACCAAACTCGCCGACGGCGGCCCCCTGCTCGTCACCCATTGGGGCCTCAGCGGCCCCGCCATACTCAAGCTCTCCGCCTGGGGCGCGCGCGACCTCGCCGCCCGCGACTACCGCTTCACCCTGCTCGTCTCCTGGACCGGCGACAACCTGGCCAACACCACCGAGGCCATCGTTTCCTGGCGCCACGCCAACCCGCGCAAGCAGGTCACGACCATGAACCCGTTCGCCCTGCCCTCCCGCCTCTGGGACCGCCTCGTCGCCTCCGTGCCCGGCCTCGCCGCCGACGCGCAATGGGCCGGTGTATCCAAGGAAAAACTACAAATCCTCGCCGCCCGCGTCGCCGCCTCCGAGTTCAAGGTCGAGGGCAAGAGCCTCAACAAGGAGGAATTCGTCACCTGCGGCGGCATCCGCCTGCGCGAGGTGGACTTCAAGACCATGCAAAGCCGCCTCGTCCCGGGTCTGCACTTCGCCGGCGAGGTGCTCGATATCGACGGCGTCACCGGCGGCTTCAATTTCCAGGCCGCCTGGACCACCGGCTGGCTGGCAGGCCGCGCCATGGCCGGCGCCCCCGCCGCCTGAACGTCCCAAGGAGCGGCGACACTCCTGTCGCCGAAAACCGTGCCCCTCCGCCATCCTCGGCTGCCGGTCCCCCCGCCCGCGCGATTTTTCCGCTTGGCCCTTGCCCGCCTCGCGCAGGCGCGCTGCGTTGAAACCTCGTTCCCTTCCCCGCCCATGACCGCCGACGAGCATCACCACCACCGTCACATCCGTTTCGCCCGCATCCGCCGGGCGAAGTTCTGGCTGCGTTTCATGCCCAGGCGGGCGCGTTTCCACACCTACCCCATCGTCGGCCGCTTCGCCGCCTTCGCCCGCAAACGAAACTACCTCTGGTCCTTCCGCTATTCGGAGCTGCGCCCCTCGCTCTACGCCGGCTCCATCCTCGCCTTCATGCCGCTCTACGGGCTGCAACTCCCGCTCGCCTTTCTCGTCTGCCTGCTCTTCCGCACCAACTTCATGATTCTGGGCGGCCTGCAGTTCATCACCAACCCGGTCACCATCGCGCCCGTTTACATCGGCACCTATAAACTCGGCATCTGGGTGATCGAATCCTCCGGCTTCGGCCACTCCGAGCCGCCCGCCACCCTCCCCGCCGATCAACCCCTTACCCTTCCCGGCACCGATACGGTTCTAGTGGAAGACGAGGAGCTGCTCGACCCCGCCACCGGCGAACCCCGCTGGTCGCCGCGCTTCGGCACCCGCATCAACGCCCTTATCCTCGGCGGCCTCATCGTCGGAGCCATCGGCGGCGCGGCCCTCGACCTGCTCTGGCGCTGGCTCGTCCTGCCCGCCGCAAAACTT
>CAZOGV010000145.1:0-7252 GCA_964579225.1 uncultured Akkermansia sp. | reverse complement strand
AGATAATTCCGGAACCGCTTCGCCGACGCGACGTGACCGGGGAACACCTTCGCCAAATCGTCCTCGCGCACTCCCATGTGCTTCACGCAGGCCTCGGCGAAAAAATCCCGGTAATCCGTCGTGATCGCCAGATCGCGCCCTTCGAAAAGCTTGTCCGTCGAAAGCCCCGGCCAGTCGCCCAACACGCGTCCACCGCGCACTCCGCCGCCCAACGCGAAGAACGCCGTGCCGTGTCCGTGGTCCGTGCCGCGATTGCCATTCTGCCGCGCCGTGCGGCCGAACTCGCTCATCGTCAGCACCAACACGTCCGACATCTTTTCACCCAGATCGCGATGCAACGCCGACAAGCCGCCCGCCAGCTCCGTCAGCCGGTTCGCCAACACGCCGTTTGCCCCGCCCTGGTTGGCGTGCGTGTCCCAGCCGCCGATCTCCACGAACGCGATCTCCAGGCCCACCTCCGCCTTGATCAACTGCGCCACCTGACGCAGCGACTTGCCGAATCCACCATTTGGATACGCCGCCCCGTTCGCCGGCGTGTAGCGCTTCGGGTCCGCTTTCTTTAACAAATCCATCGCCGCGAAACTATCGCGCCCCGCACCGTGCAACGCATCCCCTGCCGCGCTTTCGTAGATGTCCTCAAAACTCTTCGCCGCGCCCATCCCGCCCATCCCGCCCATCGCCATCGCGGCGCTCGCGCCGCCGCCGCCGCCCACGCCGAAGCGTTCCAGATCGGCGATGGCCAGCGCCTCCTCCCGACCCTGCAAACTGCGCGGCATCTGCCCCGTCATCGCCACCGCGCGCAGCGCGCTGCGGTGCGCCGCATCCTCGGGGCAAACGCCGATCATGCGATTGAGCCAACCGCTCGCCAGCTTCCGGTCGTCGCCCGTGCCCGACTCCATGAAATCCTGCGCCTCGAAATGCGAACGCGTGCCCTTCGGGTTTCCGCACGCGTGCAACACCGCCAGCTCGCCCGCGCCGTAAAGCGTGTGCAGCGGCGCGAGCGCCGGGTGCAGCCCGAAGCGCCCGTCGAGATCGAGCACGCCCGCCGCGCCCGCCTTTTGCGAAGGCGCCGCCAGCGCTATCTCATTCCTTAGCCCGTAGTAGTCCTTGTCCCCATACGGCACCACCATCGACAAGCCATCGGCCGCGCCGCGCTGGAAAAGACACACCAGCACGCGCCGCCCGCCGGAGCTCTTGCGCGTCTCCGCCGCGAAGACCGACGAACGCAGAAAATCCGGCCCGAACAACGCGCCCGCTCCCAGCGTCGCGAAAGCCAAGGCGCCCTGCTTCACGAAAAACCGGCGCGAGATATGGGGTGAGTTCATGATAATAAAATCGTTGGTTTAGCGGCGTTGAAATTCCGGCGACCCGAGCAACAGGGCCACGACCTTGGTGACGTCCGGCACCGCCGTCTCGCCCTCGATCGAAGGCGCCGCCTGCGCCAGCAGCACGCGGCGCGTGTTCGCGCTCGGGGGCGCGCCGAGCAGATTTTGCGCGACCGCGTCCACCACCTCGTTCGGCCGGTCCGGATTGGCCGAGCCGAGCAGGCGTCGCACATCGATGCGCGCGTCCGCCACCTGGCCGCCGCTCAGCGCGAGGGAAAAGTTGAGCCGCGAAACAAGCGCTCCCGCCGACACCCACGTCGAGGAATCCTCGGGAAAACCCGTCGGCGGTCCCCACGCGTAGAGCGACTGCCCCATCTCCACGAGATGCAGCATCGAGGTCTTGCGCGGCATGTTCGCCATGCGGTCGCCGCCGCGCCCGAGCGCGGCCCCGGCCTCCACCACGCGAATCGGCTGACGTCCGCGGAACCCTCCCGCCTCGACAAACTCTGCGCCCGAGGCGCGCAAGGCCGAGGCGACAAACTCGAAGGGCGACTTCGTCTTCACCCGCAGATGCTCCGCCGCGAAAAACTCGGGCGAGAAAAACAAGGCCTCGTAGGTCGCGCGCAGATCGCCCTTCGATTTCAAAAACGCTTGCGACACCCGCTCGACCAGCCGCTCCGGCGGCTCGTCCGCGATAAAACGCCGGCAGAGTTTTTGCGCGATATGGCGCGCCGTCGCCGGATGCGCGGCGAGCAGATCGAGCACCTTCTCTCCGTCGCGCCGCCCGCCGCCGGAGGCGAACTCGGCGCCGAGGATTTTCTTTGCGCCGTCATCGTGCCACTGGGCGCGAAACACGAACGCGCCGCTGCGCGGATTAAGCGTCCAGCCGGTGAAGGCGCGCGCCACCTCCTGCACGTCCTTCTGCGTGTAGCCGCCGCTCACCCCGAGCGTGTGCAACTCCAGCAACTCGCGCCCGTAATTTTCGTTCAAGCCGCGCCGCGTCGGCGCGGCGTTCTCCGGCGCGTTATCGCCCATCACCTCGGCGCGCATGCGATCCGCCATCGCCTGCTCCGTCGGGCCGACGGCGTAGTCGCGCGAGCTGCGCCAGTTGTCGAGATAGACAAGCATCGCCGCGCTCTGCGCCGTCGCGCCGAGCATCTCGCGAAAGCTGCCGAACACATGCGGTCGAATCACGTCCTGCTCGTAGCCGATCACGGTGGCGCGGACCAACTGCTTGCGCGCATCGACGTTAAAATGGTTGAACCAAAAATCGACCAATACCTGTTCGAGTTGACGCTCGGACAACACGGCGCGGGCGAGCTTGGCGTGCTGCAGTTCCCCCAGCGCCTGCGCAACGGCGAAACGCTCCGCCTCGTTCTCCCGGATCATCTGGCGCGCAGCGGCGGGATCGTCGGCGCGCTTTTGTTGCACCTGCCGCTGCAGGCGCTGCTCGGCCTGATACGCCGCCACCAGCTCGCTCGAAGGCAGCCCCAGTTTGGGCAACGCCGCCACGGCTGCCTCCGCCGCCGGGTCCGCGATTTTCTCCGGCTGGAGTTGGGCGCGTATCCAGTTTTCCACTCCAAGCTCGGCGACCTTTTCCACCTCGCCCGGGCGCGGCCCGTAACCGAGCCGGTTCAACGCATGGGCGGCCTTTTCCTTGGCAGACGGCGCCTCCGCCGCGCCCACCACGCCCAACCCAAAGACCAGAACCGAAACCGAGAACGAAACACGGAAACAGAAGCGCATGATACAAAGGACGCGCCCCTTCGCCGAAAGGTTACGGCGCGTTTTCCGGATCCAAGATTTTACGCCATGCCGCCCGCGCGCGCCGCGCCAGCACCCGGTTCGCGTAGCCCACCCAGGCCACCGACGTCGTCGTGTCGAGCGGCGCGCGCACCGCCCCGCCCTCCGGCCGCTCCACCACCCCGCCCGCCGCCTCCAACAACAACGCCGCGCAAAGATCATACGGATGACAACACATCCTCTCCGCCCCGCCCGCCCGCGCCGCGATCAACGGCCGCAGATCCGCCACCATGCGATCATGCCCCGCGATCAACTCGTAAAGCTGCCCGCCGGTGGAGAGATACTGATCGTCAAACACCCGCGCGCCGCCTTCTCGGCCATGCAGGCCGAGTTCGCGCCACAGCCGCTCCTCCACCTCGGCCGTCGCCGCCTTTTGCTCGGGGAAAAACTTCACCACCGACGCGAAGCCATGGTCGAAATCCGAAGCCGCGCTCGGCCTCGGTATCCATTTTTTCGTTACGCCATCGCGCAGATCCGTCCGCGTCGCGCGCAGCGGCCCGCCGCGCACCGCGCTCAGTTGATCGGCCCACCCCGCCTTGCTCGTCGGTAGCTCCGTCATCGCCGCCACCACGATATCACGCAATCCGGTCCGCGCACCGCGCTGCGGCGCGAGCCCGGCCAGCGACCAAGCGCCGCGCTTGTCATACATCAGCCCGCGCGTGCCGTCGATGGGGTCGAGGATGAGCTTCCATCGCGTGTCGGCCACCGCCGTGCCGCGCGGGAAAGTCGCCCCCGCCTCCACTCCCTCCATCACCAGCTCCATCGGCCAATCGCGCGGCCAGTTTTTGTCCAGCCACGCGAAAATCACCGCCTCCGAGATTCGATCCACCCGAAAAATCGTGTCCTCCGGTGCCACCGCCGCCACCTCCGCGAAACGCCGCCTCTCCCGCGCCCGCTTCGCCATCAGCCGCTCACGCACCGCCGTCTGCAACGCGCACAATAGCCGCCTCCCCCGCTCCAGTATTCTTGCATCTGCGCTCATGCACCCAGCACGGGAGACCACCCGCCGCTCGGCGACGCCAAAAACGAGCCAAGAAATACCCGCACCCACCCGCCGCCCGGCAATTTCCTGTCGATATTCCCTCGCTCCCGGCGCTCCGAATCGTAAAAAACGCTTCGCTTCGCACCCTCCTCCACGCAACCAACCCGATCGCATGGCCCGCAAAATCGCTTTTATTAACTACAAAGGTGGTGTCGGGAAAACATCGCTGATCGTCAACACCGCCGCCTGCCTGGCGCGCCTCGGACAACGCGTCCTCTTGTGCGACTTCGACACCCAGTCGAACGCCTCCATCTGGCTCCTGAAACTGGATCGCTGGAACCCCATCAACTCCACCGGCGAAGGCTCCATTTTCTCCATCTTCGAGCCTGGCCGCCATCGCGTGCGAGACATCATCATCCAAGACGTCGTCACCGACAAAGCCGGCGGCCACCCGCTGCCCGGTCTCGATCTTCTTCCCACCACCTTCAACCTCCTCGACCTCGAAAGCGAATACGAGGTCCACCCTCGCCGCCCTGCCTACCTCATTTTCCAGGAGCAAATCGCCGAGATCGAAGACCAATACGATTTTATCCTCTTCGACTGCCCGCCAAACATCCTGCGCGCCTCGCAGTGCGGCATCTTCACCGCCAACGAAATCTACGTCCCCTCCAACCCCGATGCCCTTTCGCTCATCGGCTTCACCCTGCTGATCGAAAAACTCGGCCGTTTCCACCAACTCTCCGCCAGCTTCCGCAAAGCCGCCATGGGCCCCGCCGCCGCCGTGCACGGCGTCATCTTCAACGCCATCAAAACCGGCGTGGACATCGAGGTGCCCAAGATGCGCATGCAACTTCGCCTCAACCAATTCAAGGCCGCCAAACGCACCGCCAAAGAAGCCCGCATCTTCGATACCTTCGTGCGCGACGCCATGGTCGTCCGCCGTGCCGTCGCCCTCGGCCTCCCCGTCAACCTCCTCGGCCAGGAAGCCGCCGGCGACAACGTCGTGCGCGACTACGAAAACCTCGCCGCCGAACTCATCCGCAACGCCCCGCAGCCCGCTTGACCCCTTCCTCTCCCATGGTCACGATCCCTCCCGTCCCTTCGAACGCCACCGCCTGGGACAAGGCCCGCGCCGCCTTCGCCCAGTCCCCCCTCGTGAACACCCCGCTCGCCAGCCTCGCGCTCGACCTCGATCTGCCGCCCTGGCCGGTGAACACACCCGACGAGACGCCCGCCGCCTACATTCACCTGCCCCACCACCAGGCCGTCGTCGCCCTTACCGCCCGCGGCCTGCCGCCCGCCCAGCTCGACCACCTCATCTCCCTGCTCAACGACACCAACGCCTTCGACCAGCCCTTCGGCGACATGGTGGAGCACATCGCCGCCCCCGGAGCCACCGACATGGACTCCCCGCTGCATAAAAACCTAAAGAACCTCGAACTGCCCGAAGACTTCCCCCTCGCCTTCTCCGCGCTCTCCACCGGCACCATCCAGCTTTGCAGTATCGAAAATGTGGATACACTCGGCGGCTTGGTCGCCTTCGCCTCCCGCATCTCCCAGACCGTCATCTTCGGCGGCGATTTCCGTGAACTGCTCAACGCCCTCGCGCAAAAAGACGAGGCCGGCCTCGCCAGACTCCTCCCGCTGCGCCCCGGCGCCACCGGCCTCCACCTGCCCGAGGCCGTCGCCTTCGCCGCCCGCGACCTGGACGTGACCGCGCGAGACGCCGTGATCAAGGCCCCCGCCGCCGCGCCCGCCGAGCTGCGCGCCCAAGTCGGCCGCATCGTCTCGTATTTCTCCAAACAACACGCCGCCCTCGCGGCCGCAGTCGTCGCCGACTCCACCCTTGAGCGCGAGGTCGCCCGCCTCCACAATCCCATCCTCGAACCCGTTGTCGCCGCCCTGCTAAGCGCCCACTTTCCCGCACCGAAGCCCAAACCTTCGTTTTTCGCGCGCCTCTTTGGCGGCCGCTAACCCCCCCCTGACCCAAGAGAGCCATGTCCGACCAACCCACTCCCCCGGAACGTCCGCTTTTCACACCGATCAAAGCCGCCGTGCCGCCGCCCCCGCGCCGCGCCGCGCCGCTCAGCCTGCCCCGCCGCCCTCCGCCCAGCGGACACAATCCGCCCGCCGGCGGCCTCATCTCCCTAGCCTACGCCGACGCCCCCATCGAGGTGCAACGCAAGATCGAACAACGCCTCAACAGCCGCTCCCCCTTCCCCAACGCCGTCGTCCAGTCCGCCACCACCAGCGCCGCGGAACGCGCCCGCCTCCTCGACCTCGAGCGCAACCTCCGCCTACGCGAACAGGAGATCGACGCCCGCGAACGCGCCATGGAGGACCTCCAGGCCCGCCTCGCCGACCGCGAGCGCGAGATCGCCGAATTGGAAAATCTCCTCCTCGCCCGTGAACACGTGCTCATGGCCCAGCGTAAAGCGACCACCATGTCGCCCTCCCAAGCCAACGCCGAGGAGACCGCCGCGCTGGAAAAACTCCGCGCCGAACTCGACGCCCAGGAAGACGCGCTCGCCGAGTCCAAGGCCGCGCTCAAGGAGCGCGAAGCCTTCATCGAGCAATCCGAGACCACCCTGCTCAACAAAGTCTCCGCCCAGCAGGAGCACGAAATCATGCTCGAACAGCGCTACGAAGACCTGCGCAGCGGCGAGCGCGACCTACGCCGCCGCCTCGCCGAGATCGACCCCGCCGCCGCCGCCGAGATCGACGCCGAGCGCCAGAAACAACGCGACGAGTTCAACGAGTAAGCGCCTGTAACTACATAATTGGTTCTTCGACGTTTCCAGTGGGTAGAGTGTAGCGGAATGACGGAGCCATTCCGGGATTTAGCGCATTATCCGAACGAAACCGCTCCGCGTTTCCTCTACGTTCGGAACGCAAGCACCATGCGGCGCTAGCCGATGTTTCCTGTGACTTTAAGCGTAGCGGAATGACGGAGTCATTTCGTGGCCGGCAAACCCTCCGGACGAAAGCACTCCGCGCTTCCGCTACATCGGATTCGGGCACTGTGAGCCCCTACCTACCCACTGGAAACGTCGAAGAACTGCGGAGGTTCCTCGCTGTTTCCAGTGGGTGGGTAGAGTGTAGCGGAATGGCGGAGCCATTTCGGGATTTAGCGCATTATCCG
>CAZOGV010000144.1:1189-7301 GCA_964579225.1 uncultured Akkermansia sp. | reverse complement strand
CGTCGCCTGCTCTTTGCTGGATTAATCTCGCCCGCGTTTTGGCGTGCGGCGCTCGGATATAATACCGATCACCCAAGGTTTATGGTAGGGCGGCACCGCCGGGCCCGCCGTGATCGACGAGAGGAATTCGCAACCGAACCGGCGCGCCCGGCGGTCACGCCCTACCTGTAAGCCGGAGCCCAAAAGCTTTGGCTGATTGGTCTCATTCGCCGAAGATCATCTTCGTGTTTTTCGCGGTGACCCAGCGCTCCGCCTCAAACGGGGTTGGCTAAAGGTCGAAGTCGGCCAGGACGCGGCCGGGGCGCAGGGCGGAGCCGCTTCGCGCGATGCGTGTGACGCGCACGCGTTCGCCGACGAGCTCGACGAAGGCCGCGCCGAAGGGGCGGGTGAAGGAGCCTGTATTGATAATCGTGATACGGGGCGAGCCGGGCGGCGTCCAGACTCCGGGGTGGTGGGTGTGGCCGAGCACGACGACGCGGGCCCGGGCGCGCGAGGCGCGGGCGAGTTCGGCGGCGAGGCGCGGGGCTTCGCGCCAGGCGCGCAGCATGGCGAGGACGCGGGTGGGTGGGAGAAGCGAATGGGCGAGGCGGCAGGCGCGGGCGAACGAGCCCGGGTTGCGGGAGGCGGAGGGTTCGTGGATTTGCGCGCAGGCGAGGCGGTTGAGGCGCAGGCGGGTTTCGATGCCGGCTGGATTGGCCGACGGGTGTTCGGCGGCGAGGGTGGCGAGGCGGCGGGTGATCTCGGCGGCATGACAACTCCAGGGTGCGATGTCGGGGAAGAGAACGTCGCCGTGGGTGATCCAGACGCGGTCGTCGCGCAGGGAGAGTTCGGCGTGGTCGGAGATGTCGGGGTCGTGGTTGCCGCTGAGGAGCGTGACGGGGCGGCCGAGCGCGGCTATCCAGGCGCGGAGGGTTTGGAGGGGGCGGTTTTCAACGGTGACGAGAGTATCGACCGTGTCGCCGTTGAAAACGAGTTCGTCGGCGTCGCCGAAGAGGGGAGTCAGGGCTTCGAGGGAGGGGAGGGTGCCGCGCGGATCGCCGAAGTGGAGGTCGGAGAAGATGCGGATGCGCGGCGCGGACATGGCGGGGAGCGAAGGCCGCGCGGGCGGCGGGCGCAATGGCGCGAGGCCGGTTATTCGAGATCGGAGACCGCGACCACGCCGGGGATTTTTTGGTAGTGCCGGTCGAAGGTGAGCACGGCGGCGCCGTGTTCGAGCGCGGTGACGCCGATGATGATGTCGGGCAGGGGAATGACGTCGCCCTGCCGGTCGAGTTCCCATGCGAGCTGGGCGACGCGTTGCCAGCCGCGCGGCGTGAGCGAGAGAAAGCGCGCGACGCTGAAGGCGCGAAGGTAGCGGTCGCGCACGTGCGGATCGGTGCGTCCACGCAACACCTCGGCACAAATGACGCCGTTGACAGCGATGTCTCGGCGATGCTCGTAACGTTTAAGCTCCGCCAAGGGATCCGCGCCTTGGCGCAGCAGCGTGATGTAGTAGCTGCTGTCCACCAGAACGAGGGTGGGGGGCGCTTCAGGCTTTGGAAGAACCATAGGGGGTTTGATCTTCGTTCAGGCCGAAAAGCGCCGCGCGCTTTTGCTGGCGTTCGCGGCGCTTGGCGGCGTTGGCGAGAAAGCGGGCGACGGCCTCTTGGTCGATGTCGGGAGCGTCAAGCAAGTCGGAGGGCTGCGGCTTCGCCTCGGCCTCGATTTGCTCGGGCGTAAGGCCTAGGCCCTCGCTCCAGATGCGGTGTTGCTTGGCCAGGCGGGCGGACTCGCGGAGGGCAAACTCGACCGCCTCGCGCTTGGTGGACTTGCCGGTCAACAGCATGACCTCGGCGAGCACGTCCTCGGGGATCTCAATGGTCATTTTCATGGTAAAACGAAGGGTTCGGGAAATGAGTATGGGCCGAGGCCCATATCGCAAGAATCAAATATGGGTCATCGCCCAAGCAGTTACCTTAAAGTTGGAAATGTAATAGTTGTTTCAGAATTTAAACCTGAGCATTTCGATTGAATTGTCGCCACTCTGGATGGGTGTAGCTGGAGGCCGGTGATTCCGTGGACTTCGTTTTTCGCCATGTTTCTGCCCCCATTTTTCTGACTGAAGACTCCGGATATATCGGGCTTGTTCGCCTCCGGAACAACCGGTCGCGTCTAGATTGAGGTAATTCGAACTCGAATCGGAGCCATGAATTTTTGTCAGAAAAATGGGGTCAGAAATATAAAGACAGGCACCTGATATCATCCGCGTATTCAGGGCGCTCCACCCAGGCAGGGTTTAGCGACGACGGCTGCATCTTTATTTGAAATACGCTAGCGGCGACCGTCATACCACAGGGCGCAGTCCTCGCGGCTGGCGGTGGTTTTCATGGGGCGAAAGAGGGCGCGAAGGAGGAAGCGGCCCAGCTCGGCTTTGCTGTAGAGGTGGAGTTTGCGCGCGGAGGTGAGGAGCGGGTGGCGATGCAGGATGACGGTGCGTTGGCGGTCGCGGCGGCCGACTTGTTTTTGAAGGCGCAGGGCGAGGTCGAGTTCTTCGCCGGCGAAAAATTTGAGGTCGAAGCCGCCGACTTCGCGAAACGCGGCGGCGCGCACGAGGATGAAGGAGCCGGCGAGGAGGATGTCGGGGCGGCGGGTGAGCGCGGCGACGTCGGCGAGGAGCTCGGGCGAGGGTTGCGAATCGGCGTCGATGAAGAGCAGCCACGCGGCGGTGGCGGCGGAGGCGCCGGTGTTGCGCGCGCGGCCGATCTGGTTGACCGGCTCGAAGACGACCTTCGCACCTTCGGCGCGCGCGATCTCGGCGGTGCGGTCGGTGGAGTTGTTGTCGCAGACGACGAGTTCCCAGGCGAGGCCGGCGGCGGTGAAGGCGGACGTGGCGGCGGCGGTGACGGCGCGCAGCGAGGCGGCGAGGAGTTTTTCCTCGTTGAAGGCGGGGATGATGATGGAGATGTCGGGGGGGCGATCCACGGGAGGATTTAGGCGGGAGTGGCGAACAGGTCCCAGTGGTGGCGATACCAGTCGCTGGTGAAAAGGTCGGCGGGGTCGCGGGTCTGTTTTTCGGCGAGGAATTCGCGGAAGCGCGGGTGGGCGGCTTCGACCTGGGCGCGCGTTGCCCAGCGGTGGTAGGTCAGGTAGTAGCTGCCGCCGAGCAAGAGCGCGATGTCGATGAGGGCGCGGAAGGCGGCGGCGGCGCGGTCGAGGCCG
The DNA here is from genome assembly GCA_964579225.1 of uncultured Akkermansia sp. GTDB lineage: Bacteria > Verrucomicrobiota > Verrucomicrobiia > Opitutales > Opitutaceae > IMCC26134_A. Next base: position 4,103 of record CAZOGV010000144.1, on the reverse strand, counting down.
GAGGGCGTGTGTTCGCAGTGGAGATTAAAGATGATGCAGGCCCAGGGTTCGCGGGCCCAGGCGAGCACGGTATCGGTGTCGCGCTCGATAAGGCGGATGGTGCCGTAGATGACGGGAACGCCGGAGGCGCGCAGGTAGGTGGCGGCGCGATCCATGAACTCGCGCAAGGCTGGGCGCGGCACGTAGAGTTCGGAGATCATTTCGCTGCAGCGGCAGGGCGAGCCGAAGCGGCGGTCGAGCTCGGCGTGGTAGTCGTCGGGGTAGATGCTGAGCTGATGGGTGTCGCTCCAGTAGCGCTGGCCCTGAGTGGACAGGTAGTAGCCGGAATAGACGTCAAAAACCTTGGCCCGGTCGGTGTGGGCGAGGGCGAGGAGATCGATCCAATCGGATTCCTGGAGCTGGAGTTGCGGCGCGGATTCGTCGGGCGGCTCGGCGCAGCGGCGGTAGGCGGAGAACACGCCGCGAAGGAGAAAGTCGGGCGAGCGTTCGTCGATGGAGTATTGGAAATCTCCATACAGCCAGTCGGAGGTGTCGCGCTCGGTGGGCACGCGCACGAGTTCCTCGAGCGTGATGATCTCGACGCTGCGTTGCACGGGCACGCGCGGGGCGAGGCGCAGGGTGACGTCGGCGATGACGCCGAAGAGGCCGTAGCCGCCGATGGCGAGGGCGAAGAGGTCTGCGTTTTCGTTTCGTGAGCAACGGCGCGGCGTGGCGTCGGGGCCGATGAGGGTGAAGGCCTCGACGTCGCCGACGATGGGTGGCAGGCGCAGGCCGCGGCCGTGGATGTTGGCGGCGAGGGAACCGCCGAGGGTGAGGCGGTCGGCGCCGGTTTGTTTTTGGCGGATGCCCCAGCGCGTGCCGTCGGGCGCGGCGGGGAGCGCGGCGCAGGCGTCCATGAGTGCGGGCCACTGAATGCCGGCGTCCACGGTGAGGAGCCCGCGAGCGGCGTCGAAGCCGTGAACGGCGGCGTGGGCGCGCAGATCGAGCAACCATTGGTCAGTGGCGAATTGTTGTCCGCCCATGGCGTGGCGGCCGCCGCTGAGCGCGAGGGAGGCGCCGGCGGCGCGGGCGTCGCGGATGGCGGCGGAGATTTGTTCGAGGCCGACCGGATGGAGAACGCGAGCCACACGCGTGGGGTTGAGCGCGGAGTGGAGGTCGTTGACGAGGAGGGGGGCGGACATGGGCGGGTCAGGCGCGGCGGGCGAGGGCGATGGATTCGCCTTCGGCAAGAGGTTGGCCGAGGTGTTCGGGGGCGATGAGAAAGCGTTCGCGGAGTTCGCGCGCGGAGCTGAGTTTTTCGAGCGTCCAGCCATGGTCGGAGAGGAAGGTGGCGAGCGTTGATCGGCCCTCGCTCCACAAAAACGGTTCGCGTTTCCAGCGCAGCCAGGCGGTGACGAGGCGATGGCCGCCGCGAAATCCAAGCGGCTCGGTGGGGTGTCGTTCCATGAAGGTAAAGACCAGGTGGCTGTCGGCGGTGGTGGCGGTGGCGTGAGCAAGCGCAGACAGGAGTTTGGCGACTCGCTCGGGCGTCAGATACATGAGCAAACCCTCGGCGACGAAGATCGTGGGTTTGGTTGGTGAGTAGTTGGCGGAGCTTGCGAGGGCGGCGGCCGGGCAATCCGTGGTGAAATCAACCGGGAGCAGGCGTGGAGCGGGGTGGATGTTGGCCTCGCGTTTGAGCGCCTGGGTGGCCGGGTGATCGAGTTCGAAGAGGGCGGTCGCGGTCGCGTGCTCCGATCGCAGTCGCCAGGCCAGGGTATCGAGTCCGGCGCCGAGGACGGCGACTTGTCCATCGTGATGAGCGTGGAGGAAGTCGCGCACTTGCGATTCGATGGATTGTTTGCGGACGAGATAGTGGCGGATGATGCCGGGGAGAGTGAAGCGCTCGGTCGCGAGAAGCAGGCGGCGCGACCAGGCGTGGCGCAGTGAGAAGTCGAGTAGGCGCGAGGGTGGGGCTTGGTCGAGGAGCCGGCGCGTGAGCGTGATCGCGCCCGGCGGGATGAGTGCGCGCAGTGGCGGCGTGGCGTCCGCGAGCAGCATGCAACGCGCGATCAGCAGGGCCGTGGAACTGGCATGGGATGGGCGCACCGGGAGGCATACAGAACGGGGCCGGCGGGGCGGGCCACCCCAAAGGCCTGTGCCGATCAGGGCCGGTGTAACAGGAAGTGACGTTAGGCGGAGAAATTCCGTGGGCTTCCATCCCAGTTTACCCCGGCCTGTCGGGGTAGGCTTGAGCGTGAGCTCGCTTCCTCCCGTAGGATTGAGCGTAAGCTCAATGTAGAGCCGGTCGCCGACCGGTTCCAGACCTTGGACTTACTTCCAAGCCTCCTTCCCAAGTGCCAGCCTCAGGTAATCGGCATGATTTTGACATCAGTTGGTGTTACCGATGAAGGCGCGGGCGGGGCTCGGGGAGGATGGCGGAATCCACGCTCTCACGAGCGTGGCCACGTCGGGTCATGCTCAACCCCGCCGATTTCGAGCCCGTTACCCGCCACGGGTTGCGCATGGTTTCGCCGACGAGGGCGAAGCGGGCGTTTCGTTTCTCACGAAACGAGCTAGGTCGATCGCGTGGCCCGTTTTGTGAAAACCGGGAAAGCTGCACCGAAGTGTGCAGCGGTCGGGTTGCGTGGGATGGACACGCGCGTCGGGATAGGGCGGCATGCGGGGACGATCATGTGGAAACTATGAGCACGCGTTTTGTTGGCGGTCGGTTTGCTGGGCTGTCAGGTGGCCTGCGCCAAGGGGCGCACGGTGAGGTCGGTCGTGGAGAATCTGCGAGCGCGGGGCGTGGGGAGCGAGCTGGGCGATCCGGCGGGGTTCGAGGCGGTGCGGCTGATCGCGGTAAAAGACGCGCGGACACTGGAGAGCTTTTTTAAAACCTGTCCCTTATCGGTCCTCATTCGACGACGATATC
>CAZOGV010000144.1:0-1089 GCA_964579225.1 uncultured Akkermansia sp. | reverse complement strand
CTGGAGAGCTTTTTTAAAACCTGTCCCTTATCGGTCCTCATTCGACGACGATATCCAAGCCGACGCCGAGGTGAGTTGAGGCAAACGGCGAGCCAACCACAAAACCGCCCCTTTAAATGTATAAGCCTTGACTGCGCGCATGAGCCGTCGCCCGGAAAACCTGTCGATTCAGAGTGAAAACCAGTGTTTTAAGGGTTCCCGTCGCGGCACAACTCCGGTCGCTTCCTTTTCCAGCCGATCTGGTGCGGCCGCAGTCACCTCAGAAGATGATTTCAGCGTCCACCCTCCCCTTAAACCCCTCCCGGCCCTATCCCCGGCAAAATCCAGTTTCCTTTCAGTAAAGGTGCGGCTGCCGTCCTCGGCGGCGAGGGCCGCGCAAATGCGGTCATTGAGATCGAGCAGGTAGGTTTTGACGGCGGCGAGATCGGGCGTGGCGGACATGGATCGGGGAGGAAGGTCAGGTCAAAACAAGCGACCTACGGATGCAAACCCACTCAAAAGGATGGGTTGCCTACCGTGGTCTGTGCATGGGGCACCTGCGACGGGTATCAATATTCACCCAAAAAACTTCATGACTTTCTCGTTGTTCAGTATTTGCCATATGGAATCCTTACTGGGCTTATCTCCCCATGCCCTTCGCGTCGCTTCTCCGAACTTGTCCAGCCGTGGCTGGTTTTGGCACCCCGTTTGCCAGCGCCCGGCCTGCATCCGCGGCCCGTCGGCGCGGCCCTCAAGTTCTCGCCTTTCTGGCACTGGCCTTGGCCCTGGGGCTGGCTTTTGCTCCTCGCGCTTCCGCTCAGTCCCTCACCGTCAACAGCTTCACCCAGACCCCGACCGAGTACACCATCACGATTCGCAATTCCAGCACCGCGAATCTGTTCCAGCTCCAGAGCTCCCCCGACCTAAGCCCCGGTTCGTGGACCACGCTCACCGCCACCTTTTCTCCTGTAGTCGGCCAGCCCGGGGTGTTTCGCTCCACCTTTAATCGGTCCTCGGTGAACCGCGTGTTTTACCGGGTGCTCGGTAGTATGGTAAGCGGCGCTGAAGGAGTCATAGAATATCGCAGGCTGGATTCATCACCAACTCCGG
>CAZOGV010000143.1:0-7477 GCA_964579225.1 uncultured Akkermansia sp. | reverse complement strand
CTCGGGAAAACGCGCTCTGCACCCCCTTGCGCTCACTCTATGGGACGGCTGTGAAGAAAAACGGGTTCAGCCTGCTCGCCACCGCGATGGAATCCCGCTTCCGCACCGCGCCGGGCGGCACTACGTTCAAGCCCGTCGGCTACACCGTGCAACCCGCCTGGCAGTTCCACCCGAAGTGGGAACTCGTCACGCAGATCTCCTCCGTCGAGGGCGACGGCAGTTATCTATTAGAGACCTCCGGCGTGGTGCGCGAGGCCCCGACCCGCCAGCCCTCGCGTCGCTTCGACGACGTGTTCAGCTACTACGTCGGATTCAACCACTACATCCGCGGCAACGACTTGAAGCTCACCTTTGGCTACGAACGCGCCACGGTGGACGACGCGCAGACCCCGGTCGTCCCCGCCGGTCTGACCAAGGAGACCGTCAACGCGGTGCGCGTGCGCCTCCAGTGGTTGTTCTGATCGGTCGCCTCACCGGTTGCGGAAAACTTCCTGAAACAACGTGTGCATCGCCGCGAAAGCGCGCGCGGCGACCAGCGGATTGTATTCCGCCTGGCCGGGGTTTTTGGCGGTCGGGTCGGTGAAGGAGTGGACCGCGCCGCTGTAGGCCACAAATTGCCAGTCGGCCTTGGTGGAGCGCATGGCGGCGAGCCAGGTCTGCACGTGCGCATCCGGCACGTAGGGATCGGCGTCGCCGTGGAGGGCGAGCACGCGGCCGACGATGTTTTTGCTGTCGGCGTCGAGGGTGGGGGAGAGGAGGTCGCCGTGGAAGGAAACGAAGGCTTTGAGCGGCGCGCCGGAGCGGGCGAATTCGAGCACCGCGCCGCCGCCGAAGCAGAAGCCGATGGCGGCGTAGTTGTCCGCCGGCACGCCGGATTCGGCGGCGAGCGAGCGAAAGTGGTCGAACGCGGCCTGGGTGCGCGCGCGCATGAGGGCGCGGTCGGCGCGCACGGCTCCGGCGGCGGCACCGGCTTCCTGGCCGTTGGTCGGGCGCACCTCGGCGGTGTAGAGGTCGGCGATGTAAACGGTGTAGCCCATCGCGGCGATCTTGGAGGCCTTGGCGATGGCGTTGTCGGTCACGCCCATCCAGTTCGGCACCATGAGCACGCCAGGCAGTTGGGCGGAGGGTGCGTTGGTGGGCTGCACGAGCACGGGCGCATAGGCGTCGCCCGCGTGGTCGTAGGCGAGCTTGCGCACGGTCAACCCCGGCGCGGCGGAGGCGAGGGCGGTGAGGGCGGTGAGGGCGGAGGCGAGCACGGCGAGGACGGGAAGGCGGAGTTTCATGCCGCCTACGTGAATGCGTGCGAGCCCGACGGCAAATCGCGGGGCCAGTTCGCTTGCGGAGCTCAGCGCTCCTTTAACGTCTCGCGGTCCTCGGGCGGAGGCGGGACCGGGCCGCCGTAGAGCAGCTTCCAGATGCACCAGCCAAGCAGGCCGACCACGAAGCCGACCGAGAGAAAAAGGGTTATCCAGCCACCGGGCGTCATGAGAGGGTCTCCTGGTCGAGTTCAAGTTTGCGGTTCCAGTGCGGAGTCGAGGCGCGGATGATCGCCACCGTGATGGCCGCGATGAGCAGGATGAAGCCCACGCTCGCCCACGCCACCGCGTCGGGTTTGTCGCCGACGAGATCGGTCACGTAGCCGGTGGGCGTGAATTTGGCGTCCGCGCCGAAACGGAAATTCCAGCCCACGATCTTGGTCACGATAAAGAGGGCGAAGATCACCCCGAGGTAGAGCGGGCAGAGATACTTGATCACCATGCCCCAGGCGTTCGGCACGCCGATGCGCGCGCCGCGCCGGGTCTCGGCCAGGCCGCGCCGGATGCCGATTATCCAGCCGTAGATCACGATCACCAGCGAGGCCTGCATAAACAGCAACACGTTCGCCACCCAGAAGTCCAGGGTGTCGAGGGCCTTTAGGCCGGCGGAAAAATACCACACGAAAACCGTGCCGGCGGCGGTGATGATGCTGAGGAAAAGAACCGCCCGGCCGCGATCAATGCCGAGACCTTCCTGGAGCAGTGCGACGCCCGGTTGCAGCATGGAGAGCGAACTCGTGATCGCGGCGAGGAAGAGCAGGCTGAAAAAGCAGACCGCGAAAAACTGCCCGCCCGGCATCGTCGCGAAGACCTGCGGCATCACCACGAAACCCAGCCCGATGGTGCTGCCGACCACTCCGGCCGAGCCGAGAAAGACGAAGGCCGCCGGCACGGTCATCATGCCGCCGATGCCGACTTCGCAGACCTCGTTGGCGGCGGCCGCCGTGAGACCGGAAAGCGCGACGTCGTCGTTTGGCCGCATGTAGCTCGCGTAGGTGATGATCACGCCCATGCCCACGCTGAGTGAAAAAAACACCTGGCTCGCCGCCGCCAGCCAGAGCTGGGCGTTGAGCAGGTCGGCGCCGATCTCGCCCGGGTTCCAGAGAAAGCCGAGACCGTTGAGCAAGGATTGGTCGGGCTTGGCCGGGTCGGGCGTGCCGAGGGTCAGCACCCGCGCTAGGATGATCAACGCGAGCACGATCAAGGCCGGCAGCGCGTAGCGGCAGACCAGCTCGATGCCTCGCGATACGCCGCGATGGATGAGAAACAAATTCAGCGCGAAAGTGATGAGTAGAAACAGCCCCAGGTTGCCCATGCCGAAAGCGACCGCCGAGCCGTTCGCGCCGATGCCGACGAAGTCCTCGAAAAAGCCGCCGAAATTCAGGTCGCCGCCGAAGGTGCCCGCCATCGCGTTGACCGCGTAGCCGAGGCACCACGCCTCGATGGAGACATAATAGACGTAGATCACCGTAACGATCAGGAAGCCCAGCCCGCCCAGATACTTCGCCCACGGCTTTCGCACCAGCGCGTGCATGATCCCGGCGCCGGAGTGGAAGCCCTTCGCCCCGCCCATGCGGCCGAGCGTCCACTCGCTCCAAACCAGAGGAATGCCGATCACGAGGAACGAGATGAAGTAGGCCACCATGAACGCCCCGCCGCCGTATTGCGCGGCCTGGGCGGGGAAGCGGATGAAGTTGCCCAGCCCCACCGCGCTGCCAGCCACGGCGAGGATGACGCCGAGGCGCGAGGACCAGGCTTCGGGGACGAGGGATTTGCGGGAGGCCATCGTGAGCGAAAGGGAAGGGTGGCGAAAACCTGTCGCAGCAGGACCAAGGCCGCGCGCGGCGGCAATGTTGAATAAGCCGCCGCGCGGCGCCGTGGAAACGAGGTGTCGCAGGGCGTGATGTCAGGTCCACCGGGAGCGCCGGCTTCCAACCGGCATTCTGAGCTGAAAGCCGGCAGGATGCCGGCGCTCCCGGTAATGAGCCTCTGGTATCACGCCGTGTTACCTCCGGAAATCGCCGGCCGGAAAATCACGTTGCGCACTTCATCGCCGCCGCGACGCTCGCCTTTTTCTCCCCGCCCTTTTCTCGCACGCTCATGGCCAAAGTCCGCATCCTGCCCGCCCGGGTCGCCAACCAGATCGCCGCCGGCGAGGTGGTCGAGCGCCCGGCCGCCGTGGTGAAGGAACTGGTGGAAAACGCGCTGGACGCCGGCGCGACGCGCATCGAGGTCGAGTTTTCCCATGGCGGCCGCGCCCTTATGCGCATCGAGGACAACGGCTCCGGAATGTCGCGCGACGACGCTGTGCTCGCGCTCGAACGCCACGCCACCAGCAAGATCGCCGAGGCCGGCGACCTCGACCGGCTGGGCAGCTTCGGTTTTCGCGGCGAGGCACTGCCGTCCATCGCCAGCGTATCCCGTTTTCTGATACAAACGACGGACGAGAGCGGTGCAGGCACCGAGATCCTCGTCAACGGCGGCCGCCTGCTCCACGTGCGCGACTGCGGCCGCCCGCGCGGCACGCGCATCGAGGTCACGCAGTTGTTCAACTCCGTGCCCGCGCGGCGCAAGTTTCTCAAGACCGACCCTACCGAGGCGGCGCACATCGTGGCCTCGGTGCGCCTGCACGCCCTGGCCGCGCCGCATTGCGCGTTCACTCTGATCGAGGATGGGCGGGTGATTTTTCGTTCGCCGACCTGTCCCGCGCTGGCGGACCGCGTTGCGGAGATATTTGGCCGTCAGCTCGCCGAGACGCTGATGGAAATCGACGTGCGCGAGGCCGGTCTGCGCCTGCACGGTCTCATCGCTAAACCGGGTTCGGGCGGACGCGCCACGCGGCACGAGACGATCACCTTCGTCAACCGTCGCCCGGTGGACAGCCGCACACTCTCGTATGGTCTCATCGAGAGTTATCACGAAGTGCTGCCGAAGGGACGCTACCCGGCGGCCTTCGTGTTTCTGGAGATCGATCCGGCGGCGGTGGACGTGAACGTCCACCCGGCCAAGCGCGAGGTGCGCTTCCGCTCCGAGGCGCAGGTGCGCTCGTTCGTGATTCGCGGCGTGCTCGCCGCGTTGCGCGAGGCGATGCCTGCCTCGATCACGCCCACGCTGCCGCCGCCTGTGCAGGCGCAGGTTGCGCCGCCGCCCGTTTCGGTTTCGCGGCCCGTCCCGGTTTTCCCTGCCCGCCCACTCGCCGCTCCGCCTTCGCGGGTCGCGGCCCCGATCGCGCCGCTGGCGGCCATGCCCGCCCCCGTGCAACCGGCTCCGCGACCGGTGCCGTCCATCGAATCGTGGCGCTACATCGGGCTCGCGCATACGATTTACGTTTTGTTTGAAACCCCGGCCGGGCTGCTCCTGCTCGACCGTCGCGCGGCGCAGGAACGCATCGTTTTCGAGGATCTCAGCGAACAGTTCGCGCGCGGCGAAGTCACGGTGCAGCGGCTCTTGCTGCCGACCGTTCTGGAGCTGGACCCGGTGGGTTCGGCGTTGTTGCGCGACCGGCTGCCGTTTCTGGCGCGGCATGGTTTCGAAGTCGCGGAGTTTGGGCGCCACGTGTTTCGGCTCGAAGGCGTGCCGGCCCTGCTCGACGCGGGCGATGCCGAGGCGTGTTTGCGCGATTTGCTCGATGCGTTTCGCGATGGTCGCGACCCGGATCGCAACCCCGAGGTGGCGCGCGAACAACTCGCCCGGGTGGCCGCCGCGCGCGCAGTTCGCCTGACTTCGCGGCCCGAGTCGGCGGAGATTCGCGCACTGGTGGCGCGGCTCTTCGCCTGTCGCGCGCCGCACACCAGTCCGGGGGGGCGGCCTACCCAGGTCGAGCTGGGGCAGGGCGAGTTGGCCCGGCGCTTTGGTCGCTCATAAATCGGCTGTTCCCGGCATAAATTGCCGTTTTCCAGTTGTCTTTCGCGGGCGGGTTGCCGTTTTTAAGCGTGTCTTAGCAACCGCATCCAAGCATTTATTGATGGCCCTCTCAGCACCCTTCGGCGGTGGCGCTCGCCGCCCCAACCAGCCTTACCAGCGTCGTAACAATGACCCCTTCGCGCACATTAAGCGCAACGAAAAGATCCGCGTCCCCGAGATCCGCGTGATTTCCCCCGAGGGCAAGCAGCTCGGCATCTTGCCGACCGAGAAGGCGCTGTCGCTCGCGCGCCAGTTCAACCTCGATCTGGTCGAGATGTCGGCCAACGCGAATCCTCCGGTCTGCCGTATCATGGATTTCGGCAAATACATCTACGAGGAGCAGAAGAAGACGAGCCATGTGAAATCCACCGCGAGCAAGCTCAAGGAGATCGAGTTCACCCCGCGCATCGCCGAGAACGACTTCATTACCAAGATTCGCCACGCCGAGGAGTTCCTCGACCACGGCAACAAGGTGAAATTCCGCCTCAAGTTCCGCGGTCGCGAAATGGCGCACACCGACATCGGCTTCAATATGATGAAGCGCGCGCTCACCGAGATCGGCGGCATGGGCAATCCCGATTCCGAGCCCCGCCTCATGGGCAAGCAGATCAACGTGATGATCACCCCGTTTCCCGCCAACAAGCGGAAGCGCAAATACACGCTCCACGCCGACGAGAAGCCGATCGACGACACCGGCTCCGACCACGGCGACGAGCACGACGAGGACCACAAGTAACGGGTGCCCTTCGGCTGCTCGTTCCGTTCCCGCGCCGTGTCCGCATCCGCGTTCACTTCTCTCCCCGGCCGCGATTCGGTTTCCCGAATCGCGGCTTTTTTCCGCCGCTGGTTTTCGGCCGCGTCCGGCCTCTCGCTCGCGTGTGTCGCCATCGGCGTCCTGTTTGCGCCCGTTTCCGCGTCGGCCTCCCCGCGCTCGCCCGAGGAGTCGCCTGCCACCGTGCGCATCGGCGACACCGCCTACACCGAAGCCCGCGCCTGGTTTACCCGCCTCGGCTACCGCCCTTCCTACGCGCCCGAGACGCGCACGCTCACCCTGAAGAGCCTCTCGGGTGCGATCGTGTTCAGCGACGGCTCGCGCGAAGCCCGCCTCAACGGCATGCGCATTTTCCTGAGCGAGCCCGCGTTGCTCTTGAGGGGGAACCTGCACGTGCCGTTGATTGATCTGGAGCGGTTTCTCAACCCCATCCTGAGATCCTCGCAACTTTCGCCTGGTTCGCTGCGCACCATCGTGCTCGACGCTGGCCACGGCGGCAACGACGGCGGCACGCGCAACCACTCGCAGAATCTCGACGAGAAGGTCTTCACGCTGGATGTCGCCCAGCGTCTCCGCCGCCTCCTGGGCGATGACAAGTTTCGCGTGCTGCTCACCCGCGAGGAAGACCGCTTCATCTCGCTCGCCGACCGCGCCGAATTCGCCAACGCCGCCGCGGCTGACCTCTTCGTCAGTATTCATTTCAATGCCATCGCCAACAACTCGTCCGTGCGCGGCACCGAGACCTACGTGCTCACTCCGCAGCACATGCGCTCGACCTCGTCCGCCCGATTAACGCCCGAGGACAACGTCGCGCAGGTCGGCAACAAACACGACGTCTGGAGCGCGGTGCTCGGCTATCACATGCACCGCGAATTGCTGGCGCGGCTCAATACCGAGGATCGCGGCTACAAACGCGCGCGCTTCGCCGTGTTGCGTATGGTGAATTGTCCGGCGGTGTTGGTGGAGGCGGGGTTTCTTTCCAACAACGACGAGGCCGCGCTTATCGCCCAGGATTCCTATCGCGCCAAAATTGCCGAGGCTCTTTACACCGCTATTCTCGCCTACGACTCGGCGCTGACTTCGGCCGGCAACTAGAGTGCCGTCACCGAAGAGAATTAAATAAATCCGGCCGGACGATGGCCGCAAAAAAGCTCAAAAGGCGCAAAAAACGAACAGGACACGCGAACACGGGGTTTGATTTTACGACTTCTGCGCCTTTTTTGCGGCCAATGCTTCCTTAAGGGTTCGTAAATAAATAACGGGTTCAACCTAGTAGGCTGTAACAGCTGAGTTTGCGCATTGGTTGTGGATTGGAAAGGTAGGGACGGACCGCTGGGCCGTCCGGTTTGGCGCGCGAATATCGAAAGACTTCCCGGCGGGCCCAGCGGTCCCGCCCTACCTCCGATCCGAAAGAAAACGTGGTATGGCCTACTAGTTCTACTTTGTTACTTTATTCCCGGCTAAAATCTGCCGATGTCGGTGTCGA
>CAZOGV010000142.1:0-7526 GCA_964579225.1 uncultured Akkermansia sp. | reverse complement strand
TGGCGCTCGCGGGGCAGGGGGCCGTTGACGATGCGCAGCACGTCCTCCCACGCCATGTCGGGCCGCAGGCGGCGCACATGCGGCACCCAGTCCTGCGCGGTTTCATTGAGCCGCTCCATATAGCCGTCCCGTCGCGCAAGCCGCACCTTTCGCAGCGCCGCCGGATCCCGGGCGCGCAGGCCAGGATTGCCGCCAACCCGGCCTTTGGTTCGTGCGCTGGCCAGCCCGGCCTTGGTCCGTTCGCGGATCAGGGCCCGCTCGAACTCGGCCGCGGCACCCAGGACTTGCAGGGTGAACTTGCCCTGCGGCGAGGATGTGTCGATGGGATCAGTCAGCGAGCGGAAAAAGGCACCCTTGGCCTCCAACCGCTCGATCACCTCCAGCAGATGCGAGAGGGACCGCGCCAGACGGTCGATGCGCACGACGACCAGCGTGTCGCCCTTGCCGATCCGCTCCAGCACCCGCGCCAGCACCGGCCGGGCGCGGCTCCCGCCCGAGGCCTGCTCCTCATGGATCTCGGCGCAGCCTGCGGATTTCAGGGCCTGTGACTGGGGCAGGGGGGTCTGATCCTCGGTAGATACGCGCGCATAGCCAATCAGGGGCATATAATCCTGTCTTTTGCAGTTGCGGATACGACCAATAAACGACCGTTTGTCAACGGACGCAAGGGCGCTCTCTCCGGCCCAGCTCAACGGAAAGCCCTTGGTTTCCTGAGGCCGAGCGCGATGAGAGAGCCGTCGCCGCCTATCGCCCGCGCGCGCTATATAGAGTGTGTGAATGCATCCTTACAAAACCCTTGGGGAACGTGCAAAATGCCAGTATTTTGCACATATGAAACCTCAAGCACCTGCGTTGCATAATGTATCTAATGCTCTCTTCGTCGATGCTGAGGAGGTCGAGCAGTCGTCCGAGGACGATCTTTGGTGTCGCGTTTGGTTCCCGATTTCAATTGAAGCGTTTAGCTGAAATCTGAGCGGTCAGGTTTCAGCTTGGTGTTTCAGCAAAGGCGCGTCGGAAGGGCAGGGGGGTCAAAGCCCTGCGGCCTTAGTCAGGTTGATGCGGAACCTGTCGCGGCGACGCTGATAGCGTCGGGTCATCTCGGCCGAAGCATGGCCAAGTTGCTTTTGGACGTAACGTTCGTCAACTTCCGCGCTGCTGGCAAGGCCAGCGCGGAGGGAATGGCCCGAGAACAGTCGTACGCGCTCGGCCTCAGGCAGATCAGGGCGTAGCCCGGCCTCGCGGGCGCAGGACTTGATCAGCCGGGCGACGTGTTTGTCTGACAACCGCTCGCCCGTAGCTTTCAGGCCGTTGCGCGACGTGGCGACGAAGATTGGGCCGAAGTCGATCCTTGCGTAATGCAGCCACTGCGTCAGGGCATGGACCGGGCAGGTCTGATCGGATGAGCCGCGAGCAATTTCGACCTCTCGCCAGCCGGTCTTGCCGCGGAGCGTGATCAGCGCGCCGCCCTCCAGGATCTCGACCCAGCCGCCGCTGTCCGGCGTGTCGTCCTTGCCGTGATCCAGGCTGACAATCTCGGATCGGCGCAGGCCGCCTGCAAAGCCGATCAGCAGGATCGCCCGGTCGCGCAAGCCGCGCAGATCATGGGGCAGGGTGGCCAGCATGTCGCGCAGGTCTTCGGGCAGGATCGCTTCCTTCTGCACCGGCGGGTGGGCGTGCTTGCGGCGGATGCCGGCCAGCACGGTGGCGATGTGCCGGTCCTTGCGGTCGAGGCGTTCACCGCGCTGCGCATAGCCCCAGGCCAGCCCTGAAAGGCGGCGCTCGATCGAGGAAACCGAAAGGACAGGGGCCTTGCCGCCCGGTGCCGCCAGATCGGCGATGTAGAGCCCGATCAGCTGGGGCGACGAGGGGAGAAGGTCCGCCCCGCGCATCCGGCACCAGCGCGCGAAATGGGCCCAGTCCTTGGCATAGGCCTTCAGCGTGTTCTCAGACGCCGCATGACGCGCATAGTCTCGCGCGGTTTCGACCAGGCGGTCGAGCGTGCCCGAACCAGCGACATGGGAGGGCGGAGCGATTGTGTCGCGCTCCCTATCAGCGCTGTCGTCCCGTTCATGGCGATCGGGGCGTTCCGGGGGTTCTGAAGGCGAGTTCTCGGGTGTTTCGGTCATGCAAGTGAGCATATCTTCATTATGTCCGATAATACAAACTTATTGGACATAGCCGTGATCAGAACGCTGCGGCGCTTTTGGCGCAACGGACTAGCCAAAAGCGCCGTTGCAAATTAGCGTGGCCACATGAGTAAATCCCGCGCCAGGCTTTCCGAGCCCTTGCCGATGCTTCACCCTCTGCCGGGCTGGATCAGGGCGGCACCAGCCGAAACCCTTGAAGCCGCAGCCTTCAGGTCCGGGGCTGCGCTGGCGCATCTGGGCTGCGTGACCGCCGTCGACGATCTGCCCCAAGCCTTGTTGCGTGACCGCCTGGCATTGGTGGCCGCTGAGGTTTGTGCAAGTATTTCTGGCCGCCGTGAAGGGGCCGGTGCGCTGCGTGATGCCCTGCATCTGACCAAGGCGGGCGATGATCCCGGTCCTGCCGGAAACATCCTGCGGCAGTGGTCGCGCGCAGTGTCGCGGCCGATCTCGGTTGCAAATCTGGGCCGCGCGCTGGAGGGTGTCGCGCCGGAGCGGATTGCCCTGAGCCTTGACGCCACCGGGCCAACCCAGGTGGACCGCGCGGCGCAGGTCATTGAGGCCGTTCTGACCGACAGTCCACGGGGCGAGATCGCGGCCCTGATCCTGGCGGATGCGGTGCTGTCGCTGGCCTTGGGGCGGGATCATCTGCTGCCGCTTCTGGGTCCGGTGATGACGGCGCGCGACCTGCGCCTGCGGGGCGACGACCTGCGCCTTGCCTGCCATCGCTCCGCTGCAAGGGGGGTGGGCGAGGCGCTGCCCTTGGCGGGCACTCTGGCGCGGGCGGCGGCGCGTCTGCGCGCGGCGGTGCCGAAGCTGCGGGCCAAGGGGGCCGCGCGGGCAGTGGAGATGATCCTGTCGCAGGATGCCTTGACCCCCGTGGCGCTAGCCGGGGCGATGCCGGAAATCCTGTCGGACCGTGCTGCGCGGCGGCTATGTGAACGGCTGGTGGAATTGGGTGTGCTGCGGGAACTGACCGGGCGCGACACCTTCCGCCTGTATGGGGTCTGACCATGGCGCGGCGCGAAGAGACAGGGCTTGACCGGGATCTGGCTGACCTGCCGCCCGATCTGCGCTGGCGGGAATGGATGTGCCGGATCGAGGCGGTGCTGTTTGCCAGCGCCGCGCCTGTTCAGCGCGCAGATCTGGCCCGGGTGGTGGGGGAGGGGGCGTCGGTCGATCTGCTGATCGAGGATCTGGCCGTGGATCTGGAGGGCCGGCCCTATGAGGTGGCGCAGGTGGGGGGCGGTTGGACCCTGCGCACCCGGCCCGCCTACGCCCCCGTAATCCGGGCTGCGGCAGATGTCGGACGCCAGGCCCTGAACCTGTCGGAGTTCGACCTGGCGGTGCTGGCAGCGATTGCGTTTCACCAGCCGATTAGCCGCGAGGGGTTGAAGGACATCTTCGGAAAAGAGATCAGCCGCGACTTGATTGGCCGCCTGTCCGAGCGCGGCCTGATCGGCACCGGCCCCCGCGAGCCGCGACGCGGCGCGCCTTATACCTTCGTCACGACCGAGGCTTTCTTGGCCGCCTTCGGGATGACATCCTTGCGCGACCTGCCCGATCCTGAGCAACTCGCCGATGCTGGCCTAGCGGGATCTTCGGATGCCCCTGACGAGTAAGAGGCAGTCAAAGTTGAGCCAGGAGTGCTGCGGGCTTCATGAAGCCGGGTCGCGGCCCTCAGCAAGGCGGCCAGATCCGGCTCTTCGGAGGAGGAAGCCCGCCCCAACCCGGCAGCTTCGCTCAGCCAATCCGTGAGCATCCTGAACAGCCCGTTGTGGTTTTCGGCGGCGCGGGCGAGCCGTAACCAGAGGGTCAGCGAGCCACGTTCCGTGGGGTCTCTTGCCTCGATCTGCCGCTCTGACAGCCGCCGGAAAAAATCGTAGCGAACGCGATGCGACAGATACGGGATCGTTGATATCGCCGAACCAACAGGCACTGGGTATCTCGCAAGCCGCACAGCGAGAGACTTCCGGCCGTCCTGCGCGCGCCCGGCGGAATCAAGACGCAGCAGATCGTCCATCAGCCGCTCGAGGCGCCGGGCGCCCGGGCTTGCCGGGCCGGTCGGTTTCGCGAGAGAGGCGTCGCAGAAGGCGCAGTACTGTTGTGGCAGAAGGCGCGCCTGACGAAACGGCGCAAGGCCCAACCCGCAAGATGGGCAGCGGTCGCGCAATCGGCAGCCATGCCGAAAGCAGGACACGCGTGTTGCCAAAGTCCAGCTGCGTCGGAAATAGGGCACCCCGTCTTCCCGCAGGCAGGTGGGACAAAACTGCAGCCAACAGGACTGCGCCGTCGATGCCCCTACATCGTGTGGCCGGGTCCGCAGCCACAAGCGCAGGGTCGAGAGTGGACAATGGGCGACAGAGAGGCCGTCGATTTCTTCGGGGCAGATTGACGTATGGTCGAGCAGCAAGCGACGCACAGCATCCGGCAGATGCCGGTCAAGTTGCGCCGACCATGCTTCGCCAACAGCTCCGAGCACCGCTCCGAAATAGCGCGGCGGCACACCGTTGGCATGCGCAACCCGATGCAGCCAGCTTGACAAAAGCTCACCAGGAGCCGGCCTGACCTCCACGGGCCAGCGACGTCCCGCCACCGCACCATAGCGACGGGTCGGGGAAACGGTGATCCTCGGCACAGTGCTGGTCATGTCATCGCATGGCGCAAGGCTGAGTTCCGTCGCCGCGACAGCGGCACATAACCGAGGGCCATGACGGTGCTGGACGTGATCCGTTCCTCACCGCTCTCAACAGCTGCAATCGCCGCCCGCGTGACGATGTCGACCACCTCTCCGATCAACCCTTCCGACAGATCATGGATCAGTCTAGCAAGGGGAGGCCGTGAGAGGTTTGAAGCGTGGGCAAGCGGCATGCTGGCCTCAAGACTGTCGAGAAGTGTGGCGAAGTCTTCGTCAAGACCCCACCGAGGCACCGGGATCGTATCAAACCGCGAGCCCATTTCTGCGGTGTCGTGCAGCGCATCATAGACAGCGATTTCGCCGACAAGCACGGGCGAGATGTCGTGCACCCGTGCGATCCGCCGCAGAAACGAGAAGATTGCCTTCACATCCAGCCTGCGCCCACGCAGTGCACTGTGGAATTCGTCGAAGATGAGCAGGCGCGGCTTCAGGCTGTCGAGAAGATGATCGACCTGTTCGCTGGCGCGCGACAGGCTGCGCCAGCCGGCAGCCTGCGGGGCGCGCAGCCCGGACAGGATGCTGGCGTAGAAATGCGACAGGCCGGCTCCTTCCCGGGTCTGGATCACCCAGACCCTTTGCCGGTCGGCGCGGCGCAGATGGTCGACGGCAAAGCGTTCGGCGATCATGGTCTTGCCGTTGTGATAGGGGCCGGCGAGCAGCAATCCGCGAGGACGAAGGGATGAGGGTCGCTCGAGCAGCTGTTGCATCGCCTCATGCGCCGCTGCAGCACCGGGGTGGCCGATCCAGCGAGGTGCCCGGATATGCGCGATGCGGGCCACCGCATCCGCCTTCAAAAGCGCCGAGCTTGTCGGCAGAAGATGGTCGGCCATGTCACCAGGTCTCGACAGGAAAGACGCGGCGGGGTCGGTCAGAGTCCGGCCCAGGATAAGCCGCCTCTGAAGCGTGGTTGGCAATGTGATACGCTTTCGGCGCGTCTGCCGCGTGTCGGGCCCGGGTCATCTCCCGCAGGTGAGCCTTCTTGGATTTTGCCCCCGAGACCGTTGCCGCGATTTCCCGGCGCAGGATGGTCTTGTCTTGCACAGGGCGTTGCTGGCTCTGGCGCTGGCGCGCCCGGTCGGCTTCATGTTGCCAGAGGGTGATCGACATGGTCATCCCGTCCCGTCGTCCGACCGGACGCCAGACACGCGTGTCGGGATCGGCGATGTAGATCCGGCTGATGTCCCGAGGATCATAGCACAGATCCAGGGGTTCCAAACGATCACGGCGGGCGACGAGAGGCCCAAGCCAGTGTTCGAAGTAGTCGATGGCGAACAGGCTGACGCCCTGTGGAGAGATGCGGCGTGTTGTGCGCGGGAGAAAGTTGAGCAGGACATGTTCAGGATCGTCGATCGGCCGGTCCGTCGGTGGAGGTCGCCGCTCCCATTCGAGGCAAGGCACGGTCAGCTTGCGCGCGTTCTGGGTCTGGTTGTGATCGATGATTGCCAGGGCAATGCAGCGTTCAAGGGTCGCAAAGGTCAGACTTGCCCTTTCATCGGACGAATAGTCGCCGCGGTCCGCGATCGACCGCCCGGTCTTGCCGGGAAGGGAGCGAAGCACCGTGTTCACCTTGCCCAGGAGCCGTTCGACAATGCCACCCCGATGAACGGTGCCCTTGTTCCGGGTACGGATCGCTATCCCGAAGTCGGCGCATCCTTTCGTAAAGGTACTGCTCTGAAATTCCTTGGCGGAATCGACAACGATCTGCTTCGGGCGGCCGTACATTTCCCATCGATGCGCTATCCCGCGTTCGGCCAGCCAATCATCCTTGCGGCACATCGCGTGTGCAAGGCACAGGGCGACCGAGAGCCGGGATGGTCGTTCCAAGGTCAGGCAAAAGCCGATGATCGCACTCGTCGCCACATCGGCGGCGATGGTCAGATAGGGCCGGCCCACGAAGACGCCGTGGTCACAGGTCACCTCGACGAACTGGATATCGGCGGGCGTGTGATCGATCTGGACCACCTCAAGGGCATGGTCGGCGCGGATATATCCCGGACGCGGTTTCAGGCGGTGCAGGTGCTTGCCGCCGGAAAGCCGTCGACGCGCAATCTCCTCGGGGCTGAACACCTGCGGAATCCGCTTGGCCACGGTGACATAGGCCGGGGGCTTGAGTCCTTCGGCGGCACAGCGTGCGCGGATTTCGTCGACGATGGGCGCGAGGTCGGGTTGTTCCGGCAGCAGCCACATCTCCCGCAAGGTGTCGGCAATCATGGCTTCCACGCCGGTCGATATCCTCGCCCGCCGCGCGCCGGCGGTCTGAGGCAGAAGCGACGAGACACGGCGGTCCTCGCGATACCGGGCGAGGTGATTGTAGACCTGACGGGTCGAAAGGCGTAGTTCCACCGCTGCCCGGCTGACAGCCTCCCGCATGGGCAAGTCGCAGTCGAGAACCCGGTCAAGTTCACGAGCGATCCGAACCGCCTTCGACCAGGCCTCATCGGAAACTGGGTGGCCTCCTTTCTTCCGATGTCGAGCGCCAATTGGACCGTTCATTCCGCCGTGCCCTTCGAGCCGCATTGAAGCCTTTGATGAATTTGAAATCGCAAAGCAGAAACAGGTGCCCGTTCCAACGCTACCATCCGGAAATCATGTGAAAACCACGCAGTGAAATCGTGAAAGAAAAGCGACAGCTGTCCACGAAAGGTATCGACGGGGAGGATTTCATAGGGTGTGCCGGTCTCCTC
>CAZOGV010000141.1:5557-7556 GCA_964579225.1 uncultured Akkermansia sp. | reverse complement strand
TAGCCGAGTATGCTGGCTGCGCCGATCGAGATGCAGAGGGAGCCGACCAGGCCGAGGATGAGGGCGCGCCAAGCGGAGAAGGGGCGGAGTAGCGGGGTAAGCGAAAGGCTGGCGAGGAGGAGATTGACTGCGGTGGTGAGAGCCATGCGGCCCGGGTAGGGGGTGGCCGGGCCGGCGAGGTGGTCGCGGATGAGCAGTTCGTCGATGCCGAGGTCGATGGAGAGGGCGGATTGGAGAAGCGTGGCCAAGCTCAGGGCTCCGGGGATGAGTGCGAGCCAGGTGGAGGTGTCGGGCCGGCGCAGGGCGGCGAGCAGGGATAGGCCGAGCAAGAGGAGGCCGAGCGCGGCGTTGGCCTTGATGGGCTCGAGGTGGGGGCGAAACTGGATGATGGGGTCGATGCCCAGGATCCAGCCGACGAGGAGGAGCGCGCTCATGGCCACGATGCCTCCCGCCAGTGCGCCGGTTATCCGCCTGGTTTTTGAAGCCGGCTTGGGGAGCGGATGGGACGCGGGAGCCATGGCTGAGATCGTTTACCTAGGGCTTCGTTTCGTCGGGGCGAGGGGATTCCGGGCCGGAACCCGCGGAGGGGGTTGCTTTGGTCCGGCTACCGGTGATGCGGCGGAATAGTTGGGTGGGGCCGTAGGCAAAAGTCCACTCGGGTTGTTCGAGGGTGCCTTCAAGTTCGACTTCGAGCGCGCCGGAGAGAGGTGAGAGAACAAAGCCGACGGTGGTGCCGAGGATGCCTTCGCGTTTTTCGAAGGGGCGGACGCGCGCGCTGAAATCGAGGGCACCGTCGGGCAGGCGGTAGGTGCCTTCGGCTTCGATGAGGGCGGAGGGGCCGGAGAGTTTCAGCGGGGCGAAAACGAGGCGGTCCTGGGCCAGGTTGAAGCGGGCGTCGGTATCGGTGAGTTTCAGGGTGGTGAGGCCGATGCCGAGGCCGGAAAGGAGTTCGGAGAATCGGCCGAGTAGGCGGATGCTGGCGAGGTTGGCCTCGGTGATGCGGGCGTCGCCGACGCCGGAGAAATTGAGCGCTTGGTCGGCGGGGCCATTGGCGGCAAGGCGGAGGGCGAGTTTGCCGCCGAGGGGTTTTTCGGGGGTGGCGTTTTTCGCCTCCGGATCGCGCGCGGTCTGGAATTCGCGCCAGCGGGCGATGGTGAGGTCGAGGTCGGCGTCGGCGAGGGCGAGGTCGAGGGCGAGCCAGCGGTCGTCGGCGGGGCCGCTGAGCACGGCGCGACCGGTGGCGAGGCCGTGGGCGACTCCGGCGCGGAGGTTTTCTAGGCGAATTTCCTGGTCGTGGCGTTCGAGGCGGACGGCGAGGTGGTCGAGGGGGAAACCGCCGTAGCGCAGGGGGGCGTCGGTGGTGAGATCGAGGGTATAGCGTTGCTGGCCGGCGCGGTCGGTGTCGCCGGGGCCGAAGGTCTCGCCGACGAGGTGGATGACGGGCGCGACGTCGAGGGAGAAGGGGGCGACGATGGCCCGGCCTTGTTCGCCGAAGAGGGCGGGCAGGGCGGCGGCGGGGAAGTCGGCGCGAATATCGAAGGCGATGCTGCGCCAGGGGCCGTTGGCGGGGAGGGTGCGGCGGGCGAAGCGGCCTTCGGCGAGGTGGTCGGTGTGGGTGGCGCGGAAGCCGATGGCGTCGATGAGGCCGTCGGCGATGAAAAGGCGGATGTCGAGGGTGTCGAAGGCCTGCTCGCGCAGGGTCATGGGACCGGAGGAGGCGGCGACGTAAACGGTGGTGCGGTAGGGTTCGCGCCAGACGCCCTGGATATCCACCTCGGCGTCGGGCGGGGCGGAGCCGAAGGCGAAGCCGGCCCAGAAGTTCGGCCACCATTGGCGGAACCAGCCGTTTATGCCGACGGGGCGGAGGCGGCCGCCGAGCAGGAAGCGGAAGGCGAGGGTGTTTGTATCCATTTCATAACTACCGTCGGCGCGGCTGTCGTCCTGGACGAGGAGCAACTCGTCGGCGCGGAAGCGGCCGGCGGCTGGTTCGTAGTGGAGG
>CAZOGV010000141.1:0-5547 GCA_964579225.1 uncultured Akkermansia sp. | reverse complement strand
AGGGCCCCTTCCCGGGCGACACGATCTTCACCAAGGCGGCCGGCGGCGGGTTCGTAGCGTAGGATGGCGCCGGCGCGGTCGAAGCGAACGTGGTGGGCGATGGCGCGACCGGCGGAGGCGCGGGCGACGACGAGGACGGGTTGGCCGCCGGGGGCGAAGTCGGCGGCGAAGTCGAGCTCGACGGGGTCGGTGAGGGTGAGGATGGGGCGGGCTTTTTCGGGGAGGAAGGGGCGGACGAGTTCGAGCAGGGCGGGGGTGAGGGCGCCTTGCGCGGTGGCGCGGCCTTGGCGGGTGGCGGGCAAGCCGTCGAGGGCGAGGCTCCAGGGGGCGTCGGCGAGGAGGAGGGAGAGTTCGCCGGAGAGGCGGTTGTCGGCCAGGGAATGGCGGAGGGCGGCGACGAGGGGAATGGCGGGCAGGCCGGTATCTGTTTTTTGGATACGGTCGGCGGCGAGGTCGGCGAAGAGGTTGGCGGCGGCGTCGCGGCGGAGGCGGACGGAGACGGGGCCGGAGTTTATGGTGGCGGCGGAGAGGGCGTCGGCGTCGATGCGGAGTTCGTCGCGGTCGGGGTCGGAGAAGGCGAAGGTGGCGGCGAGGCGGACGTCGCGCAGCGAGGCGCCGACGACGGCGGCGGGCAGGGCGGGGTGGTCGGGGACGAGGAGGGCGGGGATGCCGGCGGAGGCGATGAGGCGGTCGGGGGCGAGTTGGATGTCGAGGTGGCGGACGGATTCGAGAGGGAAGGCGGCGAGGCGGCGGTAGGCGGTGGCGGCGTGGCGGAGGCCGAGGCGCACGTAGGTGTGGGCTGGGTGTTCGGGGGCTTTGGCGTGGTCGTCGGGGCGGGGGGCGGGGAGTTCGCCGGTGAAGGAAGTGGGGATGGCGAGGACGCGGGCGCTGGCTTGTTGGACGCGCCAGGCTTCGGTGGCGGAGGAGCGGGCGAGGCGAAATTCGCCGCTTTGCAGCAGGGGCTGGGCGGAGCCGGAGGGGGAGATGACCGGGGGGAGGGTGAGGGTGAGGCCGGTCAGCTCGGCGCGGAGGATGTCCACGCGGCCGGCGAGGAGGGCGCGGCGGCGGACTTGCAAGGCTACGGCGCGGGCGGAGGCGAAGGGGGGCGGGTTGGGATCGCCGGGGGTGACGAGGGCGGCGCTCGGGGCGTGGAGGAGGATGCGTCCGCGTGGGTCGAGCCAGATGGCGTCGGCGTGGAAGACGAGGCCTTGGGCGGCGAGGTGTTGGTTGAGGTAGGTCTCGGCGAACGCGGGTAGGCGGAGTCCGCCGTGGGCGAGGATGCGAAGCTGGAGGGCGAGGGCGGTGGCGAGGCCGAGCCAGAGCGTCCAGCGAAGGAGGGTGGAGAGATGTTTTAGGACGGGCCGCGCCACGGTTAGGGAGGTGGACAAGGGTTTTGGGCGGGAGTGCGGGTGTCCACTGAGTAATGGTGGCTGAAGAGGGCGGGGAAGGAATGGTGTCGCGCCTTGCTTCGGGCGTGGAGAAGAAGCTGACTTTTCAAGTCTCTTTCCATGCGTTCCATTCAACCCGAGCTTTTTGACAGCGGTTCTTCGGTGAAGGACGCGGTGGCGTATTTTTCGGAGGCGGATTCCGAGGCGCGCGGGGCTATTCACACCCGGCCGGAAGTGGCTGAGTTCATCCTTGATCTGATGGGGTGGGTGGGCGGCGCGGATTTGGCGAAATGCAGGCTCTTGGAGCCTTCAGCGGGTGACGGAGATTTTTTAATTCCAGCGGTCAGGCGTTTGTTGGGGCAGATTCGGCCGGACGATCTGCGAGTGGCGTCCTGCATCCGTGCGGTGGAAGTGAATCTGGGCGCGCTGGCGATTTGTCGCGAGCGCCTGCACGGGCTTTTGGCGGAGCGGGGGTGGAGTCGTTTGAATGCCGAGCGATTGCTCGACGATTGGCTGGTGCATGCCGATTTTCTGACGGTTTCTTTGGCGGCGGATTTCACGCATGTGGTGGGTAACCCGCCTTATCTGAGGCTGGAGAGTCTGCCCAAAGACTTACTGCGGTTGTATCGCAGCCGGTGGAGTTCATTGTTTGACCGGGCCGATTTGTATGTGGCGTTTATCGAGAAGTCGCTGGGCTTGTTGAGAGAGGAGGGGCGGCTTGGGTTCATCTGTGCGGATCGTTGGATGAAAAACCGCTATGGTGGTCCGTTGCGGGCGATGGTTGCCGATGGGTTTCATCTAGACGCCTACGTGGATTTCACGGGGTGTCCGGCGTTTTTCGGCGATGTGGATGCTTATCCTGCGGTGACGATAATTCGGCGCGGGGCGGGTGTGGACACTTACACGGCGTTTAGGCCGGAGGTTTCCCAGACGGAGCTGAGCAAGCTGGCGCGGGCGATTCGCGGCGAGGGCGCGCACGCGGCGGTGACGGTGCTACGCGATGTGGTGAAGGAGGATCATCCTTGGTCGTTCGACGAGGACGGCTGCATGGACTTGATCCATCGGCTGGAACGTGAGTTTCCGGCCTTGGAAGCGGCGGGGGTGAGGGTGGGCATCGGGGTGGCGACGGGAGCGGATGCGGTGTATATCGGTCGCGAGCTGGATGTGGAGGACGCACGAAAATTGCCTTTGGTGACCACACGGGACATTCGCAGCGGGAGGGTGGAGTGGCGCGGAGAATGGGTGTTGAATCCGTTTGAGGCCGACGGGCGGCTGGTTGATTTGAAGGCATATCCGCGCTTCGCCGCCTACCTGGAAAAACATCGCGAGCGGATCACGGGGAGAAACGTCGCGGCGCGAAATCCGAACGGATGGTTTCGCACGATTGATCGTATTCACGAAAGCCTTACGTGGCGGCCCAAGTTGCTCATCCCCGACATCAAGGGTTCGGCGCATGTGGTCTATGAGGAGGGGAAGCTTTATCCGCATCACAATCTTTACCATGTGACCTCGGAGACGTGGGAACTGCGGGCGTTGCAGGCCGTGCTTTCGAGCCGGTTGGGGCAGGCGTTTGTCGCGGCATATAGCCCCCGGATGCGGGGAGGGAATCTGCGTTTCCAAGCGCAGTATTTGCGGCGGATTCGCATACCGAAGTGGACGGACGTCGGCGCGAAGCTGCGGAGAAGGCTCGGCGAAGCGATGATCAACGGTGACACGCCGGCGGCGGAGGAGGCGGTGCGCGAGCTTTACGGGCTGGATGAAGAATCGTGGGCGCGGCTTGCCCAGTCGGGGTTATCGTCCGGCATGGGAACAAAATCATGAATATGCAAAAGCGCTTGGGATTCGAGGCCCGGTTGAGGCAAGCGGTCATTACGTTCTGGACCGGACGTTCATTCGCCTCGGCTAAGCAGCTTGCAGCGGGCAGAGCAGATCAGGGGAATCGCGGAGCGGTGACGGGCGGCAAGACGATGGACTCGTTTCGTGATATGATCGTGGAGGTGGTTAAGCGGAACGCGCCGAAGAGCGCCGGGATTTATCGCGACAAATCCTTGGTGGTGCTGCCGGGGTTTTTTCGGCCGACGAAGCAATGGGACTTGCTGGTCGTGCATGAGGGGCGGCTATTGGCGGCGTTGGAGCTGAAATCGCTCTGCGGTCCCTCGTTTGGTAACAACGCCAATAATCGCTGCGAGGAAGCGCTGGGCAGCGCGTATGATTTCCGTCAGGCGCAGCGCGAGGGATTGTTTGGTGCCGGG
This sequence comes from uncultured Akkermansia sp., assembly GCA_964579225.1. Lineage (GTDB taxonomy): Bacteria > Verrucomicrobiota > Verrucomicrobiia > Opitutales > Opitutaceae > IMCC26134_A. The sequence goes on along the minus strand of CAZOGV010000141.1, from coordinate 1,907 downwards.
GCCGCGCCTTTTCTTGGGTATTTCATTTTGGTCGAGGATGCGCGGGGTTCGCGGATGCCGGTGAGGGCGGGTTCACCGCACTTCCCGGCCGATCCGGTCTTTCAGGGGACCTCCTATCAGACGCGAATGTTGAGGATGTGCGAACGCATGGTGCAGCAGCAGCTATACGCGTGTGCGTCGGTGCTGACCGCAGCCTCGGATGCGGGGGGCGGTGACCACGCAAACCTTTCGGCGCATACGTCATTTAGGCACCTGTTGACGCGTTTGGCCGCGCATCTGGCCAGCGAGGCGGATGCGGTGCGGGGCGAGGGTTCGCTACGCGAGGAGCAGGCACCTTATGGCGTGGGACTCGATGGCGACTATTTCGAGTCGGTTATCGAGCCGACGCCACGGCTCCCGGCTTAGGGTTGCTCGTTCGGGTAGAGCAGGGTCCAGAGGGCGTCGAGGACGGGTTGCTCAAGGGTGAAGACGAGGCCGAGGGCGGGGCTGCCGGCTTGTTGGAACATGGCGCCAGAGCGTTCCGCGAGGGTGAGGACCAAGGGACCGCCGGCGGCGGGTTCGAGGGTGGCTTCGAGGCGCCAGGCCCAGGGTTTTTCCACGCCGTCCACGATGGTTTTTTCGGGATAGGTTTCGCCGGTGATCTGGCGGGCGCGGAGGTTATGGAGGGCGTTGAGCAGGGAGGTGACGGCTTCGGGGGCGGGGGCTTCCGAGGGGGTGTGGTCGAGCAGGGGCGGGGCGTCGGCGTCGGTGGCGGAGCGGATGACCAGGCGGGTGATACGGGTATCGGCCGGCAGGTTGAACAGGGTGCGGTCGCGCCAGAGGCGGGGGGGGATGGGGAGGGCGTCGATGATCTCGGGTGGGACGCCATAAACGAAGGGTTGGCCGACCAGGCGGGCGTAGGCCGCGGCTTGGCCTGCGACGGGTTGGGCGAGTTGAAGGACGAGGGTCGAGGGGAGCGACGCGGGGGCGTTGGGCGCGGCGGGGGCGGCGGCGAGCTGGAGGGTGATGACGCGTTCGGGGCGGTTGAAGCCGAGGTTCTCGATCTCGGCGCCGGAGGGGGCGTCGGAGACGAAGGGCGAGGCGTCGGGGCGGGGAGGGGCGGCGTCGAGGAGTTGAAGGCGGCGGAGGAGCTTGTCCACGAGGTCGGCGTCGGCGCGCAGGGGAGCGGGAAGCAGGGCGGAGGAGAGTTGCCAGGAGGCGGGTTCGCCGGGATAGGCATCCAGTTTTTGGATACGAAGGGGCGGGATGGGGTCGGGGGCCGCGATGGTGACGGAGGTGACGAGCGAGGGATCGAGGTCGATCACGCGGCGATCACGCAGGGCGGTCTGGGCGCGGTCGAGGGTTTCAAGGAGTGTGAGGGGGACGGCGACGGTGAAGGCGGTGGGGCGGTCGTCGAGGGAGGCGTAGAGTTCGATGGTATCGGCGCCGGCGGCGGGGGCGGCGACGGGGAGGCCGAGGAGCAGGGTTTCGCGGCGGGCGTTGCCTTCGAGGGTGACGCGGAGGCGGGGCGAGCCGAGGCCGGTGAGTTCGGGGGCGGGGACGGCGGGGAGGAAGCGGGCGACGCGCAGGGAGGTGAGGGAGTTGAGCGCAAGCTCGACGGGGGTCGTGGCGGCGCGGGCGGTGATGGGGGCCTCGAAGATCCAGCGCGACTGGTCACGGCGGAGGCGGGTGCGGGTGGAGCCGGCCTGGAGGGTGAGGGCGCGGGTTTCGAAGACGGGGATGGTGAGGAGTTGATCGGAGCGCAGGCGGGCGAGGTCGGGGATGAGGGCCTCGGCGAGGGAGCGGCCGACGACGTGGATGCGCGCGCCGTCGGGGGAGAGGATGTAGAGGCGGTCGCCGACGGCGGTGGCATCGCCGATGCGGAGAGTGAAGGGGGGGGCGGGGGTCGAGGTGGCGGAGGACGCGGG
>CAZOGV010000140.1:1582-7762 GCA_964579225.1 uncultured Akkermansia sp. | reverse complement strand
GGCGTCGTCACAGACGTTCTGGATGTGATAGACGATGTCGTTGGCGTACTCCTGCAGCGTGTAGTTCACGCTGGACTCGAAATCGGTCTGCGAGCCGTCGTAGTCGATGCCGAGGCCGCCGCCAACGTCGAGGTAGCCCATGGGGAAGCCCATCTTGGCGAGCTGGCAATAGAAGCGGGAGGCCTCGATGACGGCGTTCTTGATCGTGAGGATATTCGGGACCTGCGAGCCGATGTGGAAGTGGACGAGGCGCAGGGCGGAGGTGAGTTTGGCGGCGCGGAGTTTTTCGCAGGCGAAGAGAATCTCGGCGGTGTTGAGGCCGAACTTGGCGTTGTCGCCGGAGGAGGAGGACCACTTGCCCTCGCCGCGGGTCTGGAGCTTGGCGCGGAAGCCGATGAGCGGCTTGACGCCGACCTCCTCGGAAACGCGGATGATGTCGTCGAGCTCGGCGAGCTGCTCGACCACGATGATGACTTTTTTGCCGAGCTTGCGGCCGAGCAGGGCGATGCGGATGAAATCGTGGTCCTTGTAGCCGTTGCAGATGATGAGGGAGTTGGCGCCCTCGTGCATGGCCATGGCGATCATGAGCTCGGGTTTGGAGCCGGCTTCGAGGCCGTAGTTAAAACCCTTCGACGCGGAGACGATCTCTTCGACGACTTCGCGGAGCTGGTTGACCTTTATGGGGAAGACGCCGCGGTAGTTGCCCTTGTAGCCCTCGTCTTTGATGGCCTGGTTGAAGACGGCATTTAGTTGCTCGACGCGGTGGCGGAGCAGGTCTTGGAAGCGGATCACGAGCGGGGCCTTGAGGCCCATCGAGACGGCTTCGTCCACGACGTCCATGACATGGATGGTGCGGCCGTCGGCGAGGGGTTGCACGGCGACCACACCCTCCTCGGCGACGCTGAAATGTCCGGCGCCCCAGCGTTTGAAGCCGTAGAGGTCCTCGGATCGGGCGATGGACCAGGCGGCCGTGGTGGTCGATGCGTTGGAGGGAGAGGCGGTTTTGCTTTTGGCGGACATGGAAAGGGTGGGGCCGGAGGCCGGCGAAAACGGGGACGGGAAGGCGGTCGGGTTATGGCTTGCGTTCGCGGACGCGGGCGCGGTTATCTCGCAATTCCTCGTCTAAAAACAACGTCCCGCAATTAAGAAAATGACTTCCCTCTCCGATTCGCTCCTTGTCGTCGCTCAAGTCGCTCCTGCTGGCGGTTTCCCCGTCCAGTTCCTTTTCATCGGCTTCATGTTCGCGGCGATGTGGTTCCTCATCATCGCCCCCCAGCGCAAGAAGCAGAAACAGCACGCCAAAATGCTCAGCGAACTTGAGTCTGGTGACGAAATCGTGACGGCCGGCGGCATCTTCGGCGAGATAACTGCCAAGAAGGATGATCGTTTCGTCGTTCGCATCGCCGAAGGCGTGAAGATCGAGATCTCTAAAGGTTTTGTCAGCGACGTCATCCGCAAGGACGGCGTGAAGAAGTAAAGTCTCTCTTTTGGTCCGCTTTTCGCGGCACCGGCGGATCGCCGGTGCCGCGCCGCTTTTGAGTTTGGTTACGCGATTCCGTTTACCCCTTTTCCCCCTCTTTCCTTTCCCCCTTCCCCTGCGCGGCCGAGGCCGCGATTTTCCGTTTTTTTAAACCAATAAAACATCATGCTTAAACGCAACCTGTGGAAGCTCGTGCTGAGCTTCGCCATCGTGCTGTGGGCGGTCCTCTCGCTGACGCCCCTCCAAGACCGTGACGTGCCGGAGTTCATCGAATCGAAGGTCGAGACGAAGAACGCCGAATTCCAAGCCCTGCTGGGCGAGGCCAAGGCCCGTTTCGACGCCGGCAACGCCCCCTCGGTTTTCATCGCCCTGCGCGATATCGCCAACGAGCGCCGCATCGACCTCGCCAAGGAATATTTTCCCGCGACCGCGTTCGAGGGCACCCTGACCAACATCACCAAGCGCAACAACATCCTGCTCGACCATTTGCTCGCGCAGTCGAAGGGGCGCCTGCAACTCGGCCTCGATCTGCGCGGCGGCGTCGCCTTCGTGCTGGAGGTGGACGAGACGGCAGCCGGCAACCTGCGCGACGACGAGCGCGAGGAGAAGCTGGCCAAGGCGGTCGAGATCATCGGCAACCGCATCAACGGCCTCGGTGTCGCCGAGCCCATCATTCGCCCCATCGGCAACAACCGCATCGAGGTGCAGCTGCCGGGTGTGAACACCCGCGACAAACCCGACATCGTTTCCGAAACCCAGAAGCCCGCCCGTCTCGATTTTCGCCTCGTCTATCCCTTCGCCCGTCCCGGCCCCGGCGTCGAGACGCCCCTCGGCTACGAGGTAATGGTTTACGAGCAGGACTCCCGCACCGGCGGCGTCACCGAGACCGAGCTGTTCATCAAGCGGGTGCCGGAGATGACCGGCAAAAACGTGACCAATTCCTACGCGGTCATGGACGACTTCGGCGGCTACCGCATCCTCATCAATTTCAACGAAGACGGCCGCCGCGAATTCGCCGCCGCCACGCGCGAGGTGGCCGGGTTTACCCGCCAGCTCGCCCAGCAGACCGGCAATTCCGAGGCACGCGCCCAACTCGCCATTCTGCTCGACGGCAAGGTTTACTCCGTGCCCGGCGTGAAGGAGGAGATCAACAGCAACTCCGCCGAGATCACCGGCCAGTTCTCGCAGCGCGAGGCCCGCGAACTCGCCAACGTGCTGAACAACCCGCTCGACCTCCCGCTCCTCGTTCAGGAGCAGTATGAGGTCGGCCCCTCGCTCGCCCAAGAATCCGTGAAGAGCGGCAAGCTCGCCTTCATCGCCGGTCTCTCGCTCACCGCGATGTTCCTGGTGTTGTTCTACTCCACGGGCGGTCTGCTCGCCATCATCGCGATGGCGCTCAACCTCGTCATCATCCTCGGCACGCTCGCCAGCGTGGGCGCCACGCTCTCGATGCCCGGCATCGCGGCGCTCGTGCTCACCATCGGCATGGCGGTGGACTCGAACATCCTGATCTTCGAGCGCATGCGCGAGGAGCTGAAGCTCGGCAAATCCCTGCCCGCCGCGCTCGAGGCCGGTTTCGACAAGGCCTTCTCGGCCATCGTGGACGGCAACCTCACCACGCTCATCACCGCCGGCATCATGATCGCGCTCGGCACCGGCCCGGTGAAGGGCTTCGGCGTCACCCTCGCCATCGGTCTGTTCGCCACGATGTTCTCCGCGCTCGTCATCAGCCGCATGTTCCTCGACCTCGTCATCAACGGCGGTCTGGCCAAGCGCATCCGCATGTTCTCGCTGCTCGACGACACGAAGTTCGATTTCCTCAAGCATGCCCGTCCGGCCTTCATCGTTTCCTGGGCCATCGTCGCGGTCGGTATCAGCGTCGTGATTTACAAGGGCGACGCCATCTACGGCAAAGACTTCATCGGCGGCGACCAGATCACGCTCTCGTTTGAAAACCGCCTCGACGTTTCCGAGATCAATCAGATCGCGGCCGCGCGCGGCGTCACCGACATCACCGCGTCCTACACGCAAGACATCGGCTCCGACGTCGTTTTGCTGCGCATCTCGACGCCCTTCGATCAGGCCACCGGCGTCGTCAGCGCCCTCAAGGCCGCGCATCCCGGAGCCGGCTTCGAGGTCGTGGGCGAGTCCCGCGTCGGCCCCACCATCGGCAAGGAGATCCGCAACAACGCCGCCTGGGCGATCTTCTGGTCGCTCACGCTCATCCTCGTGTATGTGGCCTTCCGCTTCGAGATCGGCTACGGCGTCGGCGCGGTGGTCTGCACCATCCACGACGTGCTGCTCACCATCGGCATCTTCGTGATGCTCGGTAAGCAGTTCAACGCCTCCATGGTCGGCGCCATCCTGCTCATCGTCGGTTACTCGATCAACGACACCATCATCGTCTTCGACCGCATCCGCGAGGAGCTGAAGCTCGATCCGGTCGCGAAGCTGGGCGAGATCATCAACCGCTCGCTCAACCTCACCCTGGCCCGCACGGTCATCACGAGCGGCACCACGCTGCTCACCGCGATCGTCCTCGCCTCCGTCGCCGGCGGCGAGATCAACGACCTCGCGGTCACGCTCATCATCGGCGTCTCCGTCGGCACGCTCTCCACGCTGTTTATCGCCAGCCCCGTCTTCTACTGGTGGCACAAGGGCGACCGTAAGCACGTCGAGAGCGGTCACGACGAAAAGCCGATCTATGATTGGGACGTCGGCGGCAAGATCGCCGGCGCCAAACCCGTCGGCGGCGATGCCGCCGTCAAAGAATAAGCCCATCCGCGCGCCGGCGCGTTTCTTCGTAGGGCCCGACCTCGGTCGGGCCGTTACCGGCTCTCCCCCGTCGCGCTCGCGCGCGACCGGGCGGAACCGGCCTCGCCTCGGCGAGGCCCTACGTCTCGACCGCCGCGCGTGCGCCCGATCGCCATGCGCTGGATCCACCAATCTCCCCCCGCCGAGCAAATATCGGCCCTCGTCTCCGCCCTCGGCATCAGCCCCGTGCTGGCCGAGCTGCTGCTGCGCGCCGGCCAGTCCGAGCCCGACGCGGCGGCGGCGTTTTTAAAACCCGCCCTCGCGCGCCTCGCCGATCCGTTCGCGCTCAAGAATCTCGACCTCGCCACCGCCCGCCTGCGCCGCGCGCTTGCCGCCGGCGAATCCATCGTGGTGCTCGGCGACTACGACGTGGACGGCGTCACCAGCACCGCGCTGCTTGTGACCATCCTGCGTCGCTTCGGGGCCAGCCCCACCTTCGTGGTGCCGCGTCGCATGGAGGACGGCTACGGCCTCTCGCGCAGCGCGATCGACCGCGCGCTCGAACCCGGAAAACCGCATCTGTTCATCGCGCTTGATTGCGGCACCAACTCCATCGCGGAGGTCGAGTATCTGCACTCCATCGGCGTCGATGTGATCGTGGTGGACCATCACCGCTCGAAGGAAACCCCGCTCGCGCACGGCATCCTCATCAACCCGCATGTCCACGAGCTGCCGGACGACGACGCGTGGCGAAATCTCTGCACCGTCGGACTCGTGTTCAAACTCGTGCACGGCCTGGTGAAAGAGCTGCGCGCCGAGGGCAACCAGATCGCCGAGTCGATCAAGTTGCGCGACTACCTCGACCTCGTGGCGCTCGGCACCGTGGCCGACCTCGTGCCCTTGCAGGAGGAAAACCGCATCCTCGCCAGCTACGGTTTGCGCACGCTGAAGGACGCCGCGCGTCCCGGCCTGCGCGCGCTGATGGACGTGGCGGGCGTGCGTCCCGGCCAGGACCTGATGCCGGTGGATATTTCGTTTCGGCTCGGCCCGCGCATCAACGCCTCCGGCCGCCTCGCCGACGCCGCGCTTTCGGTCGAGTTGATCTTGAGCGAGGACGCGCGTTTCTGCCGCGAGACCGCCAAGCAGTTGGATGATTTTAACCGCGAGCGGCAGGACATCGAGCGCGGCATCACCGAGGAGGCCGAGCGCCTCATCGAGACCCACTATCTCGACCAGCCCGGCATCGTGCTCTACGCCGACGGCTGGCATCCTGGCGTGGTCGGCATCGTGGCCGGCCGCGTGACGCGCAAATACCATCGTCCCTGCATCGTGCTGGGCAACGAGGGCGCGCTCGCTAAGGGCTCGGGTCGCAGTGTGGACGGCATTCATCTTGTCGAGGTGCTCGGCGGCTGCGCCGACTTGCTCGACAGCTGGGGCGGGCACCCGATGGCGGTGGGCGTGGCCTTGAAAAAGGAAAACCTCGCCGCCTTCCGCGTGCGTTTCGCCGAGGGCGTGCGCGCCTGGACGGGAGGCCGCTCGGCCGAGCCCGAGCTCACGCTCGCGGCCTGGCTGACGCCTGTGCAGATCAACGAAAAGCTGATGGACGAACTCGGGCAGCTACATCCCTTCGGCCAGGCGAATCCCGAGCCGCGTTTCGGTTTGCGCGGCGTGGTGCTGAGCCAGCGTCCCGAGGTATTTAAAGGCGCGCATTTCCGTTTCGTGCTCGAGGTCGGCGATAACCGCCGCCGCCTCTACGGCGTGGCGTGGAAACTCGCGGATCGCCTGCCGCCGGTGGGCGAGCCTATCGACCTGGCGGTCGAGCTGGCGTGGAACCATTTTAATGGTCGCCGCACGCTCCAGCTGGAGCTGATCGACTGGCGGATGTCGGAGACGGAGTAGGGCTCTTGTGTAGGGCGGGGTCGCCGCACCCCGCCGTCCGGTTCGTC
>CAZOGV010000140.1:0-1482 GCA_964579225.1 uncultured Akkermansia sp. | reverse complement strand
CGGAGTAGGGCTCTTGTGTAGGGCGGGGTCGCCGCACCCCGCCGTCCGGTTCGTCAGCAGACCACGACAACGCGGCGGGGTGCGGCGACCCCGCCCTACATCGGGCGCGCTACTTGCGCGTCCAGGCGCGGAGCGCCTTGAGCAGATACAGTTCGAGCGCGGCGACGTCGTTGAAATCGAGCCCATCGACCTGGCGGTGGAGCTGGCGTGGAACCATTTCAATGGCCGCCGCACGCTCCAGCTGGAGCTGATCGACTGGCGGATGTCGGAGTCGGAGTAGGGCTCTTGTGTAGGGCGGGGTCGCCGCACCCCGCCGTCCGGTTCGTCAGCAGACCACGACAACGCGGCGGGGTGCGGCGACCCCGCCCTACATCGGGCGCGCTACTTGCGCGTCCAGGCGCGGAGCGCCTTGAGCAGATACAGTTCGAGCGCGGCGACGTCGTTGAAATTCACCCGCAGCAGGCCGGCGGAGTGTTCGAGGTGTTTTATCGATTCGGCGAAGGCGCGCGCGCCGACCGCCGCCTCGGGCGTCACGAGGATCTCGCGCACGTAGGCTCCGGTGGCGCGTTCGAGATCGGCGTAGAGGCGGTCGCGCAGGCCCTTGGAAATACCCGTCTCGATGGCGTCTTCCTCCTCGTCGGTGAGTTCGGCGGGCAGGGCTTTTTTTTGCACGGCCCAGAGCGTGTCGGTGGCGGTTTCGAGCAGCACGCCGAAGCGGGCGATGAGGCCATACATGCGAAAGATCGCGTCGCTCGGCGCGGTGCGGGCCGCGCCGCCGTGGAGCAGGGCGAGCCAGGCGCGGTAGTCTTCCAGCCACGCGGGCCAGCCATCCACCGGAGTGGCGGCTCCGGCCGAGCCGAAGCGGAACAACTGGCAACGGCTGCGGATGGTCGGCAGCAACGCGTGCGGTCGCGTGGTGATGAGCAGCAGGGTGGTGTTGGCCGGCGGCTCTTCGAGGGTTTTGAGGAAGACGTTGGCTGCCGAGGTGTTCATGCGGTCGCACTCGTGGATGAGCGCGACTTTTTGTCCGCCGGCGGAGGCGGAGACCTGGACCTTGCCGATGAGTTCGCGGGTCGGGTCGGCACCGATTTGGCGGGACTTGCCGGCGGGGCGCAGGTGGAAGCAGTCGGGATGCGCGCCGTCGAGGAGCGAGCGGCGGCGTTCGGGCGCGGTGGAGGGCGGGTTGAGCAGGCGGTCGGCGAGGGCGAGGCCGACGCCGCGCAGCAGGTCAACGTCGTCGCCGGTGAGCAGAAGGCTGTGCGAAAGGCGTCCGCGGGCGAGGGCCTGTTCGATCACCGCGACGGCGGGAGTGCCCGCGAGCACATCAGGCCAAGGCAGAACAGGAACGGAGGCGGCGACCATGGAGGGGGGGAGCGAAGAGCAGGGGGCGCGAAGTCAGAAGCCGGCTGTATTTTTTAGGATTTAGCCGCTTATTCTACTTCGCGTTCAAGATGAGCCCAACGGAGCGGACGGCCCAGCGGT
>CAZOGV010000139.1:0-7817 GCA_964579225.1 uncultured Akkermansia sp. | reverse complement strand
ACGTGAGTTCAAGTTCACTCAGCGCCCACCGCATCGACGACCTCCTCGCCGACCCCGCCCCGCTCGTCGCCGCCGACCACCTCTACGTCGCCCAGGACCGCATCACCCTCAACCCCGACTCCCGCGTCCGTTTCCTCGAAGCCGCCGAGCAAGCCCTGCACTTCGGCCAAGGCCAACTCCACCTCTTCGCCCCTGGGAGCGCCGGCTTTCAGCCGGCGGGTCATTTTTCGAGAGGCCTCCACTCGCCCGCCACCGGCCGCACCTTCCGCCCCGCGTCCCCCGCGCTATTCTCCTTCAACTCCCCCCTCGGCGCCTGCCCGCGCTGCCGCGGTTTCGGACGTATCATAGAAATCGATACAAACCTCGCCATCCCCGACCGCTCCCTCTCCATCGCCGACGGCGCGATCAAAGCCTGGCAAGGCGAGACCTACGGCGAGTCGCAAAAAGACCTCCTCCGCTTCGCCAAAAAAGCCGGCCTCCCCGTCAACGTCCCCTTCGCCGACCTCAGCCCCGACCACCAAAAACTCGTGCTCGAAGGCGAGCCCGACTACGGCCAACCCGGACGCGAATGGCCCCACGCCTGGTATGGCCTGAAGGGCTTTTTCGAGTGGCTCGAAAAGAACACCTACAAGACCCACGTCCGCGTCTTCCTCTCTCGTTTCCGCGCCTACAACCCCTGCCCCGACTGCGCCGGCACCCGCCTCCAACCCGAATCCCTCTGCTGGAAGTGGCGCGGCAAAACCCTCCCCGACCTCTACCAACTCCCCGTCGCCGACCTGCTCGCCCTCGTCACCGAAACTGGGAGCGCCGGCTTCCAGCCGGCATCCGATTCGCCCGCTTCCGACTCCCGCTCCGCCTCCCTCGCCCACGAATCCATCCTCACCCGCCTGCGTTACCTCACCCAAGTCGGCCTCGGCTACCTCACCCTCGACCGCACCAGCAAAACCCTCTCCGGCGGCGAGACCATGCGCGTGGGTCTCACCTCCTGCCTCGGCACGTCCCTCGTGGACACCCTCTTCGTCCTCGACGAGCCCTCGGTCGGTCTGCACCCGCGCGACATCGACCGCCTCATCGAGATCATCCGCACCCTTACCCGCGCCGGAAACACCGTCGTCGTCGTCGAGCACGACGAGTCCATGATCCGCGCCGCCGACCACGTCCTCGAAATCGGCCCCGTCCCCGGAGCCAAAGGAGGCCACCTCGTTTTCCAAGGCGACGTCCCCGAACTCCTCCGCGACCGCCAATCCCTCACCGGCTCCTACCTCTCCGGCCGCCAATCCATCCCCACGCCCACAGCCCGCCGCAAAGTAGCGGGAGCTTCCAGCTCCCAGGCTTGGCTCACCTTCACCGGCGTATCCAAACACAACCTACACAACGTCACCCTCCGCCTCCCCCTCCACCGTTTCGTCGCCCTCTCCGGCGTCTCCGGCTCCGGCAAATCCACCCTCCTCGACAAGGTCATCCACCAGGGCCTGCTCGCCAAACGCCACCAGCTCACCGAGGACGCCGCGCAGATCGCCTCCATCACCGGCGACGACGCCTTCACCGAGATCGTGCTCGTCGATCAATCGCCCCTCTCCCGCACCCCGCGCTCCAACCCTGCGCTCTACACCGAAGCCTGGGATCTCATCCGCGACCTCTACGCCAAGACCCCCGCCGCCCAGGCCGCCGGCTTCAGTTCGTCCTCCTTCTCCTTCAACGCCGGCGACGGGCGCTGCGACCACTGCCAGGGCCTGGGCTACGAACGCGTCGAGATGCAGTTCCTCTCCGACGTCTTTGTCCCCTGCCCCGTCTGCGAAGGCCGCCGTTTCAAGCCCGAGGTCCTCGCCATCACGCACCAAGAAAAATCCGTCGCCGACCTGCTCAACACCTCCGTCTCCGACGCCCTCGAACACTTCGCGCCCCAGCCCGCCATCCGCGCCCGCCTCGCCGTCCTAGACGAAGTCGGCCTCGGCTACCTCACCCTCGGCCAACCCTTAAACACCCTCAGCGGCGGCGAAGCCCAGCGCCTAAAACTCGTAAAATATCTGACCGGCTACACGGCAGGCGAAATCCCAAATCCCAAATCTCAAATCCCAAATAATAAGTCCGCTCATTCGTCATTCGACATTGGTCATTCGTCATTGGGCATTGGTCATTCTGCCGCCGGCGGCGGCGCCCTCCTTCTCCTCGACGAGCCCACCACCGGCCTCCACCGCCACGACGTCGCCCGCCTGCTCCAAGTCCTCCAAGCCCTCGTCGATCGCGGCCACAGCCTCATCGTCATCGAGCACAATCTCGACGTCCTCAAATCCGCCGACTGGCTCATCGAGGTCGGTCCCGAGGCCGGAGCCGACGGCGGCCGCATCGTCGCCGAAGGCACGCCCGAGCATGTCGCGCGCACCAAAACCGCCACCGCCGCCTACCTCCAGGACGCCCTCGTCCCCGCCCACGACACCAGCGCCGACCTCCTCGCCGCCGAACCCGACTTCAGGTCTCAGGTTTCCTCCCTCAGCCTTCCGCCTCCCGCAGTCCTGCGGCTGGAAGGCGCCCGCGAGAACAACCTCAAAAACATCTCCCTCTCCATCCCGCACCGCCAACTCAACGTCGTCACCGGCGTCTCCGGCTCGGGCAAGAGCACCCTCGCCTTCGACATCATCTTCGCCGAGGGACAACGCCGCTTCATGGACTCCATGAGCGCCTACGCCCGCCAGTTCGTGGAGCAGATGCCCCGCCCCGCCATCGACCGCCTCACCGGCATCCCGCCCACCGTCGCCATCGAGCAACGCATCACCCGCGGCTCCCGCAAGAGCACCGTCGCCACCATTACCGAGGTCGCCCAATACCTGCGCCTCCTCTACGCCCGCCTCGGCATCCAGCACCACCCCGACACCGGCAAACCCGTTCAGCCCCTCTCGCCTCCCCAGCTCAAAAAACTCCTCGCCAAAGTCCTCGCCACGCCCGCCGCGAAAAAGGCCAAGCACCTCTACCTCTGCGCCCCGCTCGTTCGCGGCCGCAAAGGCCACCACCAGCCCATCGCCACCTGGATCGAGAACCACGGCTACGAACTCATGCGCGCCGACGGCCGCGTCTTCCCCGTCTCCGCCTTTCAAAAACTCGACCGCTACTCCGAGCACGACGTCGAAGTGGTCGTCGCCGACCTGAAATCCGACGTAGGGGCTTCGCTTGCGAAGCCCGCGCCCGCCGGAAAACGCACCGCCCAACCCAAGCCCACCTCCCCCTCCGAAGCCCTCGCCGAAGCCCTCCGCCTCGGCAAGGGCTCCTGCTTCCTCATCAACCCCAAGGGCGAGGTCCTGTCGTGGTTTTCCACTACACGCACCGACGCCGAGACCGGCGAAAGCTTCCCCGAGCTCGATCCCAAACATTTTTCGCACAACTCCCCGCGCGGCTGGTGTCCCACCTGTCGCGGCCACGGCCGCGTCTTCCCTTGGATGCTCATCCCCGACGAGGACGCGAAAAAAGACGACGATCCCGCCGCCCGCCTGCGCGCCTTCGGCATCGATTCCGAGGACGACGTCGCCAGCACCGGCACCCTCTGCCCCGACTGCCAAGGCCAACGCCTCGCCCGCATCCCGCGCGCCGTAAAACTCCCCTTCAAAGGCAAACACCCCGCCCTCACCCTGCCCCAGCTCCTCGGCTCCACCCCCGGCCCGCTCCTCCACAGCCTCGACCAGCTCGACCTCGACGAACGCGGCCGCGCCATCGTGCAGGACATCATCCCGCAGATCCGCGAGCGCCTCCGCTTCCTCGATCACGTCGGCCTCGGCTACCTCAGCCTCGACCGACCCACCGACACCCTCAGCGGCGGCGAAGCCCAGCGCATCCGCCTCGCCGCCCAGCTCGGCACCAACCTCGCCGGCGTGCTCTACGTGCTCGACGAGCCCTCCATAGGACTGCACGCCCGCGACAACGATCGCCTCATCGAGACCCTCCAGGCCCTGCGCGACAAAGGAAACACCCTCCTCGTCGTCGAGCACGACGACGACCTCATGGAACGTTGCGACCGCCTCATCGACCTCGGCCCCGCCGCCGGCATCCACGGCGGCGAGATCCTCGCCGAGGGAACACCCGCCGAGGTCAAGCGTATCGAAAAATCCCTTACCGGCCAATACCTCAGCCGCGGCATCAAGCACCCGTTGCGAGGAGAATACCGCGAAATCCTAAATCCCAAGCAGCTAAATCCTAAAAAGGATAAAACCCGGTTCTTGGAACTCACCAACGCCTCCCTCCGCAACCTAAAAAACTTCGACGTCCGCATCCCCCTTGGCCGCCTCACCATGGTCTGCGGCCCGTCCGGCGCGGGCAAATCCACCCTCTTCCGCGACCTACTGTATCCGGCCGTCAACTACGCCATAAAAACCAAGACCGCCAAGCTCACCGGCAAAGCCTACGCCAAATCCACCGCCCACCCCTCCGACGCTTCCCCTCACTCCCTCATTCCCTCACTCCCTTTTGAAAACCTGAGCGGCGCTCAGGTTTTCAAACAAGTGATCGAGGTGGACCAATCCCCCATCGGCAAAACCCCGCGCTCCACCCCCGCCACTTACCTCGGCATCTTCGATCTCATCCGCCAGTTCTTCGCCGGCATCCCCGAGTCCCAGATTCGCGGCTACACCGCCGGACGTTTCTCCTTCAACACCGCCGGCGGCCGCTGCGAAACCTGCTCAGGGGCAGGCCGCGTGAAGCTCGAAATGGCCTTCATGCCCGACACCTATCTCCCCTGCGACGACTGCCGCGGCACCCGTTACGCGCCCGAACTCGCCGACCTCACCTGGAAGGGCAAAAACATCGGCCAGGTTCTCCAACTCACCTTCGAGGAAGCCGTCACCTACTTCGATTTCCACAGCCAGCTCAGCCAAGTCTGCCAGCTCATGTGCGACTGCGGCCTTGGTTATCTTACCCTCGGCCAATCCAGCCCGACTCTCTCCGGCGGCGAAGCCCAACGCCTCAAACTCGTCACCGAGCTCACCCACGGCCTCGCGAGCTACCGCGAGCGCAGCCGCAACATCGGTTTCCAAAACCTCTACATCCTCGAAGAGCCCACCATCGGCCTGCACCTCAGCGACTGCGAAAAACTCATCGGCGTGCTCCACGCCCTCGTTGAGCAAGGCCACACCGTGGTCGTGATCGAGCACCACCTCGACCTCCTCGCCGAGGCCGACTGGATCCTCGAACTCGGCCCCGTCGGCGGCCCCGACGGCGGCGACCTCCTCTACCAAGGCCCCCTCGCCGGCCTGCTAAAACAAAAGAACTCCCCCACCGCCCCCTATCTCCGCACCAAGCTCAAGAGGTAGGGCGCGACCCAGTTTACCCCGACAAGTCGGGGCCGGGCGCGCCGCTCCGAAACCCCGTAGCGCAGGCTTGCAAATTGTGATCTTCGTGCGACACTAAATGCCATTAGGTCGTTTCAAGACTACAAAATCATGCCCACGCCACACCACCCTTCCGCCGCTACGCGCAAGACCCTGGCCAAGCTCGGAGCCGATATGCGCGATGCCCGCCGGCGGCGCCGCCTTCCCATGGCCGTGGTGGCGGACCGTGCCTTCACCTCGCGCTCCACGTTGCAGCGCATCGAGGAAGGCGACCCTGCCGTGAGCATCGGCATCTACGCCGCCGTCCTGCAGGCGCTGGGCTTGCTGGATGGCCTGGCCAAGGTGGCCGATCCGGTCACCGATGTGGTCGGTCAGGCGCTGGCCGACGAAGCCCTCCCCAAGCGCATTCGCCTCAAACCTTTGGCTTCCTGAGCAGCCATGGCGGATTTTGAGCTACACCTCTCCATCAAAGGCACCACCCGGCACATCGGCCGGGCGCGCTGCAACCGCACCCGGGGCAAGGAAATCGTGCTCTTCGAGTATGCCGATTCCTGGCTGCACGCCCCGGACCGCTTCGCACTCGAACCCGCGCTCCCGCTTACCCGAGGTGCATTCGCCCCGCCGACCGGTTGCGTGATTCATGGCTCGGTTGGAGATTCGGCCCCCGACACCTGGGGCCGGCGGCTCATGCAACGCGCCGAACGCCGGCGGGCGCAACAGGAAGACAGGAACGTGCGCACCCTCATGGAAAGCGATTACCTGCTCGGCGTCGCAGACGAGACCCGCCTGGGCGCGCTCCGTCTTCGCCCCGTCGGGCAGGAGGACTTTGTGGCCCGCCCGCGCGCCGGAGTGCCCGCCCTCGTCGAGCTCGGCCGCCTGCTGCAAGTCACAGAACGCATCTTGCGCGACGAAGAAACCGACGAAGACCTCCAGCTCATCTTCGCGCCCGGCTCCTCTCTGGGCGGCGCACGCCCCAAGGCCTCGGTGATCGATCAACACGGCCGTCTCGCCATCGCCAAATTCCCCAAGGAGACCGACGCCTACAGCATCGAGACCTGGGAGGAAATCGCGCTGCGCCTGGCGGACCGCGCGGGCATCGCCACGGCCGATCACGAATTGATCCACGTGGCCGGCAAGGCCGTGCTGCTGTCGCGTCGCTTTGACCGCGTTGATCAACAACGCATCCCCTTTCTCTCCGCCATGGCTATGCTCGGGGCTCGGGACGGCGAAGGCGGCGGCTACCCCGAAATGGTGGATGCGCTCGCCGGCCACGGCGCCCAAGCCACGGCCGACGCCCACACACTCTACCGGCGGGTGGTCTTCAACGTGCTTGTCTCCAACGTGGACGATCACCTTAGGAATCACGGTTTTCTATGGAACGGGAAGACCGGCTGGACCCTCTCCCCCGCCTACGACCTCAACCCCGTCCCTACCGATCTTAAAGCCCGCGTGCTCAGCACCCGCATCGATCTCCAGGAAAGCACCTGCTCGCTCGAACTGGTGCAGGAGGCTGCGGGCTATTTCGGGCTCTCACTCCCCAAGGCCCGCACGATCATCAAAGAAGTCGCGGCCGCCACGGCCACTTGGCGAACCATCGCAAAAGAGGTCGGCGCGCGTCCGCCGGAAATCAATCGCATGGCGAGCGCCTTCGAACACGACGACCTCCGCCGCGCCCTTGCGTTGCCGTAAATCGCCATTCTCCCAAAGCGCCGCCTAGAAACGTAGCGGGGAAGCCCAGCGCCTCAAACTCGTCACCGAGCTGACTCACGGCCTCGCGAGCTACCGCGAACGCAGCCGCAACATCGGTTTCCAAAACCTCTACATCCTCGAAGAGCCCACCATCGGCCTGCACCTCAGCGACTGCGAAAAACTCATCGGCGTGCTGCACGCGCTAGTGGAGCAAGGCCACACCGTGGTCGTGATCGAGCACCACCTCGACCTCCTCGCCGAAGCCGACTGGATCCTCGAGCTAGGCCCCGTAGGCGGCCCCGACGGCGGCGACCTCCTCTACCAAGGCCCCCTGGCCGGCCTGCTGAAGCAGAAGAACTCCCCCACCGCCCCCTACCTCCGCACCAAGCTCCAAAGGTAGGGCGTGACCGCCGGGCGCGCCGCTCTGTTCAGCGACAATCTGAATTACACTTCAGCGACAATCAGCCACTTTTATAAGTAGATTTTTCTAGGAGCCTGGCTCTTTTCTCAACACAGCCAATAACAGCGTATTGCTGTGGCTTTGTTGAGAAAAGAGCCAGGCGGGGTTACGAAAGTGGCTGATTGTCGTCGGTGTCGATTTCAGATTGTCGCCAGACACCGCTCCGAATTCGCCCTTCTTCGTAGCGGAACGACGGAGTTTCGTTCCGCTCCCCTGGGAACGCCGAGCTCCAGCTCGGCCTTCACTACAAGACCTCGCACGCATATTCCGAATGTATTAATCGTCGCGAAAGTTTTGGCATGCGGGATTCTTGCAAGCGCCGCCTCTTTTGTCCCGCCTCTCACGAGGCGAGCTAC
>CAZOGV010000138.1:0-7829 GCA_964579225.1 uncultured Akkermansia sp. | reverse complement strand
GCCGGATCAGTTGCCCGGAGGCAGCGCGGGATTCACGCGGGCCTTGAGCTGTTCGAGGCGGATCTGCACGCGGTTGTCGCGCGAGACGGCGCTGAGATCGCGCAGCTTGGCCTGCTCGGCCTCGCGGGCGTGCAAGGTCGAGCGATCCGTGCCGGTGGCCTTGGCGTAGCGGTCGTCGAAGGCGTTCTCGGCGCGCTCGGCCTTGATCTGGGGCGAGGAGCCGGAGGCGCGACCTCCCGCCTCGGGCGACGATGCGCGAGTGCGGCGCAGCACGATCAGATCGTCGGCCATCTGGGCGCGGCGGGCTTTGAGGCTTTCGAGCGACTGGCCGAGACGCTCGGCGTCGGACTTGTGGTCAAGCATCTGGCTCTCGAGCTCGGGCAGCTGGCGCTCGATGTCGTCGATGCGGCTCAGGCCGGCGACGGCGAGATCTTCGCGCCCGCTGCGGATCGCGACCTCGGCCTCGGCGTCGAGGCGATCGCGCTCCTGCGTGAGACGCTCGATGGCTTTCGTGACGTGGTGCTTGCGGGCGAGCGATTCACCCTGCGCGGTGTGAACCTCCTCGGTGGCGCCGTCCACCTCGCGGATGGCGGCCTCGAGGATGCCCTCCTCGTTGAGCCCCTCGATCTTGTCGACAAGGGTGTGGGCGGTGCTGGTGAGCACCCGGGCGATGCGGTCGCGTAGTCGGTTTTCCATGACGTTATCCTTGGTTGGGGGTGGAGGTTTCTGACGAAAGAGAAGAAAGGGATGCCGACGTCGAAGCCGACGCGGACAACTGACGTGCCTGGGCAAGAATGCGTAGGATTTCGGGCAAGGCTCCTTGCTGGTTGCGAAACTGCGCGGGATCAAGCGCGGCGGCGTGAAGAATTTGCGATGCGGTGCGACTCCAGCGGCGGACAAGTTGGATTTCGAGTTCGGGCAGGTGTTTGTCGGGCGCCTTCGCCAGCGCGTCGGTCTGGGCGAGTAGGAGCGCCGCCATCTCGATCACGCTCTGGGCCAGCTCCTCGGCGATCTCGGAGCCGCGACTTTGCAGACGTTGGCGACGCAACGATTGGCGGACCGGATCGAGCGCCGACTCCAACAACTCCAACGCGCGCGCCAGATCGTGCCGCGAATCGAGGAGCGTGAGCTGCTGCAGCACCAGCGTCGCCATGCGCTCGCCATTGCTGAGCCCCGGCATGGCCTCGACGATCTTCTCCCATTCAGCCTCGTCGAGTCGGACGTTTACTTGCATTGCCATGATGCCGATAAGGCATGCTACACTTTCGTAGCATTTCAATAGAAATCGTTAGGATTCTAATTTTAGGTGGTTTGTGTAAGAGTCTCACGCGCTCTCACCCCGCGCCGGAAACCAGTGCCGCGTGCGGTTGGCGAATTTCACCAGCGCCAACATCACCGGCACCTCCACCAGCACGCCCACGATCGTCACCAACACCACCGGCGACGCCGCGCCGAAGAGCGTGATCGCCACCGCCACCGACAACTCGAAAAAGTTCGACGCCCCGATCAGCCCCGCCGGCGCGGCGACGTCGTGACAAAGCCGGAGTTTTTTCGCGCCCCAATACGCGATGAAAAAAATCAGCGCCGTCTGCAAAATCAGCGGCACCGCGATCAACAGGATGTGCAACGGATTCCCCAAGATCACCCCGCCCTGAAACGAAAAGATCAGCACCAGCGTAAGCAGCAGCCCCACGATGGTGAAATCGTTGAACTTCGGAATGAAGCGCTGGTGAAAATAATCCGCGCCCTTCCGCGCCATGACCGCCCGCCGCGTCAACACCCCGCCGATCAGCGGAATCACCACGAAGAGCAGCACCGAGACCAGCAAGGTCTCCCACGGAATGCTCACCCCGCCCACCCCGAGCAACAGCACCACGATGGGCACGAAGGCCACCAGGATGATGAGGTCGTTCGTCGCCACCTGCACCACCGTGTAGGCCGCGTTGCCGCGCGTCAGATGGCTCCACACAAACACCATCGCCGTGCAGGGCGCCGCGCCCAGCAACACCGCCCCGGCCAGATAATCCTTCGCCAGCTCAGCCGGTATCCATGCCTTGAATACGACGTAGAAAAACAGCGCCGCGATGCCGAACATCGTGAAGGGCTTGATCAACCAATTCACCACCCACGTCAGGTAGAGTCCCTTCGGCTCCCGGCGCACGTTGCGCAGACTGGTGAAGTCCACCTTCATCATCATCGGATAGATCATCAGCCAGATGAGCACCGCGATGGGAATGGACACCTTCGCGTATTCAAACCGCTGCAAAAACTCCGGCACCCCGGGCAAAAACTTCCCGATCAACACCCCCGCCACCATGCACAACACCACCCACTCGGTGAGGTGCTTCTCGAAAAAGCTGATGCCGCCCGCGCCCGTATCCGCCGCCTTCGGTTCGTTGGTCTTCATGACTCCGCCCTCCCCTGCCCGAGCACGACACCGGTCGCGAAGGCGGTGAACACGCGGTTCATCTCGTCGCGCACCTCGCGAAAGCGCGCGGTGATCTCCTCCTCCGTCCCTTCGTGATGCGCGGGGTCCTCAAAAACCCAATGCAAGCGCCACGTGCGACCGGGAAACGTCGGACACGCCGCATCGGCGTTGCCGCAGACCGAGATGACCAGATCCACCGGCTGATCGAGAAACTCGTTCACCGACTTCGAGCGATGCCCCGAGATGTCGATGCCGAGTTCGCGCATCGCCGCGATGGCGCGCGGATGGATGCGCCCCGCCGGCTTCGATCCCGCGCTGTGCACGGTGAACGCGTCGCCCGCCGCCGCGCGCAACAAACCCTCGGCCATCTGGCTGCGGCAGGAGTTGCCCGTGCAAAGAATCAGGACGTCGAGTTTTTTCATGGTCATAAATTCATCAGTCGCCGTCGCCCGCCTTCACCTTGGCCGCCGCGAGCTTGTCCGCGTGCAAGGCCTCGCGCGGCAGCTTGAGCGCGGTCACCGCCGCCGCGACCGCGAAGGCAAAGGCGCCCCATAAGCACCCCGCCAACCCGGCCACCTGGTAAAGCACGCCGGAGAGCAGACAGCCCACGAGCCGCCCGCCCGCGTTGGCCATGTAGTAGAAACCGACATTGAGCGCGACCTTGTCGCCATCGGTGTAGTCCAAAATCAAATACGAATGCACCGCCGAGTTCAGCGCGAACACCGCGCCGAAGGCCGACAGCCCGCCCACGATCACCACTCCCGCCGGAGCCCCCGCCGCCAGCGCCAGCGGGATCGCGCCCGCCACCGCCGCCAGCGCGAAGGCGATGCCCGCCGCCGCCCCGCCCGCCGGCACGCGCCCGCGCAAAATCGCCGGTGCCGCGCCCTGAATGAATCCGTAGCCGATCACCCAAAACGCCATGAACGCGCCCACCTCCGCAAAACTCCAACCGAGCACACCGCGCAGGAAAACCGGCACGCCGACCACGAACCAGATGTCGCGCGCGCCGAAGAGAAAAAACCGCGCCACGCACAGCACGTTGATCTCGCGGCTCTTTGAAAACAGATCCCGAAATCCCGCCTTCGCCTTGGCCTTGCCCATCTCGCTCGGCAACGACGCCCATGAGCCCAGCCACACCAGCGCCAGCGCGCCCGCCATGATCCAAAGCGCGCCGGAAAACCCCGCGACCGCGAGCAGGAACGCGCCGACAAAAAAACCCGCGCCCTTGAGCGCGTTTTTCGAACCCGTAAGCACCGCGACCCACTTGAACAGCGCGCCCTTCGCGTCGGCCGGCACCAGCACCTTGATCGCGCTCTTCGAGCTCATCTTGGTGAGATCCTTCGCGATGCCGGAAAGCGCCTGCGACGCCATCACCCACGCCACCGAGGCGAACTCGCCCCACTGCGGATTCAGCAGCGCCAGCATGCCCAGCGCGGCGACCTGCAACCCCAACCCCGCCACCAGCGTCACCCGCAGCCCCACGCGCGAGGCGAGCCAGCCGCCGAGCAGGTTGGTGACGATCCCGAAGAACTCGTAGAGCAGAAACAGAAACGCCAGCGTGACCGGCGAGTAGCCGAGGTTGAAAAAGTGCAGCAGCACCAACATCCGCAGCGCCCCGTCCGTGAGCGTGAACCCCCAGTAGGCCCCGGTGACGAGAATGTAGTTCCGAATATTCATGGGATGAAAAATCCTAAATCCTAAGCCGCTAAATCCTAAATATTCAGCGCTCGGCCGGACTCCCTTTAGGATTTAGCCGCTTGGGATTTAGGATTTCAGCCGACGAGGCTGCATGAAACCTTCCGCGCCAGTTCCGCCATGCGGTTCGAGTAGCCCCACTCGTTGTCATACCAAACGTAGAGTTTCACCATGCGGCCGTTCACCACCATGGTCGAAAGCGCGTCCACCGTGCCCGAGGCCGGGTTGCCTTTAAAATCGATCGAGACCAGCGGCCGCGTCTCGTATCCAAGAATTCCCGACAAGGGCGCCGTCTCGCTAGCCGCCTTCAGCAACGCGTTCACCTCCTCGACCGTCGTGTCGCGCTTCACCTGGAAAACGCAGTCCGTGAGCGAGCCCGTGAGCAGCGGCACGCGCACCGCGTGGCCGTTCAGCTTTCCCTTCAGCTCCGGATAGATCAGCGCGATCGCCGTCGCCGAACCGGTCGTGGTCGGGATGAGCGACAGCCCCGCCGCGCGCGCGCGGCGCAGATCCTTGTGCGGCGCGTCGATGATGGTCTGCGTGTTCGTCGCGTCGTGCACCGTGGTGATGGCGCCGTGCTCGATACCAAGCCCCTCGTGGATAACCTTCACCACCGGCGCGAGGCAGTTGGTCGTGCAGCTCGCCGCCGTGAGCAGGCGGTGCGCCGCCGGATCGTAGAGCGCGTCGTTCACGCCCATCACGATATTCAACGCGTCGCCGCCCTTCACCGGCGCGGCCACGATCACCTTCTTCACCCCGCGCTCATAATACGGCGCGAGCGCCTCCGGGGTGCGGAACTTGCCCGAGCACTCCAACACAACATCCACGCCATGCGCCGCCCAGTCCACCTCGCCCGGCTTCGCGAAGCCGCTCACCGCCACGCGCATCTCGCCGACGCGAAACGCCGACCCGTCCGCCTCCGCCGTCGCCTCCTGCGCCCAGCGCCCCTGCACGGAGTCGAAGTTCAACAAATGCGCGCAGCACTCGGCGTCGGCCTTGGGGTCGTTGACCAAGACCCAGTCGAACTCCGGCCAGAGCGCGGCGGCGCGAAACACGAGGCGGCCGATGCGGCCGAAACCATTGATGGCGATACGAACTTTTTTCATGGGCAAATTTTAAGGAATTCGGACTCAGCAGGCGCAGACCCGGCGCGCGCCCGCCGCCGGCGAGCACCCGAGGTCGAGTCGTTTCAACTTCGCGGCATCGCGCTTCAACTGCGCCTCCGCTCCCGCCAGCTCCGGCAACACCGCCAGCACCTCCGGCCTCGGCTCGGCCAGGGCATAGACCATCCAGTGCCCCTCGCGCCGCGCCTTCACCAAGCCACGCGTGCGCAACACCGCCAGGTGTTTGGATATCTTCGCCTGCGGCTCGCGCAGCACCGCCTGTAAATGACACACGCACAAAGGCCCCTCGCCCAACAGGGCGAGCAGACGCAGCCGGGTCGGGTCGGCCATGGCTTGGAGCTGACGCACGCTTTGCATGCTCAAACATTCCCGTTGGGGTATATTTGTGGGCAAGGTTATTTTTCCCCCTTTCACCTCGTCGTCACCTCCGCCCGCCGCCACGCTCGATTTCATGGCCACCTTTTATGAGTTCATGAACCGCTCCCTCGAAATCGGGGGTCTGCGCATCTCTCTCCTCTCGGTGTGCGTGGGCATGGTGCTCTTCGCTCTGCTTCTGCTTGTGGTGCGGCTGGTCAAAACCGCGCTGCGCGAACGCTTCCTGCCCCGTGTCGGACTTCATCCCGGCGTCTCCGTCGCTGTCTCCACCCTGGTCGGCTACACCCTTCTGCTCGTCGGCATCTTGATCATCCTGCCGGTCATGCTGCCCGGATTCAACCTGGGCACGCTCTCGCTCATGCTCGGCGCCATCAGCTTCGGCATCGGCTTCGGTCTGCGCAACATCGCCGACAACTTCATCAGCGGCATCATCCTCCTCATCGAGCGCCCGATCAAAGTCGGCGACCGCATCCAGGTGGACGATCTCGAAGGCCAGGTGGTCGCCATCCAGGCCCGCAGCACCACCGTTCGCACCAACGACAACATCGACATCATCGTCCCCAACGCCGAGTTCGTCTCCGGGCGCGTCACCAATCTCAGCCACAAGGACAACATCGTGCGCTTCCGCGTGCCCGTCGGCGTCCACTACAAGAGCGACCCGCGCGAGGTGGAGGCCGCGTTGCTCGCCGCCGCCAAGGATTGCCCCGACGTGCTCGCCGCGCCCGAGCCCCAGGTCCGCTTCATGGGCTTCGGCGACTCGTCGCTCGACTTCGAACTGCGCGTCTGGAGCGAGTCGCTGCACAACCGCCCCAACAAGCTCCGCAGCCAGGTAAATTATCGGATCTGGGAACAGTTCAAGACGCGCGGCATCGAGATCCCCTACCCGCAGCGCGACCTCTACATCAAAGAGTTCCCCGGCCGCGCCACCGCTCCGTCGTAGGGGCTTCGCTTGCGAAGACCGCGCAGGCACGCCAATCCCCCGAACCCCAACCCGGACTTCGAAAGCGGAGCCCCTACACTCGCACCTCAAACCGCCGCCCCGCCTCCGCTCCGCCGTAAGGACTTCGCAAGCGAAGTCCGCGCCCACGAACCAAACCCCCGACCGCCTCACGCCACTCTCTCTCCCCCGCGCCCTGCTCCACTTCTGGCCGCTATAAAACAAAACGGCGGAACCGAATATCGGTTCCACCGTTCGCTTGTTTGCCGCACGCCACCCTCAGCGCCACCCTCAGCGTCGCCCTCAGCGTCGCCCGCGCGGTCCGCCACGCGTTCCACGCGTGAGCCACGAAACCATTTACGACTTCATCTACGTCCACTCCAAAGGCTAGGCCAAGAAGGAGTTGATCGCTTATACCAATCACCCAAAGCTTTTGGACTTATGGTAGGGCGGGACCCAGTTTACCCCGATAAATCGGGGCTGGGCCCGCTGAGAACGATGCTTAGGAATGGCAACCGAACCGGCGCGCCGCCCCACCTTCAAACAAAAGTCCAGAAGCAACGGGGATTGGGTATTACTTGCGACGCAAAATAACCTCGCAGCAGCCCTGCGCCACGACCCAAAGGCAAGCTCTCCGGCCAGTTGCCCGGCGCGATCAACATCGGCGAGCGACCCGCCGAGCTGGAGCACCGTGAAGTGCCCGGTCACTGGGAGGCCGACCTGATCATGGGCGCGGGCAACCGAACCGGCCATCTTGATCATCACCGAACGCGTCTTCCGCTACGTCATCATCGTCCCCTTGGGTGCCTCCAAAGATGCCGAGAGTGTCGCCAAGACCTTGACCAAGGCTTTCAAAAAACTGCCCGCCCACCTGCGCAATACCCTCATCTACGACAACGGTCGCGAAATGGCCCAACACGCCGCCTTCTCCATCGCCACCAAAGTCGCCGTTTACTTTGGCCCCCCCCATATCTCTTGGCAGCGCGGGGCCGTCGAAAATATCAACGGCCTCATCCGCGAATACTTCCCCATGGGCATGCACTTCAACGCCGTCAGCAAGGGCCAAATCAGCAAAGCGGAATGGCGGCTGAACAACCGACCACGCATCGTTCTCGACGGTCAATCTCCGGTTGAAGTCTTTCATGCCATTATACAAAAGGACTGTGCACTAGCCGCTTGACGCCGCCCTTCCCCCCCATGTTTCTTCCCTAGCTGCTTAGTGCAGTCAACTTGCCCACTAGAAAACCGGAAGAACCAATTTTTTCCAGCC
>CAZOGV010000137.1:0-7901 GCA_964579225.1 uncultured Akkermansia sp. | reverse complement strand
CGGCCCGGGTTCTGCACCGTCGCGCCCATGTCGCCGAACTTCGCGCGCTGCGTCTTCGTTTTCACCCTGCTCTTCTTCGCGGCCTTCTTTTTCTGGCCGATTCTCCAGATTTTGCGGGGCGGCTTCATCGACGCCGACGGCAACTTCACCCTGAGCACTTTCATAGCCCTGCTCCAAGACCCGCTCTACCGCGAAGGCCTGCTCAACTCCTTCTGGCTCGGTCTCGCCACCACCGTCATCTCCTTCGCCATCGCGCTGCCGCTCGCCTTCATCAGCGACCGCTTCGAGTTCCCCGGCAAGGCCGCCCTCGCCTCCGTGGTGCTCGTGCCAATGATTCTGCCGCCCTTCGTCGGTGCCATCGGCATCAAACAAATCTTCGGCCAATACGGCGCGCTCAACGCCTTCCTCATCGAGATCGGCCTCCGCCCCGAGGGCTGGACTTTCGACTGGTTCGCCGTCGCGCCGTTTTGGGGCGTCGCCTTCGTCAGCGCCCTCTCGCTCTACCCCATCATCTACCTCAACTGCGCCGCCGCCCTCGCCAACGTGGACCCCGCCATGGAGGAGGCCGCGCAAAACCTCGGCTGCACCGGCCTGCGCCGCTTCCGCCGCGTCACCTTGCCCCTCATCAAGCCGGGCCTCTTCGCCGGCGGCACCATCGTCTTCATCGCCGGCTTCACCGAACTCGGCGTGCCGCTCATCTTCGACTACTCGCGCCTCACCTCCGTCCAGATTTTTTACGGCCTGAAAGACATCGGCGGCAACCCCGCGCCCTACGCGCTCGTCACCCTGCTGCTCATCAGCACCACCACCCTCTACCTCCTCGGCAAGGGCCTCTTCGGCCGCCAGGCCTACGCCATGATGGCCAAGGCCTCCTCCACCGGCGGAGCGAAACGCCTCCCGCTCGGCCAGGCGCTTTTCTGCACCGCGCTCTTCGGCGGCGTCACCGCCCTCGCCGTCCTGCCCCACGTCGGCGTCGTGCTCATGGCCTTCGCCTCCGACTGGTATGGCAACATCCTCCCGAGCGCCTTCACCCTCGACAACTTCGAGCTAGCCCTCGGCCACCCGCTCACCGTTTCGGCCATCAGCAACTCGATCAAATTCGCCGCCGCCAGCACCGTCATCGACATCGTGCTCGGCATCGCCATCGCCTACGTCGTCGTGCGCTCCAAACTCCGCTATCGCGGCGTGCTCGACGTGCTCGCCATGCTCCCCCTCGCCGTGCCCGGCCTCGTCGTCGCCTTCGGCTACCTCGCCATGAGCCAGGAGGGACGCTTCTTCTCCTTCGTCAATCCGGTCGAGAACCCGACCATCCTGCTCATCATCGCCTACTCCGTGCGCCGCCTGCCCTACGTCGTGCGCTCGGCGGTCGCCGGCTTCCAGCAGACCAGCGAAACGCTCGAGGAAGCCGCGCAAAACCTCGGCTGCCCACCCCTGCGCACGCTCAGGAAAATAACCCTGCCGCTCATCGCCGCCAACCTCATCGCCGGCGGCCTGCTCGCCTTCGCCTTCGCCATGCTGGAGGTATCCGATTCTTTGATACTCGCGCAAAAGCAGGCCTTTTATCCCATCACCAAGGCCATCTTGGAGCTGTTTCAGCTTCTCGGCGACGGCCAGTTCATCGCCAGCGCCCTCGGCGTCTGGGCCATGGCCTTCCTCGGCATCTGCATCGTCGGCCTGAGCCTCGTCCTCGGCAAAAAACTCGGCGCCATCTTCCGGGTCTGAGTCAAGGCGCGTTCCGTCACTGGGAGCGCCGTCACTGGGAGCGCCGGCTTCCAGCCGGCATCCGGTTCAGAAGCCGGCAAGATGCCGGCGCTCCCAGTTGCTCAACCCACCATCCGACCTCGCTCCGAGTTGCACCCGATACACCCACCTCCCTGATCCCGGGCTTTTTATCTGTGCGTATCTGTGAAATCTGTGGTCCAAAATCATTTCCGCGCGATGCCCCTGCTCCTCCTCGTCTCCCTCATCTGGGCCTTCTCGCCCGGGCTCATCAAACACTTCCTCGGCGATCTCTCCTCGCCAGCGATCGCCACCGTGCGCCTCGGGCTGACCTTCCTGGTTTTCCTGCCCTTCCTGCGTCCGCGCCTGCTCGCCGCCTCCACCTCCGCCTGGCTCGCCGGCATCGGCGCCATCCAGTTCGGCGCGATGTATCTGCTCTACCTCCAGGCCTTCAAACATCTCCAGGGCCACGAAGTCTTCCTCTTCACCATCCTCACCCCGCTCTACATCGTCCTGCTCGACTCCGCGATCGACAACAAACTCGTCCCCCGCCACGCCGTCGCAGCCCTGCTCTCCGCCGTCGGCGCCGGCGTGCTCGTCTGGCGCGGCGTCGGCACGCCCGACGCCATGATCGGCTTCGCCCTCGTGCAGGGCTCCAACCTCTGCTTCGCCGCCGGCCAGATCGCCTACAAACGCACCCGCCCCGCCCTCGCCAAAGTAAAATCCGACGCCCCCCTTTTCGCCTGGCTAGCCCTCGGCGGTTTTATCGCCACCGCACTCGTCTCCGCGCCCATCACCGACTGGTCCGCCTTCGCCCCCACGCAGACGCAATGGCTGGTGCTCGCCTTCCTCGGCCTCGTCGCCAGCGGCGCGGGATTTTTCCTCTGGAACATGGGTCTCACCCGCGTAAACGCCGGCACTCTCGCCGCGCTCAACAACGCCAAGATCCCCCTCGGCGTGCTCGTCTCGGTCCTGCTCTTCCGCGAGTCCACCAACCCCGTCCGCCTCGCCATCAGCTTCGCCATCCTCGCCGCCGCCGTCTGGCTGGCGGAGACGCGCCGCGGCGCGCTTCCCATAAAGTAGCGGCAGCATCCTGCTGCCGGGATTGATCACACAACAAAACCCGGCGGCAAGATGCCGCCGCCACCCTAAATCCGCTCAGCGCGGATCCAGCACGCTCGGGTGAAACACCTTGCCCGCCGAGGCCGCGCTCAACTGCATCGCCCGGCCGCTCTCCGTATCCAAAATCCAAAGACTGCTCGTGTTGGCCGCGCGCGCCGTGAACACCAAATGACGCCCGTCCGCCAGCCAGCTCGGCTCCACCGCGTCGAACGCCGCCTTAGAAACCTGCTTCGCGATGCCCGTGTTCAAGTCATACACCGCGATCTGAAAATTCCGCCCCATCCTCGCGGTGAACGCGATCTTGGTCGGGTCCGCCTTGCTCCAATCCGGCTCCGCGCAGTAACCGTTCAGACGCGTCGGCAGCCGCCGCGCCTCGCCGCCCGCCGTCGGCATGATGTAGAGCTGCGGACCGCCCGCCGCATCCGACGTGAACACCAGCTGCGAACCATCCGGCGAAAAACACGGCGACGACTCGATCGCGCGCGTGCGCGTCTTGCGCGTGATGTTACGCCCCTCCGCGTTACCCACGTAGATCTCCGGGTTGCCCTCGCCCGAAAGCACCATCGCCACGTTGCGCCCGTCCGGGCTGAAGCGCGCGCCGCTGTTTGTGCCCTTAAAACTCACGAAGGTGTTTCGCTGCAACGACCCCAGATCCAGCATGAAAATATCAGGCGACCCCGTGCGAAAATAGCTCGTGTAGAGCAGACGCGAACCATCCGGCGACCAGCGCGGCGTGACCGCCAGCGCCTTGTCGTTGGTGATCTGCCGCACCTCGCCGAGGAAAAGATCGCTCGTATAAACCTCGGGCTTGCCCGTGCGCTCGCCGATGAAGGCCAGCTTCGACGCGAAGAAACCCGGCTTGCCCGACATCGCCCGCACCGCCACGTCCGCCGCCCGCAACAAGGCCTCGCGCGGCGTCGCGCCCGCGACCACCTGGTTCACCACCGCCGTGCCCTGCGCGCGCGTCACCGTCACCTGCACCTGGTTCGCCGCGCCGCCCGCCGGGGAAAATTTCACATCAAACGCATATCCCTGCGCCTGCCGGCGAAACGCGCCGTGCGCCGCGAAAGCCTGGTTCGCCAACGTATTCATCTCAGGCGTCTCCCCCGCCACCCGGATCGGCGTGCTGGGTATCCGGTCACCTTCGACGATCACATCGCCGATATTCGTCTGCGCATTCGCCGCCGACACCGCGAAAGACACCAGCGCAAGCAGCGCCAGCGGAATTAAAGAAACATGGCGGGGCCGTATGGAAAAACGTATGAACATGGGGAAAGTGGGAAGCGACGTTGACGCGTCATCTATTTACCCCGCCACTCGACCGCTCAACGCCAATCACGTTCCCTCCGACCTTTTCCTCTCTCCTTACTCTTCCCCCGTCTAGCAGCTTTACCAACTTACTAGCTCTACCAGCTTCATAAAATGACACCCGACGCCCTCAAGGAACACCTCAAGCAGGTCAAATACCCCGGCTTCAGCCGCGACATCGTCTCCTTCGGCCTCGTGAAAAGCGCCGCCCTGCTCGACGGAACCGCCCGCGTCGCCCTCAACCTCACCACCTCCGACCCCAAGGTCCCGCTCCACCTCAAAAAAGAGGTCGAGGCCTGCCTGCGCGCCATCCCCGAGGTCAAGGACGTCGTCATCGACATCGCCGTCTCCGCCCCCAAGGCCGCCACCGGCGCCAACCTCGGCGGCAACGCCTCCGCGCCCAAGACCATCAAATACGCCGTCGCCATCGCCTCCGGCAAAGGCGGCGTGGGCAAATCCACCTTCTCGGTCAACCTCGCCGTCGCCGCCGCCGCCCACCTCGCCAAACTCGGCCGCCCCGGCCGCGTCGGCCTCATGGACTGTGACATTTACGGCCCCTCCGTCCCCCTCATGATCGGCCTCCACGGCCAACGCCCGCAAGTCTCCGGCGATGGCGAAGGCTCCCGCCTCATCCCCATCGAGGCCCACGGCGTGAAGGTCATGAGCATGGGCTTCCTCGTGGACGACAACACCCCCGTCGTCTGGCGCGGCCCCATGATCATGAAGACCATCCAACAGTTCGTGCAAAACGTGGACTGGGGTCCGCTCGATCTCCTGCTCGTCGATCTCCCCCCCGGCACCGGCGACGCCCAGCTCAGCCTCGTGCAAACCCTGCCGCTCGACGGCGCGGTGCTCGTCACCACGCCCCAACCCGCCGCCACCCAAGTCGCGCGCAAAGGCGGCCTCATGTTCCAAAAGGTCAACGTGCCCCTCATCGGCATCGTGGAGAACATGAGCTGGTTCACCGACCCCGCCGGCATCCGCCACGCCCTCTTCGGCGAGGGCGGCGGACAACTCACCGCCGACAGCCTCGGCACCAGCCTCCTCGGCCAAGTCCCCCTCATCCCGGAAGTCCGCGTCGCCGGCGACGCCGGCGCACCCCTCGTCGCCACCCAACCCGACGGCGAAGCCGCCCAACATTTCACCCACATCGTCGTCGAGCTCCTCGCCCGCCTCGAAAAGAAGACGCCCTCCGACACCCCGCCGCCGGTGATCTGAACAAACAAACGCTCAACGAAAAATAACCGCAGATAACGCAGATAAACGCAGGGAAAACTTCCCCGCCACAGGCAGCGAGGTCGTCTTGATAAAATTACCGGACGCTTACCTCCACGCGTTTGGCGAAGCTGCAGACCGATACCTCCGCGTCGGGGCCCGGCGCGCCGCGTGAAAGCGCTTGCAACGAAAACGCCGTCGCCAGCCGCGCCGTCTCCACGAGCGTGAGCCCGCGCAGACGCGCCGCCACGATGCCCGCCACCATCGCGTCGCCCGCGCCCACCGTGCTACGCACCGCGATGGCCGGCGGACGCGCCACCACGACCTCGTCGGCGCTCACGAACACCGCCCCGTCCGCGCCGCGCGAGACCACCACCAACCCCACCCCGCCCGCCACCAACTCGCTCGCCGCCGCCACCACCGCCGCTTCGTCCGGCAACTCCCGCCCCACCAACTCGGCGAGTTCGTGCACGTTGGGCTTTATCACATCCGGCCCCGCACCGACCGCCGCACGCAAAGCCTCGCCGCTGGTATCGATCACCACGCGCACCCCGCGCGCCTTGAATCGACGCGTCGTTTCCGCGTAAAATTCCGCCGGCACGCCCGGCGGCAGGCTGCCCGCCAGCACGCACCAACCCGCATCCAGCAACTCGAGCCGACTCTCCAACTGCCCGAGATGCGCGAAGCGGGGCGTGAGCCCGGGAAAGTTCAGGTCGGTCGTCTCGCCGCGTGCGTCGTCCACGATTTTGATGCCGATACGCGTCGCGCCCGGCAGGCGCATAAACCCGTCGTGCACCCGCCGCTCCGCAAAAAACCGCGTGAACACCTCCTCGTTGTCCTGCCCCAGAAAACCCATTGCCACCACCCGATGCCCGTTCTCGGCGAGCGCCGCCGCGACGTTCACCCCCTTGCCGCCCGCACGTTCGCCGACCAGCTCGGCACGATTCACCGCCCCGAAGTTCAGGTTCGAAACCGAAACGGTCCGGTCGATCGCCGGATTCAACGTCACCGTCACGATTTCATTACGGGGGAAAAGGGGAGCATCCATAAATTCAAGGGGGGGCAGAAAAACATCTGCCGACCTCGTCCGCCCGTGTCCATCCGCGGCTGGAAGAGAATACAGCCCCCTACCCCGCCCGTCCATGCCAGCCTCGGCATCGATCGCATCATTGCCCGAGTAATCAGGCTTTGCCTTCCCCTCCGTTTTTGCGCCTTCTGCGCGTTCGCTTGCGTCCCGCCACGCGGGATTGCGGCCACAATCCGCCACTCCCTCCCATGTCCGCCTCCGACCTCATCGACGACCTGCAATGGCGCGGTCTCCTCGCCGACTGCACCGACCTGAACGGCCTCCGCGAACGCCTCGCGACCGGCAAGCCGCTCACCGTCTATTGCGGCTTCGATCCCACCGGCGACTCCCTCCACGTCGGCCACCTCATGGGCCAGCTCACCCTCGCCCGCTTCCAGCGCGCCGGCCACCACGTGCTCGCCCTCGCCGGCGGCGCCACCGGCATGGTCGGCGACCCCTCCGGCCGCTCCTCCGAGCGCAACCTCCTCACCCGCGAGCAACTCGCCCACAACATCGCCTGCATCAAGGCCCAGCTCTCCCGCCTGCTCGACTTCTCCGTCACCGCCAACCCCGCCCGCCTCGTTGACAACGCCGACTGGATCGCGCCCATCAGCTTCCTCGATTTCCTGCGCGACGTCGGAAAATATTTTTCCCTCAACGTCATGCTCGCGAAGGATTCCGTGAAATCCCGCATGGATGGCGACAGCGGCATCAGCTACACCGAGTTCAGCTACCAGCTCCTGCAGGCCTACGACTTCCTGCACCTCCGCCAGACCTTCGATTGCGAACTCCAGATCGGCGGCTCCGACCAATGGGGCAACCTCACCGCCGGCACCGATCTCATTCGCAAAAAACTCGGCGGCGACACCACCGCCTTTGGCTGGACTTTTCCGCTGATCACCAAGTCCGACGGCACCAAATTCGGCAAGACCGCCGGCGGCGCCGTCTGGCTCGATGCCGCCCGCACCAGCCCCTACAAGCTCTACCAGTTCTTCGTGAACACCGAGGACGCCAAGGTCTGCGAATACCTGCGCAAATTCACCTTCCTCGACCGCGCCGAGATCGAGCCCCTCGAAGCCGCCCACGCCGCCAACCCCGGCGCGCGCGAAGCCCACCGCGCCCTCGCCCGCGAAGTCACCAAACTAGTCCACGGCGAAGCCGCGCTCGACGCCGCGCTCAAGGCCAGCGCCATCCTCTTCGGCGCCGAGATCGGCGACACCACCGAGGAGACCTTCCTCGATGTCGCCGGCGAGATCCCGACCGTGGACGTCCCCCGCGAGCGCCTCGCCGCCGAGCCCGCGCTCGCCCTCACCGAGGCCCTCGTGCTCGCCGCGTTGGAGACCTCGAAGGGCAACGCCCGCAAGACCATCGAGGCCGGCGGAGCCTACGTGAACAACGTGAAGAGCGACCCCGCCCAGCCCGCGCGCTTGCTCGCCGAGGCCGATCTGCTTTTCGGTAAATACATCCTGCT
>CAZOGV010000136.1:0-7930 GCA_964579225.1 uncultured Akkermansia sp. | reverse complement strand
CGGAGTGTTCCGCAAGGCACGGCGGCTGTGCCATCGGTGCAAATGTCGCATGGATCGGGTCCGAGCCGAAGGCGGCGGGGCGCCGGTGATAAGTCCCAATCCACAGCGATCCGACGGGGGGCAGGCCGTGGTTTGTGGCTTTCACTGCACGGCTGCGAGCAGTTCGGCGTCAGCCGCAAGACAGGCTACAAACATCCGGAGCGCCGCGCCGAGCTTGGGCTCGAGGTCGAGAAAAAGACAGCATGGGGTGATCAAATTTGGCGCTCTTCGCATTTCTGGCCACCCCATGTCACATGTCATCTTTTGCACCCGGGAACCACGAGGCTCTGCGGCGCCATCCCACTCAGCATATTGCGCGAGACTCCGCCGCCCGACTGCCGTTTAGGGGCTCAGTGTTTGCCCTCTTTGAAGATGCCGTAGGCGACGTAGGCGGCGATGAGAGCGGCAAGGAGGTAGCCGACGATGCTGAGGCTGTTGTTCGCGCCGCCGCGCGCGGCGACGATGAGGGAACTACCGATGAGCAGGCTGCCGCTGATGAATCCGAGCGCGATGCGGTTGGCGGAGGTTTTGAGGGCGTCGTCGAGGTCGTCGAGGCCCTGGTGCTGAAACTTGATCGTGAGTTCGTCGTGTTCGACGCGGCGGATGATGCGGTGCAGTTCACCGGGCAGGTCGCGCAGGCTGCCGAGCGTGCTGCGCAACATGGCGCGGGTATCGCGCAGCACGGCGCGCGGGCTGGTGCGCTCTTTTTGCAGGGAAACAAGCACGGGGCGGGCGGCGCGTTTGAGATCGAAGGCGGGGTCGAGGGTGGTGGCGACTTCCTCGATGGAGAGCACGGCCTTGGCCATCAGGGAGTAGTCGCTTGTAATGGAAATTCCATTACGGCCGAAGATGAAGAGGAGATTCAACATGGCGCGGCCGACGTTCACTTGGCCGATGACGCGGTTAAAATCTTCGCGCAGGGCGAGGGTGACGTCGCGCTCCATGGCGCGGAGGTCGGCGCGGCCGGCAGGACTGCCGAGTTCGGCGGCGATTTGCACGATGCGTTCGGCGTCCTGATCGACGGCGGCGAGGAAGAGGTCGGCGAGGGCGAGGCGGAGGCGGCGGGTGAGGTGGCCGGCGAGGCCCCAGTCGAGGAAGCAGAGGCGTCCGTCGGCGGTGACGAGCACGTTGCCGGCGTGCGGGTCGGCGTGGAAAAAGCCGGCGACGAGCACCTGGTGGAAGAGCGACGCGGCGCCGGCGCGCGCGAGGGTTTGGGAGGCTTCGGGCAGGAGGCGGGAGTCGTCCACCGGGCGGCCGTCGATGCGTTGCATGACGAGCACCAGCTCGGAGGAAAACTCGTCGTAAACTTCGGGGGCGAAGACGTGCTCGGGGTTGGGGTTGGTGGCGGTGAAGAAGCGCTGGTTGCGCGCCTCGTGGGTAAAATCGAGTTCGCGGCGCACGCCTTCGCTGACTTGGGCGACGATGGCGGGCAGGTCGTAGGGGCGGAGTCCGTCGATGCGCTCATGGACCTGATCCACGAAGAAGGCGAGCAGGCCGAGGTCGGTCTCGACGAGGCGGCGGAGGCCGGGACGTTGGATTTTGACCGCGACTTGGCGGCCGTCGTGGAGGGTGGCGAAATAAACCTGGGCGAGCGAGGCGCAGGCGGCGGGGGTTTCGTCGAAGGAAGCAAAGACCTCGGAGAGCGAGCGTTCGAGCTCGGCCTCGAGCACGGGCTTCATCTCCGCGAAGGGCAGGGGGGCTACGTTGCTGCGGAGTTTGCGCAGCTCGAAGATGAGCGCGGGGGGCAGCGCGTCGGGGCGCATGCTGAGGAGCTGGCCGGCCTTGATGAAGGCGGGGCCGAGTTCCTCCAGCGCGGTGCGGATGCGCACGTAGGCCGGCAGGCGCTTCGAGGGGCGCGGCATGATGCGCTGCCAGAAGCCGGCGGGGAGTTCGAGCTGGTCGATGAGCTCGGTGAAGCCGCAGCGGGCGCCGACCGCGATGATCTCCTTCGCGCGGACGGCGTGGGCGAGGAGGTTGAAGGGAGTCACTCTGGGGAAGCTGGTAGAGCTGGTAGAGCTGGAGCCGGCTCAGGGTTCGCCGTTGCGGGTGGGGGCGGGGGGCGGGTTGGCGGCGGCTTCGAGGAGGGCGACGCGGGCTTCGAGGGCGGCGATGCGGGCGGTGACGGCGGAGTCGTTTTTGCTAAACAACTCGGATGCCTTGGCGGAGGCCTGTTGGCTGAGGTCGTCGAACTCGCGTTTGCCGCGCTCGGCGATTTTTTCGGCGATGATCTTGGCGTCCTCGGCCTTGAGTTTGCCCTGGCGCACGTAGTCTTCGAGGGCGTCCTGGACTTTTTCTTTGGTGATGACGGCGGCTCCTATACCGGCGAGGAGGGTTTTTTTGATGGTTTCGATCATGGCGCGGAGCATATGCGCAGGTCGTGGCGCGGCAAGGTATTCGCGTGGGGCGTGAGTTTATGGAGCGGGTGTGGCGAGAATGTTGCGCGCGGCGTGGGGGGCGGCGGCGCGCAGGCGGTGGGCGAGCACTAGGGTTACGCCAAACATCACAAGGGCGAACCAGCCGACGAGCGGGTAGCCGACGAGGCGGCCGGCGGCGTCGCGGGTGATGAGCGCGCCGCCGATGAGGTTGGCGATGGCGACGCCGCCGGATTGGACGGCGGAGTTGAGCGAGGTGAAGCCGCCGCGGTGGCGGGGTTCGACGGCGTTGAGCACGAGGGTGGAGGCGGGGCCGAAGCGCCCGGACATGCCCACGAAGAACAGCGCGGTGAGCGGCAGCACGATCCAGAGCGAGGACGGGCCGAGGCGGGTGAGCATGAAGGCGGAGAACGCGGCGGGCACGGTGATGGCGGCGAGCACGTGCAACTTGTCATACCGGTCGGTCAGCCAGCCCATGAGCGGGGTGCTGGCGAAGGTGGCGAGGCCGCCGAAAAAATAGACCCACGGGAGCTGCGATTCGCGGATGCCCGCGTTGGCGACGAGACTCGGGGCCATGAACGGGATGATGCAGCCGCTTGCGCCGACGAGCGCGGCGGTGACGGCGAAGCCGCGCCAGTGGATGGACTCGGCGAGGAGTTCGCGCATTTTGCGGAAGGGATGCGCGGCGAGCGTGGCGGCGTCGGCGGTGCGGCGGGGCAGCAGGCGGGCGGCAAGGTAGAGCGTGGGCAGGGCGAGCGCGACGATGAGGAAGAAGGGCGCGTGCCATTCGTAACGGTTGGCGAGCACGATGCCGAGGGGCACGCCGGCGATGGAGGCGAGCGGGAAGGCGGACATCACAAAGGCCATGCCGCGGCCGCGTCGCTCGGGCGGCACGACGTCGCCTACGCAGGCGACGACGAGCGAGCCGGCGAGGCCGCCGAAGACGCCGGCGAGCACGCGCGCGCCGAGCAGGGTGAGGTGGGTCGGGGCGAGCGCGCAGGCGAGGGTGGCGAGGATGAAGCCGGAATAAAACAGGAGCAGGGCGCGGCGGCGCTCCATGCGGTCGAGGAAGAAGCCGCCCGCGAGGCCGGCGACGGCGGCGGCTCCGCCGTAGGCGGCGACGAGTTGGCTGAATTGCGCGGGCGAGAGATCGAAGACGCGCATGAGCTCCGCGCCGAGCGGCATCATGATCATGAAATCCAGCACGTGGGTGAACTGGATGGCCGCGAGCGTCAGCAGGATGGTGCGCTCGGAACGAGCGACGGGGGCGAGCGAGGCGGGAGCGGCGGACGGCATCGCGTCCATGCTGCGCGGCGCGGGCGCGAGGGCAAACCGCGCGGCTGAAACTTGGGGCGTTAAAATGTTTGTTTCCGACGATGCGCGCACGCCAAATGCCGGAGTCTCGTTTCTTACGAAACGCCCACGTTTGCGGCGTGGCCCGATTCGTGAGAATCGGGAGTATCAGGACTGCGGAGCGGGGCGGTCGCGGAAGAGGATTGAAAAAACAACGCCGATGAAAGTGCCGAAAAGCATGGTGATCAAACCGCGTCCGATCCCGTGAAATTTGGCGGTGGCGGATTGGGCTGCGACTTCGGGAGCCAAATCGAGCGTGTTAATAAGCATCAGACGCCAGTGTTCTATGTAATCGGGATTTATCCACTCGACGTAGGCCCATTGACCGAAGGCGGTGAAAAGTCCGCTTGCCGCTGCGCAGCCCAAGGCGAGTCGCGAGCCGGTGAAAAAACTGAATGACTCGCCGGCGAGATGGGCGCGTTTGCGCGCCGAGCGAAGTCCCAACGTGAAGCCGCCCATTATCGAGGCGAAGGATACAATCGTTTCAAAAAAATTACCGCCTTCGAGGCTTTCTGGTGAGCTATGAAGACCTAATAGGTATACAGAAACGGCGGCGAGGAATTGAAGGGTGCCGACAATTGCTCCGACGATTAGAGTTAAGCGAAATGACGCGGGCATGGCGAATGTTTCCGGTTGGCCTGAATCTAGGCAGCGGGGCCGGAGGTCGGCGGGCTCGGCGGCGGAGGCTCGTCGGCGGGCTCGGTTATTTGGGGCGCGGACGCGGAGGGCGGGAGCGAGACAGGGGTGATGGGTTTGGGGCGGGGTGGCGAAGGACGGTTGTCCGGTTCCTCGTTCATCACGCGCTTCACCTCGGCCTCGACGCTGGAGCTGGCTTTTTTGAACTCGCGAATGATTTTGCCGAAGGTGCGGGCCATGTCGGGCAGGCCTTTGCCGCCGAAGAGCAGCAGGCCGATGACGGCGATGAGCATGACCTCCATCGCGCCCAGGCCTTGAATGAAGGCGAGGGCGGGCGGGCTGGCGATCAACTCGGCTGAGGCGGAGAACGGCATGACGGGTTAAGGCAAAGTCGCTTTGGCTCAGGTGGCGAGCGCGACCTCGACGACGAAGCTTTGGCTGCGGCCGGGCGCGACGTGGTGCAGGCCGACGCCGGTCTCGGGGGCGTTGGGCGGGCCCATCCAGGGCTCGATGCAGAAAAACGGGGCTTCGGGCGAAGCGCTCCAAGTCACGAAGGCGGCCTCGGGCGCGGGGGCGACTTTTTTGTCTTTTTGCACGCCGATGGACACATGGATGGCTCCGGCGCGGCCGCCGCCGGCGGGGGCGAGGGTGGCGGTGGGGGAGGTGAGGCCGGTGTGCATGGTGTCGATCCAGTCGGGGTTGGCGAGGGAGTCGGAGGCGGGCAGGGCGGGGCCGGGAACGAGTTTGCCGGTCGGGTCCTGGCGCAGGCGCCGGGTGGCGGGCACGGAGAGGCGGTAGTCGGCGCGAGTGCGGTCGAACTCCCACGGTGCGGTGAAATAAAAATGGTGGCCGGCGCTCCAGGGGATGGGGCGGGTATCGAGGTTTTTGAGGATGAATTCGCAGGTGAGCGCGGCGGGGGCGAAGCGGTAGCTGACGGTGAATTCGTAGTCGAAGGGGTAGGCTTCGCGGGCGGCGTCGTCGGGTTGGAGCTGGGCGGCGAAGCCGGTGCCGTCGGCGCGGGTGATGGCGAAGCGGCCCTGGCGGGCGATGCCGTGCATGGGCATGGGCCGGCGGATGTCGTCGCTATGGCGCCAGTGGCCGATGTCGCCGCGGTCGAAGGTGCGGGCGTTGAAGGGGAAGAGGATGGGGTTGCCGCCGCGCACGGAGGCGAAGTTTTCGAAGGTGGCGTTTTCGGGCCAGTGGATGACGTCGCGCACCGAACCGTCGGCGAGGGCGAGGTTCCAGTTCATCAGGCGCGCGCCGCGTTCGGGCGCGGCGAGGAAGGTGGAGCGACCGACGCGCCAGCGGTGGAGGGTTTCGCCG
The DNA here is from genome assembly GCA_964579225.1 of uncultured Akkermansia sp. Classification (GTDB taxonomy): domain Bacteria; phylum Verrucomicrobiota; class Verrucomicrobiia; order Opitutales; family Opitutaceae; genus IMCC26134_A. The sequence goes on along the minus strand of CAZOGV010000136.1, from coordinate 2,207 downwards.
AGATGAGGGACGGTATCGAACATGGAAAAGGAAACGGGATGAGGCGCGGAGCGGGGCGGCGCAAAGGGTTTTTCGTTCGGCGCGCGATTGGTGGCGCTTGCGCGGTGGGGGATGGCTGCGTTCTATTGGCGACATTCATGCAAACGCTTCGTTCATGGTGGATTTTGGGATTGGTCGCGATGGTGGCCTTGGCCACGGGCGTGCGCGCCGAAGAAGTGGCCGAAACTACGGAGGCGGTTCCGGCTGCGGAAGAGACTCCGGTGTTGGCCGAGGGCGATGCCGGCGTGCTGGAAGGCAATACCGTCGAGACGCGCGAGCACGCGAAGGTGAAGGTGATCCCGGTGCGCGAGGCGATCGGGCGGCCGGTGCTGTATGTGTTGCGGCGCGGCTTGAAGGAGGCGCAGGCGGAGGGCATGCGCGCGGTGGTCATCGATATGGAGACGCCGGGCGGTCAGCTCGGGGTGACACTCGAAATCATGGAGGCTCTCGATAAATTCGACGGCGAGACGATCGTCTATGTGAACAAGGAGGCCATCTCGGCCGGCGCGATCATCTCCTCGGTGGCGGACGAAATCTATTTTGCGCCCGGCAGTGTGATCGGCGCGGCGGCGGCGGTGAGCGGCGGCGGGGCCGACATCCCCGAGACGATGAAGCAGAAGATCAACAGCTACCTGAACGCGAAGGTGCGCTCCTTCAGCCAGGACAAGAAGGGGTTTCGCGGCGAAGTTATCCGTGCGATGATGGACGCGGACTACGAACTCGTGATCGGCTTCGACGTCATCAAGCCGAAGGGTGAGCTGCTTTCGCTCACCGACCAGGAAGCGGCGAAGACCTACGGCGAGCCGCCGATGCCGCTGCTCTCGGACGGCACTTTCGCCACGCTGGAAGACTTGCTGAACGCGAAGTATGGAGAAAACAACTACACGGTGTCGCGCATGGAGGTGACTTGGTCGGAGAAGTTCGCGTCGTGGCTCTCGGCGATCTCGCCGCTGCTCATGGGCGCGGGGTTGTTGTTACTGCTCATCGAGTTCAAGACGCCGGGTTTCGGCGTGTTCGGAATGGGAGGCGGTTTGTTGCTCGCGCTGGTGTTTTTCGGACACCACGCCGCGGGATTGTCAGGGCACGAGCCGGCCCTGTTTTTCGTGCTCGGCGTCGCGCTGGTATTGATCGAGCTGCTGGTCGTGCCGGGGACCCTGGTCGCGGGCATAACGGGTTTGGTGCTGATGCTCGGCTCGCTGGTGTGGTCGATGGTGGACATCTGGCCGGATCAGCCGCTGGAGACGAATTTTGGCGGCGATGCGCTGGTCGGGCCCTTGCTCAATTTGTTGCTCGGGCTGGTGCTCGCCTCGGCGGGGGCGATGTTGATTTGGAAGCTGCTGCCGCGCGGTTGGTTTTTTGACCGCCTCGCCGTGGCCGGCGGCGCGGGCGGACCGGCGCAGCTCGCGGGCGTGGCGCCCGAGGTCGGCGGCGACGCGGGCCTTATCGGCCGCACCGGCGTGGCCGCGACCGCGCTCATGCCGAGCGGGCAGGTGGAGATCGAGGGGCGGCGCTACGAGGCGCACAGCGAACTTGGGTCGATCGAGGCCGGGGCACGCGTGCGCGTAGTGGCGCGGCGGGATTTTAACCTTATCGTGGAGGCGGACGCGTCATGATCGCCGTGCTTATTCTTCTCGGGCTCGGCGTCGTGTTGCTGGCGATCGAGCTGGTCGTGCCCGGCGCCATCATCGGCATCGTGGGCGCGCTTTCGATGCTGGCGGGCGTGCTGGTGGCGTTTGGCGAGTTCGGCGTGCAGGGCGGCTTGCTCACTCTCGGCGGCGTCATCGTGGTGCTGGCGGTGGTGATCTACATCGAGCTGGTGTGGCTGCCGAAATCTAGGCTGGCGCGGTGGTTTTCCATGAGCACCACGCTGACCGGCCAGAGCCAGGAGCCTCTGGCCGACGCGGTGGCGGTAACCGGCGCGGACGCCGTAGCCGAGACGGTGTTGAGCCCGAGCGGCTACGTGCGCGTGGCGGGGCGGCGTTATGAGGCGTTTTGCCGCGACGGCTACGCGGCGGTCGGCGAGGAGTTGCGCGTGGTCTCGCTTGATAACTTTCGCCTCATCGTTTCACGAAAGGCCTGACGTATTTGCCTCGTGCCCCTTTGTTATCCAACCCTTAGTCCTTCTTAATTATGGAAATTAACACCACCACCCTGATCATCCTGGTCGT
>CAZOGV010000135.1:0-7994 GCA_964579225.1 uncultured Akkermansia sp. | reverse complement strand
AGCCTCTGTGGTAGGGACGGACCGCTGGGCCGTCCGCTCCGTTGAGCCTCTGTGGGTAGGGACGGACCGCTGGGCCGTCCGCTCCGTTGGCCTCATCTTGAACGCGAAGTAGAATAAACCGGCGGCGCCAAAAGAGGCCGACCGCCACCGCCCGCCCGGTCCCGGCCGATCAGAAGCGAAGCGACAAACGATCACCGCCCACGCCGAGGCGGCTGACCGAGGCGTAAAGTTCCTCGTCGCGCGCAAGATGGTGGAGAACGCGATCACGCACCTGTTCCAGCGTGCCGCTCGAGGTCGCGGCGACCTTGGAGGTATCGTTGGCCAAAAGACGCTCAAAACGTGAACCGGAAGCGGGAGCGACCGCGGCGGGTATGACGGACTCGGCGGGCGCTTCGTTCAATTTGCCGATCACGGAAGAATTAAACGCGAAACTGGCGGCATCCTGAATCGCCGTCAGATCAACAAAATCCTCGCCCTGCACGGCAACACGTTCGTTTTGCCAGGAGGCATTCGCGAAATTGCGGGCCGCCACCTCAAAGGGTTCAGGCAAAATCGAAACACCATCGACCACAGGCTCGGACAAGTCCGCGCTCGCGACCATCCAGATGGAGCTCTCGGATTCAAGCGCCTGAGACGAGGATTCGACCGCGGCATCGGAGGCGACCGGCTCCACTGCGGCCAAAAGAACCGGCGCCTCGACCTTCGCGACCACCGGGGCGACTTCCTTAAGAGGATCTACCGCGACCGACAAAGCAGCAGGACTGAGAGCGAGCGAAAGCGATTCGGACCCGGCAATCTCATCACCGACCGAGGAAAGGGAGGACACGGATGCGGTGGTGAAACCGGGCTCGGCAACAGGAGAGCCGCTGCGAACCACCATCAACGCAAGCAAGGCCGCCGCACCAGAGGTGACAACCACGGCAGGAAGGGAAAAACGACGAAGCACCAGCGACGCACCCAACCACCACGGTTTCGGCTCAATGATCGCGGCAAGTTGTTTCTGACGCATACCAATCTCAAAATCCGACCAGAACGCATCATCAGGACGCTCCGCTCGCTTGAGCCGCAGCAGAGCCTCTAAACTGGGTTTGGAAGCAGAGGGTTTCGGAGAGTGATTCATGAATCGAGATAGGTTTTTAACTCAGCTTGAAGGAGCTGTTTAGCGTAGTGAAGACGGGAACGCACCGTGCCGACGGAGGTGCCGGTGATTTCGGCAATCTCTTCATGCGACAAGCCATCGATTTCGAATAAGGTAACCACGGTTCTGTGCTTGATAGACAGTTTTTGCATCGCCTCGTTCAATTTTTGCTGAAGTTCCACCAAATCGGCGGCCCGATCAGAGCCCGCGCCGGTATCTGGAAGCTGCTGAAGCAGGTCATATGCTGAATTTTCGTCGCGAATTTTCTCCAAACTAAAAAAACGCCGGATTTTGTTTTTTTGGAGGTGGTTTAGAGCGCTGTTGACCGCGATTCGATAGATCCAGGTAAAGAACGAGGACTGCCCCTGGAAGCGGTTTATCGACTGGAAGGCTTTGAGAAAAGTGTCCTGCGCCAGATCGGCGGCATCCTCACGGTTGGAGGTCATGTGGTAGAGCACGCTCCAGATGCGCTCGCGGTATTTAAGGATAAGATCGTCAAAGCGCTGCGCCTCGCCCGACTGGATGCGTTGCACCAAAAGCGCATCCGCTTCCGCCTCGCTACGCCGGTCCATGGCGGTCGCACTCGCGGGGGTCAGGGCTCTCGTGGCGGAATTCATGACAAACAAACGGACAAGAACTACAAAACGCCGGATCGCAGCGTGGCAATATTCGATTAACAGGCGCGCGCTATCGTAACGCGGCGACTTGAGAGCGCAAAACCGTCGCCAAAGCAGCCAAATGCGCAACAGGCGCCTGGTCTGCGTGCGCGTCCAGGGCGGCCTCACCTTTTGCCAACTCGCTCTCGATCTCGGTCACGACCTCGTCAAACACCCCGAGCCGCTGCATCTGCTCCAAACGCATCTCAAAGTGCGCGGGCGCCCGGCCCTCCAACTCGGCCTCCAGCGCGGCGCGATCACCGGCGGCCAATTTCTCCCGCAAAGCAAACAAGGGCAACGTGAGTTTGCCGCTCGCCAGATCGGTGCCGAGCGTCTTGCCGATGCGCTGCTCGCGACCAAAGAAATCCGCGAGGTCGTCGTAAATCTGATAAGCGATACCCAGATGCCGCCCGAAAACGGCCGCCGACCCGGCGAAGGCCTCGCCATAAGCGCCAAACTTCGCGCCGAGCGCGCACGAAACGCGAAACAGCTCGGCGGTCTTCAAATCGATCACGCGATCATAATCCGCCCGGGTGATGGCCGTAGTGCGACGCCGCAGGGTTTGCACGATCTCGCCGGCGCAGACGCGCCGGGTTGACTCGCTCACCGCCGCGCACACCTCGGTCGTGGGAAAACGCGCCGCGAGATAAAGCGCATGCGCGAAAAGCGCATCGCCCAGCAAAACCGCCGCCGCCGGGCCATAACGGCGCGAGGCGGTCAGACGCCCGCGACGCACCTCCGCCTCGTCCATGATGTCGTCGTGCACCAGCGTGGCGAGATGCACCAGCTCCACGACGGCCGCCACTCGCACAAGATCCTCCGCAGGCTCGCCGTCACACCAACCGGCGAAAAACACCAAGGCCGGGCGGATGCGTTTTCCCGTCGTATCGATGCAGTAGTCCGCCATCTCGCGAATCTCCGGCTCGAAAAGCGCGACCTGTTCACGAAGGAACGCGTCGAGCCGGGCCATGTGAGGAGCCACGCGCAGGAAAACAGCGGGGAAATCCCGCGTGGACGAAGAGGAGGAGTCGGCGACAGGAACGCTCATTGAAAACAGGGTGTGCGAAACTGCACTCGCCGCGCGGGCTGCGCAACTCCCGGGCGGACGAATCTTCGCCGCCGGCCCTGGATGTAACACAAAGTGATGTCAGGGTTCGAGGTGGCATGGGCGTCCCGCCCATGGGTTTCGGAAGCGAGTCCCGCATGCGGGACTCGTCCACGGGCAAGATGCCCGTGCCACGCCGGGGCCGATCCTGCTGGCATCACTATGTGTTACGCCCGCTGACCCCATACTTTCCCGCTCCGGAGTTGCGCCGCGCCTTCCCGCCACCCGATATCAGGGCGATGCAGGAAAACCCCATACCCCTTTTGCTCATGATCGCGGCGGGCCTCTATTTCATGAGCATGTGGCGGAGCGACTGGCGAGCGAACGCCGGCGGGCAGGCGCCCGCATCGAACCCGCTCCCTGGAGCCACTGCCGCCCCCGTGCGCGCGCTCGTCATCGCCTCCGCTGGCGCGGTCATCATCGTCGCGTTGGAGACCTGGGGCGAAATCCGTCTCGGCCTCTCGGAGGAGCAGTCAAAGATGACGGTGCTGTTCGGCCTCTACACCTTGGTGGCCGCGTTCGTGGAGGAGATCATTTTTCGCGGCTACCTCGTGGTGGAAAAGCGCGGTCGCGCGGCGCTGATCGCAGGTATCTTTGGTGCATCATTCGCCTTTGCCCTGATTCATCCGTTTTTGTGGCAATGGGACGACGACGGCTTCGCGTTCACCTTCACGGCCAAAGGTTGGTTTAGTTTCGCGGCCGTGTTCGTCGCCTCGCTCTGGTTCTACGCCTGCCGTTTCGCGACCTGGAACCCGAACCGCTCCCTACTCCCCTGCTTCGCCGCCCACCTGACCAAGAACGCAGCCGTCTTCGCGATAAAAGGAGCCCAAGGCTTCATCAGCGGTATTTGGTGAAGCTAAAAAAACGTTAAGCCTCCCAAAGGGACCATCGAGTGGGACCTTAGTCCCTATGCGCAGCGCAAAAAGGCGGGTAAGGTATTTCGCTCACGCCCATGCCTACCGCCACCCTTACCCAAGTCCCCTCTCGCAACCGTGGCTTAACCCTAATTGAGGTGATGGTCTCCATGGGCATCTTCACCCTGATCAGCCTAGGTGTGCTGGCTGTCGTTATGCAGATGCGCCGCATCGCAGAAAACAACGTCTATGAAAACACCGCGCTTACCATTGCCCAAGGCTATGTCGAACAGGTGCGTAGCCTTGCCTACGCCGAACTCCTTGCCGCCGCGAACTACACAGGCACTCCGCCCCTTCCCCCCGCACCTGATACTGGAGTCGGCTCGTTGAGACTTTTTAGCGCCAACGGCGGCGGCGACACCTTGCTCACCAACGAATCCGGCCGCCCGCTGCGACGGGACCAATGGGCTAGCGAACGCGTATTCTTGGATCGCAACGCAGCGGGCCAAGACACCCAACCGCTGGATTTTCGATTTCGCGTCATGCTTACAAACCTCAATAGCCCCACAATCCACCCGGTGGCCCCTCAGGGAATTGAGATCACAATCGACTACCAAGTGACCTTGCCGGACGGGCGAAACCGCACCCTCACTCGATCTATCAGAAACGTCCGCTCCGTCGTTCCCAACTACTAATTATTCCCCATGCACGTTCCCGTCAAAAATCGCCTTCGGTGTGGAGCGTTCACGCTGACCGAGCTTCTCATAGCCATGACCGTCGGTGCCATCGTCAGCACCTTGGTCATGAGCTTTTTCATCTTCAATCTGCGCTCAATGATGCACGGAGAACAAAAGCTCCTCATCAACGGAGACATCCGCGACCTCACCAACGACATGATGCGGACGGCCCGGGCAGCCAACTTTACCGCTCTCTACGAGTCGTTTTACGATCAAAACTCCACCACTGGCGTTCCTGTTTCGCGTGGACGCACCATCGTTTCACCTGACCCTGAAAACGTAGGTAACACGATCTCCACCGTGATCCCGGCGTTTCGTATCCGCGCTGGCGAAGCCGGCGATTTTCTCGTGCTTGTATTCACCCGGCACAACACGGTTTTTGACAGCCGATTCTATAACGACGACCCGGATGACGACCCCGATCAAACCGTGCAAGTCTCCCGTATCGTCGCCTACTGGGTGGCTCCTAATCGCGAGCCATCGACTACTACCGGCGGAGCGCAGCGCAATGCGCTCTACACGGTTGATACCGATGATTTCCGCGTCGCAGGTTCAGACATCATCACCACGCCTTGGGGAGCCACCTTACCCGTTACGCTAACGAATACCGTGACCTTGGAGTCCTTGCTCCCGCCTGCGACCGCCGCAGCCGCCACTGCGAATTATGCAAGTATCGTGGTTAACGATTTGGTTGGTCGCGCCACCGTCGAAGGTGTCGATACCGGCCTCAATTTCATAAATTTCGCCAATCGCAGTATCATTGTCCAAACGCGCGTGTTGCACGGCAATCGGACCAAGCGGGTGACCAATACCTATAATTTCGCCATCACACCGCGCGGCTGACCGTGGCAAAAAACATCCCTTAACGCCCATGAATCCGCACACCCTCCCTTCGCCTAGCACGCGGCTGATTAAACGCTCCGCATCACGTGGCTCAACCATCGTCCTGGTGATAATGATCACCGTGGCCGTGGCCATTATAGCCGGTGTTCTTTTGCGCTATACTGTGTTCGAAATGCGGCTCAATCGACGCAATACCGTGCGTATCGAAGCATTAAACGCCGCCGAAGCCGCCCTTGAATACGCCGCCGCCGAACTGGCTACCCGCCTATCGAGCAATCGCAACTTCACCACCGCCACCCTGAACACCTCTCCCATAACCACGCATAACGTCCGCCTTCCGCTTTTGTTCGCCTCCAGCAATACATCCCCCACTAGCGTGGTGCCGGAATCGGTGGTGCTGCATGTGAGCAATGTAACCTCCGTCTTCTCCCGACTAATCGACAACAACGATGAAGCCAACGAGTTCGATCCCCTTCGTGGCCAGAGTGTGTTTGGACGAAACATCAGGCTTTTGGCACGAGCCACCGCCAGATCTCCGGTTGCCGGTGAGACCACCGTCTATTCTACTCAAACCTTCGAAGTGCGGGACTCACGCATCTTTAATTATGCCATTTTTTACAACTTGCGCATGGAGTTTCACCCCGGAGCGCGCATGGACGTATGGGGGCCTGTCCACTCGAACGAAGACTTTCATCTCAGCACCAATTCCAGCCTTTATTTCTACGACATAGTCTCCTCCGCCGGCGATCTCATCGCCGCCCCCTACGCCGATAAAAACGATATCGGACTCAACATCTGGGTGCGCAGTGGCAACCCGGTTGGCGACGGCCCAATCCCTCAAAACAGAATTAGCGGGCACACCTTCGGTCCGCACACGAATCAATACCTCGATTCCAGCCTAGCTACCCGCGCCGAAGGAGAAAACTTCGCGGACCGCTCCTCACAAATTTTCAACGGGACTTTTCAAGACAGAAGCATGGGCGTCGAAAGACAAAATCCACCCGGCGTTCTGACCCCGTCCGATGCCCGTCAACTCATCGCCCCCCCCGATTTTAGCAGCTCCGCCAACGAATCCATCGAAGATCAAAAATTCTCCCGCAAAGCCGGTCTCTACGTTGTGGTGGACAACGCTACCGCCGATAACGATTCAGAACCCCGGACCACCGTTTTTGCCAACGCCGAAGACGCAGCTGCCTATAAAACCAGTCCAAACCGCGAACTCTGGATTGCCAATAACCCGACTAAAGTCGTCACACCGCCGGCCGGAATGATCACCGCTGATCGCCGCATGCAGGATAACCGAGAAGGAAAAGTGATCAGCATGGTGGACATTGACATGGGCATCATGCGCTCCGCCCTCCAAGCCACTGATACGACCCCGGCGTCTCAAAGGTTTCAGGTAGACGATACGAATTGGAACCAACACACCGGCTGGACCGGCGCGGTTTATGTTGAAGTCGAAAACCCCAACCTCGGTTACACCACGACCAGTGACATTCCCCCTATTGTAGGTAGCGACGGCAACGTCATTCCCTCCGTTGGCCACGGCACCGGAACCAGCACCAGCACCGCGGTCCGCTTGGTAAATGCAAGGCAGCTGCCCACACTGGCCAGCGCCAACGTGGATAAAGGCCTGACCGTAGCCACCAATGCGCCTGTTTACATCGCCGGTCATTTCAACGCCAATGGCATCGTCTCCAACACCGGAGCCGCCGTTCAAAACGGCTCGGAACGCGACCCCGATCCAAACTGGGACAATGGCACTCCCCACGATCCCAATGACGACTTGGAAGTTCCAGCACTGATCGCCGCCGATGCGATTAACATTCTCTCGGCAAGATGGGTGAACGCCAGCGGCAAACCCATCGGAGACGCCAGTGAGGCCAAACCAGGCACGGGTGTCGGCCAGCGCCGCGCCGTCACCACCGAGATATCCGCCGTGTTTATGGGCGGCGTCGTGGAAACGCCCTCCTCGGGCAGTTCCACTTATTCCGGCGGCGTGGAAAACTATCCCCGCTTTCATGAACGATGGGGCAACGCTGAAAACAGCGCCCTTCTCTACCGCGGCTCCATCGCCGCTCTCTTCACCAGCCAATATGCCACCGGTCATTGGGGGAGACCCGCTGTTTACACCGCTCCGAGACGCCGTTGGGGCCACCACCAGTTCCTCGCCGATGGCGACCACCCGCCCTTTACCCCTACACTCCGCACCTATCGTCGTTTAGCTTTCCGAGACCTTACCCGAGCCGAATACGAAGCCGAAATCGCCAACGCGCAAATGGGTTACACCGAAATGTGAGAGGCGTTGTAGAGAGAAGGTTAACCGCCTGACAGCTAACCCCTTTCAGGCCGCCCCTCACCCAAAGCGCCGCGTCACTAGCTCCTCCACGCGGCGCTTCGAACTCGCCACATCCTCCGCGCTCACGCGCGGACTCAGTTCCAGCGTGAGCAAATGCTCCGGACGCCAGAATTCGCTCACCATCTCGAAGTCGATCTCCCCGCTCCCAACCGGCTGATGGTCCTTACCCTTCGCGCTCACATCGTGCAGGTGAAAACCGTAAGCGTCCGGCCGGGGGCCTTTGGTGGAGCTTGGAGGCCGGAGCTCCTACCTAGAGCCTGTCCCACACCCATAAGTATTTTAAAATAAAGCATAAGCGTAAT
>CAZOGV010000134.1:0-8048 GCA_964579225.1 uncultured Akkermansia sp. | reverse complement strand
CGGTGTAGGGCACGATGATGTCGAGCAGGTAGGGGCCGTCGTGATCGAGCATCTCCTGGATGGCTTCGCGGAGCTCCTCGCGCTTGAAGACGCGGCGGGCCTTGACGCCGAAACCCTGGGCGATGGTGACGTAGTCGGGGTAGATGCCCGAGGGGTTGTCGGGCGAGCCGATGTTGTTCTTGTCGCCGAGGATGGTGTTGCCGCGGATGCTGTTGTAGAAGCGGTCTTCCCACTGCACGACCATGCCAAGGTGCTGGTTGTTCAGGATCATGGCCTTGGCGGCGATCTTCTCGATGTGGCAGGTGGCGAGTTCCTGCACGTTCATGAGGAAGGAGCCGTCGCCGTCGATGTCGATGACCTGCTTGTCGGGGCAGGCGACCTTCGCGCCCATGGCGGCGGGGTAGCCGAAGCCCATCGCGCCGAGGCCGAGGGAGCTGATGTAGCGGCGGGGTTCCTTGAAGGGATAGAACTGGGCGGCCCACATCTGGTGCTGGCCGACGCCGGTGGTGATGATGGCGTCGCCCTTGGTGAGCTCGTGGAGCACGGCGACGGCTTCCTGCGGGACGATGTGGCGGCTCTCTTCGTAGGCGAAGGGATAGTCGCGCTTCCAGGCGGCGCACTGGGTGTGCCAAGGCTTGGTGTCGGGCGGGGTGAACTTGGCGGCGGCGATGAGCTCGTTGAGGCGTTTGAGGGCGTATTTGACGTCGCTGGCGACGGGGAACTGGACGCGCTTGTTTTTGTTGTGCTCGGAGGCGTCGATATCGAGGTGAACGATGGTGGCGTTGGGCGCGAATTTGCCGACTTCGCCGGTGATGCGGTCGTCGAAGCGCGCGCCGAAGCAGAGGAGCAGGTCGCTTTGGTCGACGGCCCAGTTGCCGAAGGCGGAACCGTGCATGCCGAACCAGCGCAGGGAGAGCGGGTGATCCTCGGGGAAGGCGCCGACGCCCATGAGCGTGGTGGCGACGGGGATGTTGGTCGCGATGGCGAACTTGCGCAGATCCTCGGAGGCCTCGGCGGAGATGATGCCGCCGCCGGTGTAGAGGATGGGACGCTGGGCCTTCGAGACGAGGTCGAGGATGTTCTTGAGCTCGGCGTCGGTGGCCTCGGGGAACTCGGTGAGGGACTTGTTGGCGAACTCGACGGTGGCCGGGAAAACCGGGGTGAGTTTGGCCTGCTGGACATCCTTCGGGATGTCGATGATGACGGGGCCCGGGCGACCGGTGCGGGCGAGGATGAAGGCCTCCTTGAAAATGCGGGGCAGGTCGGCGGCATCGAGCACGAGGTAGCTGTGCTTAACGATGGGCAGGGTCATGCCGAAGAAATCGGTCTCCTGGAAGGCGGACTTGCCGATGAACTTGGAGAAAACCTGGCCGGTGATGCAGATCATGGGGACGGAGTCCATGAACGCGTCGGCGATGCCGGAGACGAGGTTGGTGGCTCCGGGGCCGGAGGTGGCCATGCAGACGCCGACTTTGCCATTGGCGCGGGACCAGGCCTCGGCGGCGAAGACGCCGCCCTGCTCGTGGCGGGGGAGGATGACGCGAACATCGTCGCGGCGGGCGAAGGCTTGGTGAAGCTCCGGGGAGGCGCCGCCGGGGTAGGCGAAAATGACGTCGATCCCTTCGCGGGCGAGGCACTCGACGACGACGTCAGCACCGTTCATGGCACGGCCGATTTCGGGCTGGGGAAACGTGGTGGGCGAAGGGGACGATTTCATGGGCGTTTACGAAAAGAATAAACGGGCAGAAATGCGGCTCCGCCCGCCGCGAGGCAAGAGCGAAGGCGGGGAGGCGAAAAGGGGGTGAACCGGGAGCGCCGGCATCTTGCCGGCATCATAGTCGGAAGCCGGCTGGAAGCCGGCGCTCCCAGTGGGCCGACGGCTGGGTGTCCTTGAGGTGAACGCCGCTAAGGCCGGTGCGGGCGGATTCGGCGAGGAGCCAGGCGAGTTTGGCGGCGATGCGCAGGAGCCAGTCGCGGAACTGGCCGACGCTGAGGCTGGCCACGGGGGCGAAGGCGGCGCGGTCGTGGGTGTCGAGGATGAGGCGGGTAACCTCGGCGGCCTCGTAGGGGATAAGTGGATACGCGAGGGAATCGGCGAGCGCGACGTCGGCGAGTTCGTCGCCCGAGCGACGCGGGGTGGCCTTGGCCAGGAGTTCGCCGAGGCTGGCGAAGACGTGGCGGGTGCGACCAAGGGTGACGGAATAGGCGGCCATGGGAGGGAGAAGGTGGCGCCGATTCCGTCAGCAGGTTTCCTTCCAGACCTGGCCGCTTTTACCCGGCGGACGGCCACCACTGGTAGAGGAAGAAATACACCAGCACGCCGGTGACGCTCACGTAATACCAGATGGGGAAAACGATGCGCGCCCACTTTTTGTGGCGCTCGTATTGGCCGGTGAGGGCGAGGTGAAAGGTGCGCGGCACCAGATAGGCGATGGCCATGGCGAGGATCACGTGGGTGAGCAGCATCACGAGATACACGACTCGGATCGCGCCTTCGCCGCCGAACTGGGTGTGGATGGCTTCGCCCGCGCCGGCCTCCATGCCCTTGAGGATTTTGTGGGCGACGTAGCCGACGAGAAACACGGCGGAGACCACGCCGGTCGCGAGCATGCAGGCGCGGTGGGCGACCTTGTTGCCCGCCTTGATGAAGACGAAGCCGGCGGTCATGATCACGGTGGCGAGGGCGTTGAGGCCGGCGTTGAGGGCGGGAATGTCGTTGATGGTCATGGGACGCGGTTAGTAGCCGAAATAGAGACGATCAATCACCAGCGCGCCGAGTTGCAGCGGCAGCCAGGCGATGGAGCAGAGGAAGAGTTTTTTCGCCGAGGCGTCGCGGTTATCGGGTTTGGTGAACGCGATGGCGCGGGCGAGGAACCACGCGCCGAGCGCGGCGGTGACGGCGGCGTAGCCGAGCGTGGTGAGGCCGAGGAAACTCGGCAGCAGGCAGAGCGCGACGACGGCGATGGTGTTGATCAAGGACCAGCGCGCCACGCGTCCGCCGTCGGGATCGCGGGTGGTGAGCATGGGAAAGTTCACCCGCGCGTAGTCGTGCCGGTAGGTCCACGCGATGGCCATGAAGTGGGGGATTTGCCAGGTCGCGAGGATGCCGAATAAAATCCAGCCCAGCACGCCGACTTGGACGAGCCCGCCCTCGGCGGCGGCCCAGCCGATGAGCGGGGGGAAGGCGCCGGCGATGGCACCGATCTCGGTGGCCCAGCGCGAGCCGCGCTTGGCGGGGGTGTAAAGCGCGAGGTAGCTCACGATGGTGGCGAGCGCGAAGAAGGCGGCGAGGCCGTTGACCTGCGCGAAGAGCGCGCCGAGGCCGAAGGCGCACAGGCCCCAGCCGAGCACGAAGGCGTTGCCGGGAGGGAGGCGTCCGGCGGGGAGGGGACGGTCGGCGGTGCGCTCCATGCGCGCGTCGGTGTCGGCCTCCATCCACTGGTTGATCGCGGCCACGCCGCCGGCGCAGGCGCAGGTGCCGACGCAGAGAAAGGCAAACTCCTTCGGGTGCCAGCCGGGGCGCGCGGCGGCGTAGCCGACGAGCGTGGTGAGCACGGAGAGAAAACTCAGGCGCGGCTTGGTAAGCTCCAACAGGTCGCGAAAGGAGGTGGAGGCGGCGGGCGCCGGCGCGGATTCGTGGACGTCTGTCATGCGGCGGGGGCGGAGCGAAGCGGACGGTGCATCCAGAGGGCGATAAGAAGCGACACGGCGAGGGTGAGCGCGCCGCCGATGACGTGGCCGGTGGTGTAGTAGGGATCCCGATACGTGAGCACGGTGGCGATGCCGAGGGCGATCTGGCCGGCGAGCAGGAACACGAGCAGGCCCGCGAGGCGGCGCAGGCCGGCCGAGATGAAGGCCTGTTTCCAGATCGCGACGGCGAGGGCGAGGATGGCGCCGGTGAGCACGAGGGCCATGACGCGGTGGATGAAGTGGATGCCGACGCGGAAATTCCAGTTGGTGGGCAGCCAGCCGCCGTCGGGGGTGCTGTGCGGGAAGGTGGGGATGGCGAGGCCGGCCATGTTGTGGCGCATGACGGCGGCGATGACTAGCTGGGCGGTCACAAGGACGGCGACCGCGATGGCCGAGCGGCGCAGCCACGCGGCGACGGGGCGCTCCGCGCCGGCGATCCAGGCGCGGGACTGGGCGGCGGCGATGGCGAAGAGCACGCACACGTAAACCTGGGCGAGGATGCCGTGCGGGATGGTGAGCATTTGCCCGAGGGTGAGGTCGAAGCCCGGGACGACGATGCCGTCGAGCAGCACGCGTTTGCCGCCGATGATTCCCTGGATGACGACGATGGCGAGGGCGGCCCAGCCGAGGCGGCGCACCCAGGCGCGGGTTTCGACGCGGTGCAGCCAGATGACGGTGCCGATGGCGAGGAAGCCCATGACCATGCCGAAGAGGCGGTGCGAGTGCTCGGCGAACATGTAGATGTCGCGCAGCCAGCCCTCGGGGTTGATGGAACCGTTGGAGAGCGGCCAGTCGGGGAAGGCCATGCCGGCGCCGATGCTGGTGGTGAACGCGCCCATGGTGACGACGACGAACACCCACGCGGCGGACGCGGCGGCGAAGCAGAACAACGCCGGCCGGTAGGCGGCGGTGGCGCGCGCGGTGCCGGGAGAGTCGGGGAGAGTGGTGGTCGCGGACGTGGTCATGAGTGGCGGGAATCGCGCAAAGAAGGGGAGAACCTAGAATTCGCAATGCCTTTGACAATCGTTTCCCCGGCGCGGAACGGTGGAAGCATGAATGAACGGACCCCACGCGTCGTGATTTTTGGTTTTGCGATCCTCTTGTGTTTGCTCGGCGCGACGGGTTGTCGGCCGGCGGCGGACGGGAGCGCGGCCGCGGCGGAGGAGTCGGCGGAGCCGCGTTATCCCGTGACCGGGCAGGTCGTCGCGGTGATGGAGGAGCGCGGCACGCTGTTGGTCGATCACGATGAGATTCCCGGCTACATGCCGCGCATGACGATGGAGTTTCACGTGGGCGCGGGCGATCTGGCGCTGGCGAAAGAGGGCGCGCGACTGCGGGCGACGCTGGTCGAGGGCGAGGGCGGCCGGTTTCGGTTGGAAGGCGTGTGGTGGGGCGATGCCACGGCGGAGTCGCAAGTGAACAAGGCGGCGGCGGCCTTGCGCGAGGATACGTCGATTCGCGGGCGCAAGGCCTACCGCGAGGTCGGGGAAAATCTGCCGGACTTCGCGCTCTATAATCAAAACGGCGAGGTGGTGCCGGCGGGGCGTTGGCGCGGGAAGCAGGTGATGTTGAACTTCATTTTCACGCGTTGCCCGGTGGCGACGATGTGCCCGGCGGCGACGATGAAAATGATCCGCACCCAGGAACTCGCGAAGGAGGCGGGGGTGGCGAATCTGGAGCTGGTGTCGATCACGCTCGATCCGGAATACGACACGCCCGGGGTGTTGAAGCAATACGCGGAGGTGCGCGGCATCGATACGACGAATTTCTCGTTCCTCACCGGGCCGGAGAGCGCGATTAAGGACCTGTTCAAACAGTTCGGGATTTTGACCGAAATGAAAGGCGGGGTGCTCAACCACACGCTGGCGACGCTGTTGATCAACGAGCAGGGCCGCATCGTGTGGCGGGCGGACGGGTCGGGCTGGTCGCCGGAGGAGTTTGTGGGGAAGATGACGCGGTGATGAATTTGAAACATTTTATTTTTAACCGCGGATTACGCTGATGAACGCGGATAAGATCGAATCGACGGGAGTGAACTGGCGCGGAGCGGCGTGGATCACGGTCGCGGCGGTGGCGCTGTATGTGGGATTTCGTGTGCTGCCGACGGGCACGAATCTGCATCACATGGATTTTCAGGTGTCGGGGGCCAATGCGCTGGAAATGTGCGATCCCTCGAATCCGCAATTCATCCCGGTGGTGGCGGCGCGTTCGCCGGTGCGGCTGGAGCTGCGCGAGGCGGACGGCGCAGCGGCGGAGGTCGGGCGCGAGTCGGCGTTCGTGCTCACGCTCACCACATCGGCGGGCAAAGCCATCGGGCCGGTGGATCTGGTGACGGTGCATACGCGCAAACTGCACCTGTTGGTGGTCGATCCGACGCTGATGGATTATCAGCACCTGCATCCCGAGCCGGGCGAGAAAGCGGGCGAGTGGGTTTTTAAGCACACGCCGGCGCGAGCGGGTGTGTATCGGGTGTTCGCGGATTTCACGCCGACGGCGACCGGGCGGGGCTTGTATTCGTTTGCGGACTACACGGTGGGCGCGGGCGCGGCAGGCTCGGCGAGCGGGCCGGCGGGGGAGACGAAGGCGGAAAAATTTACGCGGGTGGGCGAGGAGGCGGAGGCGGGGCCGTGGCGGTTTAAGCTGACGACTCATGACGGCGCGCCGGTGCGGGCGGGCGTGCCTTCGACGCTGATTTTTTCGGGTCGCGAAGTCGCGGGGGGCGAGGTGCCGATGGCGATCGTGATGGACGCTTATGCGCATCTAGTGGCGTTCGATCCGGAGCGCAGCGGGTTTGCCCATATGCATCCACGCGGGGAGCGGCCGGGAGATTACGCGGTGGCGGCGCCGGATGCGCGCGAGCCGAAATTGTGGTTCGATCTCACGATTCCGAGGTCGGGTGAGTATGTGGTGTGGGCGCAGGTGAATCTGGAGGGCGGGGAGCGATTTCTGCCCTTCGTGTTACGGGTGGAGCCATGACGTCGGCGGAGGAAACGTCGGCGACAGGAGTGTCGCCGCTCCTTGGGGCCGAGCCGGGGGTGCAGGCGGATGCGCGCGCGGTGGATCGCGGGTGGTTGCGCATAGGTATCGGGCTGGCGGTGGCGGCGCAGGCGATGGTGTTTTCGCTGGCGGTGAACATCACGCCGGCGGAGGGCGCGGCGTATTGGGTGGTGCACGGCGGGCTGATCGCGAGCGCGGCGGCCGTATTGGTTTTTCTGGGACGCGACCTGATCGGGCAGGCGTGGGCGGCGGCGCGGGAGCGGCGGGTGTCGATCGATTTGTTGTTTTTGACCACGCTGCTCGGCGCGTTGGGCGGTTCGTTGACGAGCACGTTCACGGGCACGGGTTCGGTTTATTACGAGGTGGTGGCGGTGTTGGTGGTGGTGCACACGCTGGGCAAGATGGCGGGCGCGCGCAGCCGCTCGGCGGCGTTGCGGGCGGCGGACGCGGTGGCGGAGAAATATGATCGCTGCGTGGTGCTGGCGGACGATGGGCGGGAGGAGACGTGCGCGGTGGCGGAGTTGCGCGGAGGGGAGTGCGTGGTGGTGGCGCCGGGCGGGGCGATTTGTGTCGATGGGGTGATCGCGGAGGGGCGGTCGTATGTGGAGGAGGCGGTGTTGACGGGCGAGTGGCGGCCGGTGTCGCGCGGGCCGGGCGAGCGGGTGTGGGCGGGCACGCATGCGGTGGACGGGCGGCTGGTGATCGCGGCGGAGGCGGGGGGGCGGAGGCTCGACGGGGTGTTGCGCGCGGTGGCGGAGGCGCGGCTGGCTCCGTCGCGTTTGCAGGCGCAGGCGGACCGCTTGATGGCGTGGTGGCTGCCGGTGGTGACGAGCGTGGCGGCGGCGACGTTTTTGGGTTGGTGGCTGGGTGCGGGCGTGGAGTGGACGCGGGCTTTGTTCAACGCGATGGCGGCGTTGTTGGTGGCGTGTCCGTGCGCGATGGGGCTGGCGACGCCGGTGGCGGTGTGGGGCGGGCTGGCGCGCTTGGCGAAGCTGGGGATCGTCGCGCGCAGCGGGGATTTTTTGGACGCGTTGGCGCGGGTGGACACGGTGTGCTTCGACAAGACGGGCACGCTTTCGGAGGAGCGTTTGACGGTGCTCGGTTGGGAGATCGAGCCGGCGTGGCGGGAGCGCGAGGCGGAGTTGAAGGCGGTGGTGGCGGCGGTGGAACGCGGCGTGGCGCACCCGGTGGCGCGGGCCTTGGGGGAGACGGTTTCGTGTAACCCAATAGGTTACACGGTCACGGAACTCGTTGTGGTGGCGGGGTGCGGGGTGGAAATTGGTTGGTTCGTTTTCGGTTCGATTTTGGTTCGTTCTTGGTTCGTTTTTGGTTCGTTCTTGGTTCGTTTTTGGTTCGAACCC
>CAZOGV010000133.1:0-8145 GCA_964579225.1 uncultured Akkermansia sp. | reverse complement strand
ACTTGTTCAACGACACCATCCGCGCCTCCCTCGGCGTAAACTTCGTGGACAACGACTCCAACGCCTTCGGTGCCGACTACCAGACCGTCAACACCGGCCTCGGCTCCAGCCTCACCTGGAATTTCTAACGCCCGTTGCGGCTCCCAGGTAGGGCGGGACCGCCGGGCCCGCCGCTCCGCGGCTCCGCACCCCGAAGCCTTCACAGTTCATTCCCCCCCTTCGGGCGCGATTTCACCATCGCGCCCTTTTTGTGCTCCTCGCCGGGTAAAAAATCACGCAGCGGGGTGTTGCAAGGTTCGCCGCGGGCTCCTGTCGTTTCGCCCCCTCATGTCGGTTTCCTCGCTCACGTCATCACCCCCTCCACCCGACGCGGTCGCGCCGGAGTTGACCGTGAACGACACCCAGGACGCCGACCTCGCCGAGGACCACCGCCTGCTCGCCTTCTGGCACGAAGAACTCTCCGCCCGACGCGAAGAACGCACCACGCTCCAGGCCCGCCACCGCGAGCGCCTCGAAGACGCCCTCGACCACCTCGAATCCCTGCGCAAAAACGCCCGCGACCGCCAGGCCGACATGGCCGCCGCCGGCCAGCCCTCGCCCTCCGACTCCGACGTAGGATTGAACGTGAGTTCAATTTCCGACTCCGACGTAGGATTGAGCGTGAGCTCAATTTCCGACTCCGACGTAGGATTGAGCGTGAGCTCAATTTCCAACCGCCCCACCCCGCCCCCGCCCGATCCCTTCACGCCCGCCGACCTCGCCGACTACCGCCTGCCCTCGCTCGACCTGCTCCGCGCCCCCACCTCCGCCGAACAACAACTCGTGCCGCCCGAGGAGGTCGCCGCCAACAAGCTCACGCTCCAAAACACCCTCGATAGCTTCGCCGTGGACGCCTTTGTCCACGACTCCATCGTCGGCCCGCGCGTCACCCAGTTTCGCGTCAAACCCGGCTTCGGCGTGCGCGTCGAATCCATCGCCGCCCTCGAAAAAAACCTCGCCCTCGCCCTCTCCGCCAACGCCGTCCGCATCCAGGCCCCCATCCCCGGCGAGAGCTTCGTCGGTGTCGAGACGCCCAACCGCCACTCCGTCCCGCTCGCCCGCGTTGCACCCGGTCCGCCAGCTCCAACTTCCATCGCTTCGAGAAGGGCTTGGTGCGAAGCTGTTCCTCCGTGCGCCCCAAAATCTGCAACGAAACTCGGCCTGACCCATTCGGCTCCGACCCAACGGAGCGGACGGCCCAGCGGTCCGTCCCTACCCACAGAGGCTCAACTTGAACGTGCATTAGAATAAGCCCCCACCCTACCGACCAACCAAACGACGCGGTTGCAGGCGGGGGACTACGTCGCTTTCAGGGCGCCACTTCGTAGGTGTCGGCTTCGGCGATGGCTTTGCGCAGGGTCGCGAGCGCGATGGTGTGGCGGTAGTTGGCCTCGAGCTTGTTGAGGCTCGCTTCGGTGAGCGCTTGGCGGGCTTGCAAGACGTCGAGCTGGGTCGCGGCTCCGTTGCGGTAGCGCACGTCGGCGAGGCGCAGGGCCTCCGTCGCCTGGCCCACCACCTTCTCGGCGGCGGCGGCGAGCTCGGCGGCTTCTTGGAGAGAGGAGATGGCGCGGCGCACCTCAACCTCGATGGCGAGGGTCTGCTCGGAAACGCTGAGGCGGGCTTGCGCGAGCTGGGCTCGCGCCTGCGTGACGCGGCCTCGGGTGCGCGCGCCGTCGAAGATCGCCCAGCTGCCCTGCACGCCGGCGGTCCAGCCGTCGCGGGTGTCGGAAAAGGAATTGGAGGCGCGATCTTTGCGGCCTTCGTAACCGACGATCAGGCTGAGCTCGGGGAGGTAATCGGAGCGGGCCACGACCACGCCGGCTTCGCGGGCTTTTTCGAGTTGTTCGAGACGGCGGAGTTCGGGGCGGCGTTCGCGCGCGGCGAGCAAGGCCTCGCCGAGGTCGTAGTCGATGGGGGTGAAAACAAGCTCGCCGGTGAATTCGGGAACCTTGCGCAGGTCGGACACAAAGTTGCCCTGGTAGCCGAGCACGGCGCGGAGTTCGTCGATCGCGATGCGGAAGGCGTTGCGCGCGGTGATGAGCGCGGGCTGGGCGTTGGCGAGCGCGACCTCGGCGGTGAGCACCTCGAACTGGGAAACGCTGCCGGCCTCGAAGCGGTTTTTCACGTTCTGCAACTGCTCTTGGAGGAGGGCGACGCTTTGCTCCTGCACGGTTATGCGCTGGCGGTTGAGGAGCACGTCGGCGAAGCGGATGCGGACATCGAGCAGGACCTTGGCGATGACGCTCTGGATATCGAGCAGGGCGGCTTCGCGGGTGACGCTGGCGGCGTCGAGCGCGGCGCGCACGCCTCCGCCGCTGTAGAGGAGCTGGCGGGCGTAGAGGCCGATGGTCCAGTTCTGGTTGGAGTTTGCGCCGCCGCCCCCACCGCCGCCGCCGTTGTTTTGAACGAGGTTACTGTCTTCGCGGCGGTAGTTTCCCTCGGCGGTGATGTTGGGCAGGACTTGGGCGCGCACCTCGACGATGAGGCCTTCTTGCTCCTTCAGGCGTTGGCGGGCCTGGCGGATGGAGAAATTATTCTCCAGCGCGAACATCAGGGCCTCGTCGAGGGTGAGCGCGTCGGGCACGTCGGGCGCGGGCGGAGCGACGGGCGCGGCGGGCTCGGGCCGCAGGGCTTCGGCGGGCGCGAGCGGGCCGACGAGCGGCAGCTCCACGGCATGGACGCCCGGCGTGGCGGCGACGGCGGCGAGAAGGGCGGCGGCGGTGAAGGCGATGCGTTGCATGAAGAAACGAGGGGAAGAGACGGGTGGAACGGAAGAAATGTCGAACGTGGGCGGCTATTTACACGGATGGGACCGGCAAGGCCGGAGCGTGATCGCGTTGGCGATCGCGGGCGATAAGCACGTAGAAGGCGGGCACCACGAACAGGGTGAAAACGGTGCCTATCGCCATGCCGACGACGAGGACCCAGCCGATGCTGTTGCGCGCGGCGGCGCCGGGGCCGGTCACGAAGATGAGCATCATGTGACCGAAAACGGTGGCGGCCGAGGTCATGAGCACGGGGCGCAGACGGGTGGCGGCGGCGGAGCGGATGGCTTCGAGTTTGGCCACGCCTTTTTCCTGCTGGGAGTTGGCGAACTCGACGATGAGGATGCCGTTTTTGGCGATGAGACCGACCAGCGTGATAAGGCCGATCTGGGAGTAGATGTTGAGCGTGGTCTGGCCGAGGAAGAGGGGCGTCATCGCGCCCACGACCGCGAGCGGCACGGAGCCGGCGAGGATGATGAGCGGGTCGCGGAAGGAGTTAAACTGCGCCGCGAGCACGAGGAAGATGAGCACGAGCGCGAGCAGGCCGGCGCGCACGAGGGAATTGCCCTCGGTGCGGAGCTGGCGCGACTGGCCGCCGTAATCGATGGAGTAATCGGGCGGTAAAATTTCGGCGGCCTTGGCCTCGAGCACCTTGAGCGCGGCGTTGATCGAGGGGCCGATGGCTTCGATCTTCACCGAGTTGAGCTGCTGGAAACGGTTCAGGGTGCGCGGCTCCACGTTGGCGTGGATGGTGGCGATGGTGGAGAGCGGGATGAGGGAGCCGTTAGGACCGCGCACATGGAAATCGAGCACCTGGTCGGGATTGAGGCGCGAGCCGCGCTCGACTTGCGGGATGACACGGTAGCTGCGGCCGTCGTTGACGAAGCGGTTCACGTAGCCGCCGCCGAGGAGCACGCCGAGGTCCTGGGAAATGTCGGCCAGGCTGAGGCCCATCGCGGCGACCTTGTCCTTGTCGATCTCGATCTCGAACTGGGGCAGGTCGAAGTTGAGGTCGGATTTGGCGAAGAAGAAAATCGGTTTGGCGTTGGGCGGGTTGGCCTCGCCGTTCGCGTATTCGACGAGCTTCTCGGTGAACTCACACATCTGGTCGTGGCTGGCGGTGGAGCGAATCACGAACTCGACACCGAAGTTGCCGCCACCGGAGGGCAGAGGCGGAGGCGAGGCGACGATGACTTTGAAGCCCGGGATGGTAGCGGCCGGTTCTTGCAGGGCCTGCTCGATTTCGAGCGCGGAGCGGGTGCGCTGCGACCAGGGTTTTAGGATCACGCCGCCGAAGCCGAACTGCGCGCCGGTGATCTGAAAGGAATTATCATACTCGGGCAGCGACTCGAACATGTCCTGCACCTGCTCGGCGAAGATGAGGTTGTGGTCGATCGTCACGTTCGGCGACGGGTCGAGGATGCTGAAGACGAAGCCCTGGTCCTCCTTCGGCGCGAGTTCGCTCTCGGCAAACTTGAAGAAGGGACCGAGCAGGAAGGTGAGCAGGAACGCGCCGGTGAGCACGTAATGCACGGTGCGGAAGCGCCGGCCGAACATCAGGTCGAAGACGAAGCTCAGGATGATGCCGAGCACGGTGAACGCGCCTATGCCCATGGCCATCGGCTTGAGCGCGCCGCGCGCTCCGCCGGGACCGAAAAAGGCGAAGGTGATGAGCAGGCCAAGACCCCAGGCGACGAGCCCGACGAGCAGGCCGGCGGGTATGACGGACCACGCGAGGCGGCGATCTTCGCGGGGAGCGGTCATCGCGGTGATGACGCGCTCGTAGCGGGCGCGCAGGCGGTCGAAGAAGCGGTTGATTTTTCCGGTCAGGCCTTGCTCCTCGTGCTTGTGATCGCGCAGGAGGACGGAGCTCATCATGGGCGAGAGCGTGAGGGCGACGAAGCCCGACACCGCGACCGCGCCGGCGAGAGTGAAGGCAAACTCGCGAAAGAGCGCGCCAGTGAGGCCGCCTTGGAAACCGATGGGCGCGTAAACCGCGGCCAAGGTGATCGTCATGGAGATGACGGGGCCGACGAGTTCGCGCGCGCCGAGGATGGCGGCGTCGAAGGGCGACTTGCCCTCGCGCACGTGGCGCTCGACGTTTTCCACCATGACGATGGCGTCGTCCACCACGATGCCGACCGCGAGCACGATGGCCAAAAGCGTGAGCAGGTTCACGGTGAATCCCAGCACGAGCATGACGAAAAACGCGCCGAGCAAGGAGAGCGGCATGGCCACGAGCGGCACGAGCACGGAGCGCAGCGAGCCCATGAAAAAGAAGATGACGACCGCGACGATGAGCAGGGTTTCGAGCAGGGTTTTGACGATCTCGGCGAGGGCGTCCTCGATGTAGGCGGTGGCGTCGTAGCCGATGTCGGCCTGGAGGCCGGCGGGCAGGCGTTCCTGGATGCCGGGGAACACGTCGCGCACGCGCTGGATGACCTCGACGGTGGACTCGGTGGGCAGGACCCAGATGCCCATGAAGGTGGCTTTCTGGCCGCCGAAGCGCACTTCCTCGTCGTAGCTCTCGGCGCCGAGCACGACCTCGGCGACGTCTTCGAGGCGCACGATGGAGCCGTTGCGCTCGGCGACGACGAGTTGTTTAAACTGCTCAACGTTTTTGAGGTCGGTGTCGGCCACGAGGCTGACCTGGATCATGGAGCCCTTGGTGGAGCCGACGGCGGCGAGGGCGTTGTTGGCGGCGAGGGCGCGGCGCACCTCGGCGGGGCTGAGGTTGCGCGCGGCGAGTTCGTCGGGTTGCAGCCAGATGCGCATGGCGAACACGCGTCCGCCGAGCACGTCGGCGCGCTGCACGCCCTTGATGGACGAGAGCTGGGGTTGGACGACGCGGTTCAGGTAATCGGTGATCTGGTTTTGCTCCAGGGTGTCGGAGAAGAAACTGAGATACATCGAGGCGAACTGGCTGTCGCTCGACTCGACGCTGATGGTGGGCGACTCGGCCTCGGGCGGGAGTTCGTTGCGCACCTGATCGATCTTGGCGCTGATCTGGGCGAGGGCGGCGTTGGTGTCGTAGTTGAGCCGCAAATACACGCTGATCGAGCTAAGCCCGGCGGCGCTGGAGGACTCGATGTAGTCGATGCCGTCGGCGCTGGAGATGACGCGCTCGAGCTGGGTGGTGATGTAGCCGCGCACGGTCTCGGCGCCGGCACCGAAGTAAACGGTGTTCACCTTCACCACGGCGCTGTCGCTGCGCGGGTATTGGCGGACGTTGAGCTGATTGTAGGCTACGATGCCCAGAATCAGGATGAGAATGTTGACCACGAGCGCGATGACGGGCTTGCGGACAAAGAGGTCGGTGAAACTCGATTTCATGGCGGTCTCCGCGCGAACGCGGCGGAAGGGAAAAGCGGATGGATGCGGGCGGGATCGGACGGGCGGCGCGCGCTCAGGTGCTGGGCGGCGTGGGCTCGGGCGAATTGGCCGGGAGTTTGGCGTTGTTGACCTGCACGGGCAGGCCTTGGCGGAGCTTGAACACGCCGGAGGTGGCGACGGTCTCGCCCTCCTTCACGCCTTCGAGGATGGCGATCTGGTCGCCGCGGGTTGGCCCGAGGGTCACGAAGCGCTGCACCGCGCCGAGGTATTCGTTGCCCCGCGGGTCCTTCATGGTTTCGAGCACGAAAACGGAATTGCCGAAGGAGGCGTAGGAAACGGCGGTGGCGGGCAGAACGACGGCGGGAGCCTCGGCGGGGAGCACGACCTCGACGCGGGCGAACATGCCGGCGCGCAGGATCTCGTCGGGGTTCACGAGGTCGGCCTGCACGGAGACGTTGCGCGAGGCGGCATCGACGGCGGGATTAATGGCGCTGACCTTGGCGGTGAATACGCGATCGGTGAAGGCATCGACGCGCACGCGCACTTCCTGGCCGACGGATAGCAGGGGCAGTTGGCGCTGCGGGATGGAGAAGTTGACGAACATCGAGTCGAGGCGCTGGAGCGGCATCAGGGCGACGCCGCGCGAGACGTATTGGCCGACGTTGACGTGGCGGATGCCGACGCGACCGGAGAACGGGGCGCGGATGCGTTTCTTTTCGAGCGCGGCGCGGAGGGCGCCGGCGTCGGCCTCGGCCTGGTTGAGCTGGGCGAGCGTGGCGTCGAGCTCGGCCTGGCTGTTGGTGTTGCTCGCGCGGAGTTCGCGGGAGCGGTCGGCGTTGAGCTGTGCGATGACGAGGCGGGCCTCGGCGGAGGCGAGCTGGGCGGCCTCGACAGTGGTGTCGAGTTCGAGGAGGAGGTCGCCCTTAGCCACGGCGGCGCCGTTTTCGACGTGGATCGCGGTGACCACGCCGTCGGCGTCGGCCGCGAGATCGACACCCTGCACCGGGGCGAGCGTGGCGATGGCGTGCAAGACGGGCGGCCAGGTGGCGAGCACGGCTTCGATGGTGGTCACCGAGGCGGCCGGCATGGTGAACGGCATCGACATCTGTTTTTTGACCTGGGCCATTTTCACGGCCACGAGCACCAGCACGACGAGCAGGAAGCCGCCGAGGGTGAAGAGGAATTTTTTATTCATGTGACGAAGAGGAGGAGCGGTAAAAAGGGCGGGCCGCGCGCTCGGCGAAAGCGCGCGGCGAAGACATCAGGTGCTTGCGCCGGCCGAGGCTTCGCCGGGTGAGGGAAACGCTTCGAGGGCCTGGTCGGTGATCTTGCCGAGCAGGCGGACGAGGGTGCGGCGCTCTTTGTCGCTGAGCGGCTCGAGCAGGGTGTTTATGCGGGCGAAGTGCTCGGGGAGCATGTCTTGCAGAAACTGGAGCCCGTGCGGCGTGAGCTGGACCGAGACTTGGCGGCGGTCGGCGGGATCGGGGGTGCGCACGACCATGTCGGCGCGCTCCAGGGTATCGATGAGGCCGGTCATGGTGGCGCGGGTGACGCCCGACTGCTCGGCGAGTTGGGCGGGGGTGAGCGCCTGGGGCTCGCCGTTGTTTTTATCGAACAAAAGCATGAGCACGGTGAAACGCCCCTGACTGAGACCGCGGGCGTTGAAATGGGCGTCGATCACGCGGAAGGCTTCGTCGCCGGCGCGCAGGAGATGGAGGAAGCTCTCGCACGCCGAAGGGTTGAGGGCGGGGAACTTTTTCGCGCATTCGAGGAGGCACTCGTAGCGGGGTAGATCTTTTAGGAGGAGGTGGGGCATGCCGGGGTAGTTAGTGACGTGATAGTCAGCCACCTAATGATCAGGGGCCTAACAAATGCAAGCCAGGCTTCGCATCTTTCGCGAAGTTTCGCGAAGTTTACCATTTCACGACGGGCGCGCGCAGGGGGGCGCGGGCGCGGTGGAGAGCGCGGCGGTTTATAGGAATCCCGTTTCTTACGAAACGAGCCACGT
>CAZOGV010000132.1:0-8160 GCA_964579225.1 uncultured Akkermansia sp. | reverse complement strand
CCGGCCAAAAGATCGAGTCAGATTGCGACAATAATTTTCTGACGGGCCCTTAGCGCTTTTTGCCGGTCTTGCCCTTCGCCTTGGGCGCGGGCTTAGCCTTGGACTTCGATTTGGACTTCGATTTGGACTTGGGTTTGTCGTCATCTTCGTCGTCGGAATCCTCGTCGTCTTCTTCGTCATCTTCATCGTCGGAATCCTCGTCCTCGTCGTTGCTGGCGGGCTTCTTTTTGGCATCGGGATCGGCGTTCACTTCGTCTTCCTCGTCCCACTTGAGCGAGGTGTCGTTTTTGATGGCGTCTTCGTCCTCGTCATTCACTTCGGGCAGTTCGGCGTCGTCGATCTCGGCGTCGTCTTCGGAAGCGACGGTGCGTTCGCCGTCCTCTTCGTTTTCGTCGAAGCCGGCGGGGGCGTAATCAAGGATGGCGAGGATTTCGTCGAAAACGTGGACGGCTTTGCCCTCGATGAAGCTGGCGTTCTGGTCTTCGCGGAGCTCGTCCTCGACCTCGTCAACAGTGAGCTTGGACTCGAATTTGAAAACGTCGTTGAGGAGTTTGACGCGGGCTCGGGTGAGGTGGTCGAGCAGGTCGGCGAAAGGGCCGTTCTCGTCGTCCACGACGTCGGCGAGGAGGAACAGTTTCTCCTCGGAGTCGAAGACGGAATCCTTCACGCGTTTCAGGCGGATGCGGGATTTTGGGGCTTCTTTCTCGATGCGGAAGGGAATGAAGGCGGCCTCGAACATGTCCTGGTCGAAACCGTAGTCGCGAAGGGGGTCGCAGAGTTCGATGAGGTGCGCGGCTTGGCGGGGATCGATGATGCTGAGGCCGTCGGTGTCCCAGCGAACGGGATCGCTGACTTCATCGACCCACCAGTTGTGGTCTTCACCGAGACGGACGATGCACCAGTCGAGGATAGCGGAAATGTTTGCCATGATTTGCGGTAGGTAAATGAGGGGATTAGCACGCAGCCATGCGTGCGGCTCGGTATGAGTCAAACCGCGAAAACGAGGTTTTTTGCGCAGGCCGCTTTGAGGTGGGGAACTCTTGCGGGAACTCGTGCACGGGCTCTTGCGTTTTAAGGCGCGAGGCGCATGGGATGAACTTCTTTTTATGGCCTCTTTATACAGTCTCGTCGCAAAGCCGCTGTTGTTCGGTCTCGATCCCGAGAGCGCGCATGAAATCGGAGTGGACGCGTTGGCGTTGCTCGGTCGCGTGTCGCCGCTGTGCCGTGCGCTCGAGGCGTTTAACCGGCTCGATCCGGCGCTGCACGCTCCGGTGAAGGCCTTCGGGTTGGAGTTCCCCAACGCGGTGGGCCTGGCGGCGGGTTTCGACAAAAACGCGCGCGCATGGACGGCGGCGGCGGCGCTGGGTTTTGGTCACGTGGAAATCGGCACGGTCACGGCGCTGGGGCAGCCGGGTAATCCGCAGCCGCGCCTGTTTCGTTATCCGGAGCAAAGGGCGGTGATCAATCGCATGGGTTTCAACAACGAGGGCAGCGAGGCGGTGGCCGCGCGTCTGGCGAAGCAGCCGGGCGTGGGGCATCGCCGCATTCCGCTCGGCATCAATCTAGGGAAATCGAAGGTGACGCCGAACGAGGAGGCGACGCAGGACTACCTGACGAGCTTCGGGCGGCTGGCGGATTATGCCGATTATCTAGTGGTGAACGTTTCCAGTCCGAACACGCCGGGGCTGCGCGCGCTGCAGGATGAGAAACCGTTGCGCGAGTTGCTGGGCGCCTTGAGCGCGGCGAACCGCGAGCGCGGCGCCAGGGAGGAGGGCGGCAAGGGTCGGAAGCCGTTGTTGTTGAAAATCGCGCCGGATTTGAGCTGGCCGCAGATCGACGCGGCGCTCGGCGTGATCGCGGAGTTCGGGCTCGATGGTATCATCGCCACGAATACAACGCTGGCGCGTCCGGGGTATTTTTCCGATATCGGCCAGACGGGCGGTTTGAGCGGCGCGCCGTTGCGTCGTCGCAGCACGGAAATCGTGAGCTACATTTCGAAGACCACGGGCGGCAAGCTGCCCATCGTGGCGGTGGGCGGCATCACGGACGCGGCGAGCGCGGGCGAGAAACTCGATGCGGGCGCGACGCTGGTGCAGGTTTACACGGGCTTGATCTACGAGGGGCCGTTCTTCGCCGCCGAGCTCGCGCGCGCCTGTTCAGAACGGCAACGCACAGGCGTGGGGCGGTGAGCGGTCGCCAGATCCATTCGTCGAAGCCGGTCCAGGGCGTGAGGCCGTCGGAGTTGTGGCTTCGTTTTTTTAAAAAGACCGCGCGGGCACTGGTCTCGGGTGACGCGGCGAAGGGCTAGGGCGCAGGCCGTTGCAGGGTGGTGTCGGGCGACTTCGGTTTCGGGAAACGATGCGACGGGTTTTGCGAATGGCTTTATAGGGGAAGGCGCGCTGAATCAGGTGATATGTCTTTTTCTTCCTTAGGTCTTTCCGAGCCGTTGCAGCGTGCGGTCGCGGCGTGGCATTACGAGTCGCCGACGCCCATCCAAGCGGCGGCGATTCCGGCGATCTTGCGTGGCGGCGACGTGTGGGCCTCGGCGCAGACCGGCTCGGGCAAGACGGCGGCGTTCGCCCTGCCCATCGTGCAAAAGCTGGCGGAGGCGCGCCGGCCGCACGGGCGCTTCGTGAGCGCGCTGGTGCTGGTGCCGACGCGCGAGCTGGCGACGCAAGTGGTGGAGTCGGTGCGCAAATACGCGCGCTACCTGCCCCAACCGCTGAAGACGCTAGTCGCGGTCGGCGGCCTCTCGATCAACCCGCAGATGATGGCGTTGGGCGGCGGCGCGGATCTTCTCGTGGCCACGCCGGGGCGCTTGCTCGACCTGATCGACCACAACGCGGTGTCGCTCGCGGAGGTGTCGGTGCTGGTGCTCGACGAGGCGGACCGCCTGCTTGATCTCGGCTTTAAGGAAGAGCTGGATCGCATCGTGGAACTGTTGCCGAAGCGTCGGCAGAGCCTGTTGTTCTCCGCGACCTTCCCGCCCGAGGTGCAGGTGCTGGCGGCGGCGTTGCTGACCGATCCGGTGCGTATCGAGGCTCCGGATACGGCGGAAAACGCGCCGGAGATTTTGCAACGCGTGATCGAGGTGGACGTGCCGCGTCGCACGCAGTTGCTGCGGCATCTGGTGGAGACGCACGCGTGGTCGGGCGTGCTGGTTTTCGTGGCGACGAAATACGCGACCGAGCACGTGACGGAGAAGCTGGGGCGCGCGGGCATCGCGGCGGCGGCCTTGCACGGCGAGTTGAGCCAGGGGGCGCGCACGCAGGCGCTGGCGGATTTGAAAGCGGGCAAGGTGAAGGTGTTGATCGCGACCGATCTGGCGGCGCGCGGGATCGACATCCCGAAGCTGCCGGCGGTGGTGAACTACGACCTGCCGCGCTCGGCGGTGGACTACACGCATCGCATCGGGCGCACGGGGCGCGCGGGCGAGGCGGGCGTGGCGATCAGTTTCGTGAGCGCGAGCACGCACGCGCATTTTTGCCTGATCGAGAAACTGCACGGACTCGTGATCGAGCGGGAGCAACTCGCGGGTTTCGAGCCGCGCGAGACCGAGGTGACGTCGCCGCTGGTCTCCCCGGATGGCGGTGGCATCAAGGGGCGGCGCATGAGCAAAAAGGATAAGATCCGGGCGGTGGCGGCGCGCGCGGTGGGCGAACCGGAGCCGGTGCGCGTGGTGCCGCCACGGCCCGAGTGGGGAAAACGGTCCTGAAGTTTTAACCGCGGATGGCGCGGATCTGCGCGGATAAGGATTTCGGGCACCGGACGGTAGGCTCGGTATCTGTACTTACCCGCGAAATCTGTGGTTAAATGGATTGGGTTTTAGACGCGAAAAGCCGGCGGTCCCGGAAGGCTCAGCGGACGACGCGGGCGCCGCCGCCGCCCATGGTCTTCTCGACCTCTTTGCGGTTGGCCATGGAGGTGTCGCCGGGCGTGGTGGACGCGAGCGCGCCGTGGGCTGCACCGTATTCGACCGCTTTTTGCGCGTCGTTGAATTCGAGGAAGCCGAACTGGAGGCCGCTCGCAAAACTGTCGCCGCCGCCGACTCGGTCTAGAATCTCAAGGCGCGGGTATTGGCGGCTCTCGTGGAATTTGCCGTCGTGCCAGAGGATGGCGCTCCAGTCGTTGACCGTGGCGGTGTGCACGTGGCGGAGCGTGGTGGCGGCGACCTTGAAGTTGGGGAACTCCTTCACGGCGGTCTCGATCATGGCCTTGAAGGCGTCGGTCTCGATGTGCTTGAGGTCCTCGGCGCCCTTGACCGCGAAGCCGAGCGAGGCGGTAAAATCCTCCTCGTTGCCGATCATGACATCGACGTATTTGGCGATCTCGCGGTTGACCTCCTGGGCCATCTTGAGGCCGCCGATGGTCTTCCACAGCGAGGGGCGGTAGTTGAGGTCGTAGGAGACGATGACGCCGTGTTTTTTGGCGGCTTGCACGGCCTCGATGGTGGCCTCGGCGGTGGAGGCGGAGAGGGCGGCGAAGATGCCGCCGGTGTGGAACCAGCGTGCGCCAAGTTTGCCGAAGATGTTATCCCAGTCGAAGTCGCCGGGCTTGATTTGCGAGGCGGCGGTGTTCCCGCGATCGGGGTTGCCCACGGCTCCCCGGATGCCGAAGCCGCGCTCGGTGAAATTGAGGCCGTTGCGCACGGTGCGGCCGATGCCGTCGTCCTCGCGCCACTTGATGAAGTCGGTGGCGACGCCGCCCTGCATGACGAAGTCCTCGACGAGGTGGCCGACCTCGTTGTCAACGAAGGCGGTGGCGACGGCGGTTTTGAGGCCGAAGCATTTGCGGAGGCCGCGGGAGGTGTTGTATTCGCCGCCGCCTTCCCAGGCGGTGAAGGAGCGGGCGCTGCGGATGCGGCCCTCGCCCGGATCAAGGCGGAGCATGACTTCGCCCAGGGAAATTTGATCGAAAGCGCAGGTTGATTTATCGCGGAGGGTGAGGCTCATGGGATGGAGTTTAAGATAAAAGTTTAAGATGAAGTAAGGAGTGGGCGGGCGAAAGCGCGGGGGGGGGCAGGGCAGGATGCCGCCGATTCGCGCTAGCACGAAAACGACGACAACGCCTGGGCCTTCGTGCGGCAACCGACGGGCTTCGGAAAACATATGCAGGCGGCCGGTCCGAGGTGCTTTCGGCAGGCGAAAAAAATGCGAGTTATGCCCCGTGGGTGCTCGCGAACAAGGGTTCCATGATGAGGGCGCTTCACCCCGCATCCTACAAGCAAGTCTCCCCATCGATTACTTGGGGTCCATTTTTAGGCGGTTCCAAACAAAACCAGCCGGTTCCAAACGTGACGCGGGAAAAACAAGAAGCCCTCGTAACCGGTGGGCTACGAGGGCTTTAAATTGGGTGCAGGGGTTGGATTTGAACCAACGACCTTCAGGTTATGAGCCTGACGAGCTACCGGGCTGCTCCACCCTGCAATAGGTGAGGGGCGAGACCGTGCGGCGTGAATGATGACTGTCAACGAACTTTTTGCGACAAATCGAAATCACGCTTGCCTCCTGTTTTCCGGGTCCGTGTGCTCAAACCTCTTTTCCTCCGAAAAGAGCTTTACAACACAACAAACACACAACCCACATCCTACAGATCGCAAGGCGGCCCTCAGGCCGACCTGTGTCATCCGAAAGATACATAGATCCCATGCAAGTCTCCGCTAAAGACCTCCTCGACGCCGGCGTTCACTTCGGTCACCAGACCAAGCGCTGGAACCCGCGCTCCAAGCCCTACGTCTTCGACCATCGTCAGGGCATCACCATCATCGATCTGGGCAAGACCCACGATCTCCTCGCCAAGGCCTTCTCGTTCATCGAGGACAAGGTCGCCTCCGGCGGCAACGTGCTCTTCGTCGGCACCAAAGAGCAGGCCCGCGAAATCGTTCGCGAAGCCGCCGTCTCCACCGGCATGCCCTACTGCGTCGACCGCTGGCTCGGCGGCACCTTGACCAACTTCGCCACCGTCAAAAAATCGATCGCGAAGTTCAAAAAATACCAGCAGCAGGAGCAAAACGGCGAACTCGCCAAGCTCTCCTCCAAGGAAGAGGCCTCCATCAAGCGCGAGATGGTCCGCATGACCAAGAATTTCGCCGGCATCATGGAAATGCCCGAACTCCCCACCATCATGTTCGTGGTGGACGCCAACCACGAGGACATCGCCGTCGCCGAGGCGAAGCGTTCCAACATCCCCTGCGTCGGTCTCGTTGACACCAACTCCGACCCCACCCAGCTCTCGCACCCCATCCCGGGCAACGACGACGCCGTGAAGTCCATCCGCATCATCGTGGAGACCATCGTCGCCGCCGTGCAGTCCGGCCTCGCCCAGCGCGACAGCCGCCGCAGCCAGCGTGGCCAGGCCGACTTGAAGGCCGCCACCTCCGCGGTGGCCGCCGCCGCCGGCATCGACGAGTCTGCCCCGGCCCCCCAGGCCGTCGAGGGCGAGCCCTCCGCCGAGGCGCCCCTCGCCGCCAAGAAACCCGCCGCCCGCAAGAAGATCGCCGCCCCCAAGGTCTGAGCCGATCGCGTATCCAGTTAACCACTACTCAAAAAACTTAATGAGCACCGCCACCACCATTTCCGCCACCATGGTCAACGACCTGCGCTCCCAGACGGGCGCCGGCCTGATGGACTGCAAGAAAGCCCTGGTCGAGACCAACGGTAACATCGAGGAGGCCATCACCATCCTCCGCAAGAAGGGTGCCGCCAGCGCCGCCAAGAAGGCCGACCGCGACACCAAGGAAGGCGCTATAGAGAGCTATATTCACCTAGGTGGAAAAGTCGGCGTCCTGATCGAGGTCAATTGCGAGACCGACTTCGTGGCTCGCAACGACGATTTCAAGCAGTTCGTCAAGGACCTCTGCCTCCATATCGCCGCCGCCAACCCGACTTGCGTGACCCGCGAGGAGGTGCCCGCCGCCGATGTCGAGAAAGAGCGTGAAATCGCCGTTTCCCAGGTCGCGGGCAAGCCGCCTGCTGCCATCCAGAAGATTGTCGAGGGCAAGCTCGACAAATACTTCTCGAGCATCGCCCTGCTAGAGCAGCCCTTCGTGAAGGATCCCGAGAAGACCGTGAAGGAGATGCTCGCCGCCACCATCCAGAAGACGGGCGAGAACATCCAGATTCGCCGCTTCACGCGCTATCAGCTCGGCGCCTAAGCCAGGCTTGTTTCGCGCGACTTGATGGTCGTTTAAAATTGGGCGCTTCCCTTCGCGGGGAGGCGCCTTTTTTGTGCCCAGATGAAGTTCACCGTTACGCGTGGTCAGATCATTGCTCGCGGACTCATCAACCGTTGTCCCAACTGCGGCGCGCGTTCGTTGTTCGAACCGGGCAAGCCCTTCACCCTGGCGGCCGCATGCGGCGCGGGATGCGGACTAAAGTTGGAGCGCGACGAGGGTAGTTTTCTCGGCGCGATGTCGCTCAACTACGGCGTGACGGTTTGCGGTTTTCTTGTGCCGGTGTTGCTCGCGTATCTGGCGGGCTGGCTGTCGGGCTTCACCGCGTCTATGCTTGCGGGTGTGGGGGCGGTTTTGTTTCCGGTGATTTTCTACCGTTCGTCGCGCAGCTGGTGGTTGATGAATTACTATCTGGTGCTGCCGCATCATTTGCCGGCGAATCAGCGCGAGGTGGCGGCGGGGGAAGACGCGAACACGTGATACGAGGCGGAGCCGCGGGGAGATGATAGGGCCGTAAGCAGCTAAGTCACTGGGAGCGCCGGCTTCCAGCCGGCATCACGTTCAGAAGCCGGCAGGATGCCGGCGCTCCCGGTGGCCTGACCTCGGATTGACTCGCGCACAAATTCGATCGTGCGCACTTTGGGCTTCCGTTCGGCGGCGGGTTTTCTACGTTCCACCGTTCGCACACGGAGAGGTGGCAGAGTGGTCGATCGCGCCGCACTCGAAATGCGGTTTACCGAAAGGTAACGGGGGTTCGAATCCCTCCCTCTCCGCCAGTTTTTACCTCTGAGAGAGAAGAGCAGACAGCAGACTTGCCAGTTGACGTGGCAAATCTCACATGGCCCAAGCCTCTCAGTTCGTCATATCAGAATTCACAAATCCCTCTGGGGAAATCGTTTTCCGCGTCACCGGTTGGCTCGACGGCCAACGCGTTCGCAAAAATATCCGCAAAAATTTCCGCACTCGCGCCGAGGCGGAGGCCGAGCGTC
>CAZOGV010000131.1:0-8209 GCA_964579225.1 uncultured Akkermansia sp. | reverse complement strand
AAATCCCCGGCCAAACCACTTGGGGACTTCTTCCATGAGGCGGTCGTAAACCCGACCCGCCGCGTTCGCCGCCTCGCCCAGTTGCCGCATCAAATCTTCGCGCGGCGAAAGCGCGCCCTCCTGCAACCCGCGCAACGCCTCGCCAAGGCGCGCCGCCACCGCGCCCAGTTCCTCGTCGCTCAACTCGCCCGCCGGCCGCTCCAGCGGCGCGAGCGCGGCCGCCGCGCCCTCCAGATTCGCGCCCAGCCCCCGAATCGCCTGCGCCGTCTGCGTGCGCAAGGTGTCCGCCGCCTCCAAGGTCGAATGCGAATAACGTTCCTCGGGCGTGCGCTCGCCCAACCCGCGCGCCTGCTCCGCGAGTTTCTCCACATCTTCGGGCCGCGCCACTTCCTGCTCGGCGAGCTGCTCTAGCCACTCCTCCGTCTGCGCGAGCGCGGGAGGTTTTCCGCCCGCCTGCCTCACATCATACGGCGACAACGCGGGCACCGGCAGCAGC
This sequence comes from uncultured Akkermansia sp., assembly GCA_964579225.1. GTDB lineage: Bacteria > Verrucomicrobiota > Verrucomicrobiia > Opitutales > Opitutaceae > IMCC26134_A. Next base: position 7,713 of record CAZOGV010000131.1, on the reverse strand, counting down.
GAACCCGCCACGACCAACACCGCCGCGCCCAACACCCACGCCGCCGTCAAGGGCGCGCGCCAACGCAAAATGCCCGGCAACGGAAACACCGCCGGCCAGGCCGACACCCCCGCCGACGCCGCGCTCAAAGCCGAATCCAAGCCTAGCCGATCTTCCAACAACACGCGCGCATCGGTCTCGTTGAAAAACGTCCGCCGCGCGCGCCACCAGCCCCACACGCCCGCCGCGATCAGGGCCGCCGCAAGCGCCGACAACCAGATCGTCCACGCGGTCGCGGACTCGATTCGCGCGCGCCGCAAGGCATACGCCGCGAAGCCCGCCGTCGCCCCCACGCCAAAAAACGCCGGCCCCGCACGATCCAACCAAGCCGAGAAATTAACCCGCCGCGCCAAGCGCTTGGCGGCTCCTTCCCATTGGCGTTGCACGGGGTCGCTTCGCATGTTCGCGAAGGCTGACGTCGCCGCGCGGACTCACGCAAGTCCCTGTGCGATAAAAAATCAGACGCTCCCTCCAGCTCCTCCACTCACGAAAGCGCGAGGCGTGCCGAATCCGACTTGGAGGGCGGACCTCCGTGTCCGCCGTGTCCTCCGTGTCCGCCGTGTCCTCCGTGTCCGCCGTGTCCGCCGTGCATTTCAGGATCTCCCGCTCACTTCACCACCAGCACGCCCTTCATCCCCAGCTGCAGGTGCGCCGGGAAGGTGCACAGGTAAACCAGCTCCGTGCCCGGCGCGATGTCCGCCGGCACGGTGAACACCACCGCGTCGCGCGCCTTGCCGCCGATCAACTTCGTGTGCGCGATCACATCCTCCGCCCGCGCCGCCGGCAGATACTCGGTCGCCCGCGCGTTCACCGCCGCGTTCCCGTAGGCCGTCGCGTCCGCGCCCGCGCGCAACAAAACCCAGTTGTGCCCCATCGCCTCTTTGGGCGCGCTGCCCGTGTTCACCAACAGCAGCCGGATCGTCTCGCCCGCCGCCGCCTCGAACCGCGTCACGGAAAATTTCATGTGGTCGCCGACCTCGATCCGCACCTCGCGCGGCGCCTCGGGCGTGCCGGGCTCGACCGCCACCGCGGGCGAATCCGCGTTTTTTGCCCCGCCGTCGGAGCCCTTCCCGCAACCGGACGCCAAAACCGCGACCATCAATAAACCCGCCAGCAGCATGTGTTTCATCCTCCAGAACTGCCCCCGCCCACGCCCGCCCGCAAGCCTCGCCTCCTCATCGTAAGCCGGGCTACCTCCGCCAATACACGGGCTAATAACTTTTGATTACCGATCATTCGCCAAGGGATGAGTGGAAAAGAGACCTTTTGATTATAGCTTGATTCAATCTTTCGACTGCGAACCCTCGCCCGTTGGCGTGCCGTTCACGCCCCCTCCGACTTTACAGACCACGACCATGCGTTCCCGTTCAGTTTCCCTCCTGCGCCGCCTCTCCACCGCGCTCGCCGTCCTCACCCTCCCGCTCTTCACCGGCGGCTGGATCGGCAAGGTGTTCCCCACCTCCGGACCGCAGTCCACCTTCGAGACCGCCGGCCCCGTCGCCAAAACCCAGCTCGACGTGTTTTACGTCACCGTGTGGGTCACCCTCGCCATCTTCCTGATCGTCGCCGGCGTGCTCGCCTACGCCACGATCAAGTTCAAGGCCCGCAAATCCGACGACGAACACGCGCCCGTCCCCCCGCAAGGCCACGGCAACCCCTTCGTCGAGCTCGGCCTCATCGCCGCCTCCGTCGCCGCTCTCGTCGTCATCGCCGTCCCCACCCTCAAGGCCATCTGGTATACCTACGACGTCCCCGAAGCCGAACGCGCCAACGCCTACGAGGTCACCGCTAGCGGCCTGCAATGGTGGTTCCAATTTGAATACCCCATGGAGCAGATCGAGGGAGCGGGCCAGCTCATCGTCGGCAACGAACTCGTCATCCCCGCCGGCCGCCCCGTGCGCATCAACCTGCGCACCAACGACGTAATCCACTCCTTCTGGGTGCCGAAACTCGGCGGTAAGGTGGACATGATTCCCAACCGCGGCAACCACCTGTGGCTCCAGGCCGACGAGCCCGGCTACTTCTGGGGCCAGTGCGCCGAGTTCTGCGGCGAATCCCACGCCGTCATGCGCTTCCGCGTCATCGCCCTCGCCGCCGACGACTTCGCCGCCTGGGTCGAGAACCAAAAACTCCCCGCCCGCACCGTCGAGGTCCCGGAGAACGCCGAGATTCCTCAAGCCGTTTTCGCCAGCTACGACATGACCCGCCAGAAGCGCAACGCCCCCGGCTGGTCCCCCGAGTTCGACGCCGACCCCATGGGTGCCTGGGTCGCCAAACAGTTCCCCGAAAAAGACGAAAACCCCGCGCTCATCGCCAAGGGTCGCGAACTCTTTCGCGAGAAGAACTGCATCACCTGCCACGCCGTGCGCGGCCACGAGGGCGTCGGCGTCAACGGCCCCGATCTCACCCACTTCGGCTCCCGCACCACGCTCGCCGCCGGCCTCCTGGAAAACACCCCGCGCGATCTGCACCGCTGGATCGTCCACCCCAACGACGTGAAGCCCGGCAACAAGATGTGGGTCGGCGTCAACGGCATGTCCGGCTACCTCGACATCGACCCCGCCACCCGCCGCCCCACCGGCCAGCGCCACATCCAAGTCACCGACGAAGACGGCCGCGCCCTCGTCGAATACCTCCTCAGCCTCAAGTAAGCCGCGCATCACCACCCGAAGTGCCCCCCGGCCTCCGCCCACTAACTCCCTCACTCCCTTACTCCATCTCCGCCGACCATGGCCACCGCCACCACCGCCGCCTACACGCCCGCCGACGCCGCCCACAAGACCGCCGTCCGCCCGTGGTTCTTCACCCGCCCCGCCGCCAAGACCGGCCTCGCCTCGTGGCTCACCACCGTGGACCACAAAAAGATCGGCATCATGTATGCCATCACGTCGCTGTTCTTCTTCCTCGTCGGCGGCGTCGAGGCCCTGCTCATCCGCGTGCAGCTCGCGGTGCCGAACAACACCTTCATCTCGCACCAGCTCTACAACGAGCTCTTCACCATGCACGCGACGACGATGATCTTCCTCGCCGTCATGCCGCTCTCGGCCGCGTTCTTTAATTACCTCATGCCGCTGCAAATCGGCGCGCGCGACGTCGCCTTCCCGCGACTCAACGGCTTCGCCTTCTGGGTGTTCTTGGCCGGAGCCATCGTGCTCAACGTGGGCTGGTTCACCAAAGCCGGCGCGCCCGACGTCGGCTGGTTCGGCTACGCCCCGCTCACCTCCAACGCCTACTCGCAACAGTTCGCCGGCGACGCCTCCACCGACCTCTGGATCATGGGCCTCCAGATCCTCGGCGTCTCCTCCGTGGTCGGCTCGCTCAACTTCATCGTCACCATCATCAACATGCGCGCGCCCGGCCTCACCATGATGCGCCTGCCCGTGTTCACCTGGATGACGCTCTTCACCGCCTTCCTCATCATCCTCTCCTTCCCCGCCATCACCATCGCGCTCGTCGAGCTCATGTTCGACCGCTCCTTCGGCACCGTCTTCTTCGAGGTCGCCAAGGGCGGCCTGCCCATCCTCTGGCAGCATCTCTTTTGGATCTTCGGCCACCCCGAGGTTTACATCCTCATCCTCCCGGCGATGGGCATCGTCTCCGAGATCCTGCCCACCTTCTCGCGCAAGCCCCTCTTCGGTTATCCCATCGTGGTTTTCTCCGGCGCCGTCATCGGCTTCCTCGGCTTCGGCGTCTGGTCCCACCATATGTTCACCACCGGCATGGGCACGGTCGCCACCGCCGCCTTCTCCCTCGCCACCATGGCCATCGCCGTGCCCACGGGGGTCAAGATCTTCAACTGGGTCGGCACCCTCTGGGGCGGCCACATCATGACCCGCACGCCCATGATGTTCGCCCTCGGCTTCATCTGGATGTTCATGATGGGCGGCTTCTCCGGCGTCATGCACTCCGCCGCCCCGGCCGACGCCCAACAACAGGACTCCTACTTCGTCGTCGCCCACTTCCACTACGTGCTCATCGGCGGCTCCATCTTCGCCCTGCTCGCCGGCATCCACTTCTGGTTCCCCCTCGTCTTCGGCCGCATGGTCTCCGAGTTCTGGGGCAAGCTCTCCTTCTGGGTCATCTTCATCGGCTTCAACGTGACCTTCTTCCCCATGCACTTCCTCGGCCTCAACGGCATGCCGCGCCGCACCGCCGTTTACGACGGCAACATGGGCTGGAACAGCGCCAATCTCGTCGCGACCATCGGCGCCTTCATCCTCGCCATCGGCATCGGTGTTTACTTCTGGGTGATGGTTTACACCTACTTCAAGGGCAAGAAGGCCACCGGCGACGTCTGGGATGCCCGCACCCTCGAATGGGCCGTGCCCACCACCCCGCCCCCCGAGCACAACTTCCACGTCACGCCCATCGTGCACGCCCGCGACGCCTTCTGGTATGAGAAGACTCACGCCAAGGAGATCGCCGCCGAACAGGCCAAGCACGCCAAGGAAGAGGAAGCCCACGGCGGCATCCACATGCCCAGCCAGTCCTGGTTCCCCCTCGTCACCGCGATCGGCCTGCTCATCGGCGGCCTCTGCTTCGCCTGCCACAAAGCGATCGATATCACGCTAAACCCCCTCTTCGCCGGCCTTGCCGAAAAGTATGAATTTCTGAGTAAATTCAAGCTCTTCACCGAGCCTCATGCCTGGGGCATTTACGGTGCCATCGGCGGCGGAGTGATCCTGCTCATCGGCGTGCTCGGCTGGGCCTTCGAAGGTCCCGGCGGCTACCACCTCCACATCCACAAGGACGGCACCGTCACCGGCGGCGAAGGCCAGGACGATCACTGAAAAGTAGCGAGGAGCGAGTAGCGGGTAGCGAGCATACCAGACCTCCAAACCCGCCACTCCTTCCGCGCCACCTCCGACCTACTCGCTACTCACTACACGCTACTCGCTACTTTTATTCTCCATGAGCGCACACGCCGGCCCCATCGATCATCACCACGATCACACCACCACCACGGGCATTCCGAACAAGAAGCTCTTCATGTGGGCCTTCCTCGCCTCGGACTGCATGTTCTTCGGCGCGCTGATCGCCACGCATGTGATCTACCGCCTGCACCCCACGCCCGAAGGCACGGATCCGCTCAAGGTGTTCTCCATCGAGCTCACCTCGTTCTCCACCTTCATCCTGCTCATGTCCTCGCTCCTCATGGCCCTCGCCGTGGGCGCGTGCCAAAAGGGCAAGGTCGAGGCCACCCGCAAGATGATCCTCGGGACCATCTTCTTCGGCCTCATCTTCCTCGGCTGCCAGGTCTATGAGTTCACCCACTTCGTCCACCTCGGCCTCACCCTGAGCAGCGACATGTTCGGCAGCACTTTCTACGTGCTCACCGGCACGCACGGCGTCCACGTCGCCATCGGCATCCTCTGGCTGGTGTTCATGTATATCCGCACCTTCAAGCCCGCCAACGCGAGCAAGGCCTGGATCGCCCGCGCCTTCACCCAGTTCACCGCGTTCTCCGTCGCGACCGTGGCCATCATGCTCGTCATGCTCGCCGTCACCGACGCCGGCAACACGAACGGCTACGACCTCGCCGCCCTCGGCAACGGCCTTCAACACAGCATCGCGGCCAGCATCGCGTTCGTCGTTTCCTGCATCGTGTTGGTCGCCCTCTCCCGCTCCAACTGGGCGGTCGATTTCGGCGAGGCCAACGCCATCGACGTCGAAGGCATGGGCCTCTACTGGCACTTCGTGGACGTCGTCTGGATCGTGATCTTCACCGTGGTTTACCTGCTGGAATACCTTTGATCCCTCGCCCTTAAACTCTCTACCAGCTTACTGGCTCTACCAGCTCTATCAGCTCTATCAGCTCTATCAGCTCTACTAGCTTTACCAGCTCATCCTCCCATGTCCGCCCACGCCGCCACCGCCCCGGAACACGCCCACCAAGACGACGGCAAGTTTCACCTCTTCGTCCAGATCGCCATGATCCTCGCCATCATCACCGGCGTGGAGATCGTGCTCATCTATCTGCCGCTCGCGAAGTGGTTCATCGTCTCCACCCTCGTGACTCTCTCGCTGGTGAAGTTTCTGATGGTGATCTTCTGGTTCATGCACCTGAAGTTCGACAAGGCCTTCTGCACCATCCTGTTCTTTATCGGTCTCGTCCTCGCCGGCGGCACCGTCGGCGCCCTCATGCTGCTCTTCGGCGCGAAAGACAGCGTCCCCCTCAGCGCCGAGCCTATCTACGCCGAACGCGCCGCCGCAGCCGCCGCCGCCGCTGAGTAATCGGCGCCCGCCGCTCCCCTTCTTTCCTCAAGGCACCCTGCGGGGTGCCTTTCTTTTTTACGCTTTCTGCGCCTCTTTGCGCCCCTTCTCTTTCCCCATGCTCGACTGGACCCACTGGCACAACGAACCCTACCTCGTCGGCGGACTCATCGTGCTCGGCTGGCTCTACGCCCTCGCAACCGGCCCCTTCCGCGCCCGCCTCGCCCCGCCCGGCACGCCCTTCCCCACCGGCCACGCCATCCGCTTCCATTCGGGCCTCGTCATCTTCTACCTCGCGGTCGGCTCCCCCCTCGACCAGGCCGGCGAACGCTTCCTCCTCAGCGCGCACATGATCCAGCACCAGCTGGTCATCTACCCCGCCGCCATCCTCTTCCTCACCGGCCTGCCCGCCTGGCTCGTCTCGCACGTCACCGGCAGCCGCCACTTCCAGCTCCCGGGCCGCATCCTTTTCCACCCGATCACCTGCGTGCTCGCCTACACCGCCGTGATCTCCCTCTGGCACCTGCCCGCGCTCTACGACTGGGCCCTGCGCGACAAATTCGTTCACATCGTCGAGCACATCACCTTCTTCGCCGTCGCCCTGCTTTACTGGTGGCCGCTCATCAGCCCCAGCCGCGAATTCCCGCCCGCCCGCCACGCCGTAAAAATGCTCTATATCGTGGCCGTCACCATCACCATGACGCCCCTCTTCGCCTTCCTCGCCTTCTCGCCGGAAGTCCTGTATCCAACCTACGAATACGCCCCGCGCCTGTTCCCCAACTTCGACCCCGCCCAAGACCAGCTCCTCGGCGCCGCCATCATGAAACTCGGCGGCATGTTCGTATCGTTCCTCACCCTCATCTGGGTCTTCTACCAGTGGTATCAATCCACCGAACGCCCGAAGCCCGCCGCCGCCTGAATATCTTCGGATCAAGAGACGCCCGCCCCCATGCGGATATCTCCCGCGAACCCCTGACCCAGCTGGCCCTCGCCTCCGGCGAGGAAGTCTGGGTCGTCTTCCGCCACATCCGCCTCTTCCCCGAAGACGGCCAGCTCGTCGAACGCGACTTCGCCGCCTGACGCCTCCGGAGACAAGCGAGTCTGTTGACCCGAGCTGTCGAGGTAGGCTTGAGCGTGAGCTCAATGGGTCGATGTAGGCCGTCCGCTTGCGAACGCTCTGAGCGCCTGCAAGCAGGCGACCCACGAAATAATCAGCGCGCAGTCCTCCCGTAGGATTGAGCGTAAGCTCAATGGTCAGGCATCCACGCCCCGAAATCTTGGACCCACGCCCAACGCCGCCGCCAACCTACCGCCTCCGCCCGCGTCCTCCTCCGCTTCGCCGCCAAATGCCCCAAGGCTATGCCCGAAGCCGTGCGTTGAAAATCAACAAACAACTCCCCGAGTCCCCTAGTCGCCCTCCGCTGCCCCCGAGACTAGATTACTGGCGCGCTGGAGGGACCG
>CAZOGV010000130.1:0-8288 GCA_964579225.1 uncultured Akkermansia sp. | reverse complement strand
GTCCAAACCGAAGGGGTCAGGCCGTTGTTTGTTAGTTTTTGCCCTAGAGGGGGCATGGAAGGAAGCAGGGTTCAAAAAATGATGCGGAAAGCGTTTTCGAATCAAATGATTGGCGGATATCCAGTTGGGGGCAGCCGCAACATTAGCAGGCTATCTGTGCCGAGAATATAGGACATAAAAACCAACAAACAACAGCCTAACTCCCTGCGGAATTACCGACCCCTGCGGAATTACCGCTACGCCGCCCGCACCGAGCTCGCCGAGACGGTCGAAGACGTGCTCGCGCGCCGCACCCGCGCGCTCATTCTCGATGCCCGCGCCGCCGCCGCCTGCGCCCCCCGCGTCGCCGCCCGCCTCGCCGAAGAACTCGGCCGCGACGCCGCCTGGACCGAAACGCAAACCACCCGCTTCCGCGCCCTCGCCGCCGGCTATAGTTTCACCGCTTAACGCCCTTATCTCCCCCTTCGTCGCATCCAAGCCAATGTTCGTATTACGAACATTGGCTTGGATGCGTTGGTTTTCACCACACCGGTTTTCACCACACCGCCTCTTGAACTGCGCGCCGCCGGCCCTTTTGTTGCTCCGCTTATGTCTCTTGAACGCGCCGGACAACGTTGCCTCAGCGAACGCGAACCCGAACTGGGCCTCGGCCTCGTCGCGGAGATCGACCGCCATCGCGTCACGGTCGAATTCCCCGCCACCCGCGAAAAACGCATCTACTCGCGCGGCACCGCCGTCCTGAAGCGCGTGCAGTTCGCCGCCGGCGAATCCGTCGCCACCCGCCTCGGCGAAAAGTTCGTCGTCGCCGCCGTCGAGGACGACGCCGGCCTGCTCGTCTACGTCGGCCCCGCCGGCCAGCGCGTGCGCGAGGACGTGATCTCCGACATCACCAGCGTCGCCTCCCCCGCCGAACGCCTGCTCGCCGGCCAGGCCGAACCTTCCGAGGTCTTCGCCCTGCGCCTGCGCGCCCTCCGCGCCCAGTCCGCCTTCCGCTCCTCCGATGTGCGCGGCTACCTCGGCGGCCGCATCGACCTCATCCCGCACCAGTTCTACATCCTCGATTCCGTATCCAAACGCCAACTACCGCGCGTGCTCCTCGCCGACGAGGTCGGCTTGGGCAAGACCATCGAGGCCTGCCTCATCCTCCAACGCCTGCTCGCCACCGGCCGCGTAAAACGCGCCCTCGTGCTCGTGCCCGAGTCGCTCGTCCACCAGTGGTTCGTCGAGCTCCTGCGCCGCTTTAATCTCTGGTTCACCATCTTCGACGAGCCGCGTTGCGCCGACATCGAGGCCAGCGATCCGGGCAAAAACCCGTTCCTCTCCACCCAGCTCGGCCTCGCCAGCGTCACCTTCCTCACCGCGCTCGAAAACCGCCGCGACCAGCTCATCGAAGCCGGCTGGGATATCGTCATCGTGGACGAGGCCCATCACCTCAACTGGACCCCCGAGGCCGCCGGCGAGGACTACCAACTCGTCGAGCGCCTCGCCCGCAAGGCCTCCGGCCTGCTCCTCCTCACCGCCACGCCCACCCAGCTCGGCCTCGCCGGCCACTTCGCCCGCCTGCGCCTGCTCGATCCGCATCGCTACGACGACTACGCGAGCTTCGTCGAGGAGGCCGCCGACTACGGCTCCGTCGCCGCCGTCGCCGAAAAAATCATCGAGGCCAAACCCCTCGCCGCCCCCGACCGCCTCGCCCTGCGCAACATCTTCGACCGCGACGAGGAGAACCTCTCAAAACACCTCGACGCCCTCGACGCCGGCCAACCCGGCGCTCGCGACGCCCTGCTCCGCACCCTGCTCGATCAGCACGGCACCGGCCGCGTCGTGTTCCGCAACACCCGCGCCGCCATGACCGGCTTCCCCAAGCGCCAATACAACCCCGCCTCCATCGCCGACGCCACGCCCACCCTGCTCGCCCGCGTCGCCCGCGAGATCGCCGCCGAGGAATCCGGCGACATCGCCTCCCTGCGCTACGCCTACAAGGACGACCCGCGCATCGACTGGCTGGTCGAATTTCTCAACAAAATCGCCCCCGCCAAGGTCCTCCTCATCTGCCGCTCCGAGCGCAAGGTCCTCGCCCTCGAGGCCGCGCTCAAGGACCGCATCAACCTCAAGCTCGGCCTCTTCCACGAGGGCCTCCCGCTCGTCGCCCGCGACCGCCAGGCCGCCTGGTTCGCCGACCCCGAGGGCGCGCGCCTGCTGCTCTGCTCCGAGATCGGCAGCGAGGGCCGCAACTTTCAGTTCGCCCACCACCTCGTGCTCTTCGACCTGCCGCTCAACCCCGGCCTCGTCGAGCAACGCATCGGCCGCCTCGACCGCATCGGCCAGACCGAGACCATCCGCATCCACGTGCCCGTGCTCGCCGGCGGCCCCGACGAAGCCGTGGCCGAGTGGTATCACCGCGGCCTCGATTCCTTCGAAGCCCCGCTTCACGGCGGCAACGACTACGCCGACGCCTTCCGCGAACGCCTGCTCGACCTCGCCACCGCCAACAAACCCAACCGCAAAAAACTCGAAGCCCTCGTCGCCGAGACCGTCGCCTTCCGCGCCGAATTGCAGACCAAGCTCAAACAAGGCCGCGACCGCCTGCTCGAACTCAACTCCTTCGACCGCCAGGCCGCCCGCGCCGTGCTCGACCGCGTGCGCGCCGCCGACGCCGATCCCGCCCCGCGCAAAATCCTCACCGACCTGCTCGACCACTACGGCGTGCGCGTGAAGGACGAGGAAAGCGGCGACCTCCACCTCGACGCCGCCCACGCCTACGTCGAGGGCTTCCCCGCCATCCCGCGCGACGGCCTGCTCGCCACCTGGGATCGCCGCCGCGCCATCGCGCGGGAGGACATGGCCTATCTCTCCGCCGACCATCCGCTGCTGCGCGACACCCTCGACCTGCTCGTCTCCTCGTCCTCCGGCACCACCGCCTTCTGCACGCTCGAGGCCGACAAACCCAACCTCCTGCTCGAGGCCGTTTTCGTTTTGGAAACCGTCGCCGACGCGCGCTGGCACGTGGACCAGTTTCTCGCGCCCACCCCTGTGCGCGTCCTCGTGGATATCCACGGCCAGGACCGCACCGCCGACACCGACTACGCCCGCCTCGACGACGACGTGGACGACGCACCGCTCCCGCGCTTCCTCGAACGCCCCGGCTTCAACGGCACGCTGCTGAAAAACCTCGTCGAGGCCGCCACCGAGCGCGCGACCAAGGCCTCGACCGCGCTCAAGCAGACCGCCCGCGAACGCGCCGCCGCCTCGCTCACGGCGGACCTCCAGCGTTTGGTCGATCTCGCTAAACTAAACGACCACGTGCGACCCGAAGAGATCGAGCTGGCGAAGAAACAAGTGCTCCACGTGCGCACCGCCATCGAGCAAGCCCGCCTCCGCCTCGACAGCCTCCGGCTCATCGTCGAAGGCGTGAGCCTCGACTGAAACCGGAGAAAATAGACCACAGATAGCACAGATAAACACAGATGCCGGACCGCCGATCCGTCGGTTTTCTTATCTGTGCGTATCTGCGTAATCCGCGGTTAAAAATCCGTCTCAACCACTCATGTCCACTCCCGCTCCCGCCTGCCCGGTCTGCACCCTCGAAGACGTGCTCTCGCACCCCGACCACTGGGAGTGCGCGACCTGCGGCCACGAGTGGCCCAAGGAGGAGACGCCCGACGCCCCGCGCATGGTGAAAGACGCCAACGGCAACGTGCTCGCCGACGGCGACAGCATCACGACCATCAAGGACCTGAAGCTCGGCGGCGCCCAAGTCCTCAAAGCCGGCTCCAAGGCGAAAAACATCCGCCTCACCGACGGCGACCACGAGATCGACTGCAAGATCGACGGCGTCGGCATCATGCTGAAGGCCTGCTTCGTGAAAAAGGCCTGAGCGGCTGTAACAGGAACTGAAGTCAGTTCCACCGGGAGCGCCGGCATCCTGCCGGCTTTCTGAACAAACAGCCGGCAGGATGCCGGCGCTCCCAGTAACAGAGTCCGGATTTCGACATCGGTTTCTGTTGCATTCGGCCTGAGCGCAGCCCGGCACTCCTCAGGCGTCGGCGGCGGGTTTTTTCGCGAACTTGTTTTCGGTGCCGTTGAGCAGGCGCGTGATGTTGGCGCGGTGGCGCACGATCACGAATACGCCAAGCACCGTCGCCAGGATCGCGAAGGCGACGGGCGTGCCGGGGATCAGCCACGCGGCGGCAGGCAGGGCGACCGCCGAGACGAGCGAGGCGAGCGAAACATAACGGGAAACATAGAAGGTCGCCACCCAGGCGAGCACGCCGACGATGGTCGGTATCGGCAAAAGCACTACAAGGCCGCCCGCCGAGGTGGCCACGCCCTTGCCGCCCTTAAAACGCGTCCAGCAGCTGAAGCTGTGGCCGATCAGGGCGAAGACGAGGCCGATGATGGCGGCGTAGATCCACACGTGGGCGTCGGCCAGCTCGGCGGAGATTTCCACTCCGCGACGCGCCTGACCGGAGAGTTCGATGACGCGTGTTTTGTAGATCGCCAAAGGCCACCAGGCCGCCACCGCGCCCTTGAGCGCATCCAGGGCGAAGGCGATGTCGCCGGCCCGCTTGCCCTTCGCGCCGAACTTCTCACCGAGCACGCGCTTCACGTTCGTCGCGCCGGGGTTTTTCGAGCCATGCTCGAAGATATCGATGCCGAACTTGCGAGCGATGAACCACCCGACGGGAAGGGCCCCGAGGAAATAACCGGCGACGGCGGCGATGGTGAGCGGGAGGATCATGGAGATTGGAAAGGTAGGGCGTGACCGCCGGGCGCGCCGTTGACGCGGCGGGCCCGCCCTACCTCAAGTCAGAGCTGCACGAACTTCGCCATCTGGATGGCGGAGTTGGCCTTGATGGCCTCGCGGGCGGCCGCGCTGGGCTCGTGGTCGACGCGCACCACCATGTAGGCGGTCTCGCCGGGAGTGAGGCGCGAGAGCGACATGTCGGCGATGTTCACGCCGTCGCTGCCGAGCAGGGTGCCGACCGCGCCGACCATGCCGGGCTTGTCCTTGTTTTCGAGCACGAGGAGCGAACCGACGGCGGCGACTTCGACCTCGCGGCCGTTGATGCCGACGATGCGGGGTTCGTTGCCCTTGCCGAGCAGGGTGCCGCGCGCGGAGTGCACGGTGCCGTCGCCGGCCGTGGCCTCGACTTCGATGAGGTCGGTGTAGTCGCCGGCGTCGGAGGACTTCACGACCTCGAATTGCAAGCCGAGGCGCTGGATGAAGGTGGGGGCGTTGACCGCGTTGACACCGTCTCCGCTGATGCGACGCAGGAAGCCGCACTGGAGCGCGCGGGTGATGGCGTTGGCGTCGAGCTCGGCGACCTTGCCCTGGAAGACCACGCGGAGTTTCGCGATCTGCTTGGGGGCGATTTGCTGCACGAGGGTGCCGAGCTTGGTGGCGAGATCGAGGTAGGGCGCGACGACCTTGGCGGCGGCGGCGTCCATCGAGGGCAGGTTGACGGCGTTGCGCACCGCGCCGTGCAGGAGCACATCGGCGATCTGCTCGGCGATTTCGATGCCCACCGTCTCTTGGGCCTCGCTGGTGGAGGCGGCGATGTGAGGCGTGAGAATAATGTTCGGCGCGGAACGAAGCTCGCTGTCCTTGGGGAGGGGCTCGGTCTCGTAAACATCGAGACCGGCGGCGCCGACCTGGCCGCTCTTGAGGGCGGCGACGAGGGCCTTCTCGTTGACGATGCCGCCGCGGGCGCAGTTGACGATGCGGACGCCCTTCTTGCACTTCGCGAGGGCGGCCTCGTCGATCATGTTGTTGGTCTCGTCGGTCAGCGGCATGTGGACCGTGATGTAGTCCGAGCCGGCGAGGAGCTGGTCGAGCGAGACGGACTCGACCTGCATGGCGGCGGCGCGCGCGGGCGTGAGGTAGGGATCGTAGGCGAGCACCTTCATGCCGAAGGCTTGGGCGCGCTTGGCGACCTCGCCGCCGATGCGGCCGAGACCGATGACGCCGATGTTTTTACGCAGAAGTTCGACGCCGCTGAGGGTCTTGCGATCCCAGTTGCCGGCCTTCATCGAGGCCGCGCCCTGGGCGATGGGGCGGGCGCAGCAGAGGATGTGGGTGAAGGTGAGCTCGGCGGTCGAGATGGTGTTGCCGCCCGGGGTGTTCATGACAACGACACCTCGCTCGGTCGCGGCCTCGACATCGACGTTGTCCACGCCCACGCCGGCGCGGCCGACAACCTTCAGGAGGGGCGCGGCGGCGAACACCTCGCGGGTGATCTTCGTCTCCGAGCGGACGGCGATCGCGTGGACGTCTTTAACGAGGTCCAGCACCTGCGCGGGGGTGGAGCCATAGGCCTCGACGACTTCAAAGCCTGTCTGCTGACGCAGGAAGGCGACGCCCTTGGGTGATATCTTATCGGCGACGAGGATTTTCATGGTGGGAAAAGGGTCTAGCGAATACCCCGCGCCCCCAAGCGAGCAAGGAAAAGCTCGGCGCGAGGACCACGGCCTGCTCTCTCGGTGCCGACCGCACCATGTCCAAACCCGGCATACCGTCTTCCACCGCCCAAGGCTCCTCTCGCCAGGATGGTTTCGACGTGTTACGCGGGTTGTTTCTCGTGATCATGGCCGTGAATCATGTGCCGTGGGCCGGATGGTTTTTGACCCAGCAACCCGTCGGCTTCGTGACCGCCGCCGAGGGCTTCGTGTTGCTGGCGGGAGTGCTGGTGGGCGTGGTTTACACCCGCAAGTTCAACACCGTGGGCAAACAGGCGACCACGCGACTGCTGGTCCGCCGCGCGGGTAAAATCTACCTGGCGCACCTGGTATGCGTCGCGGCGGTGTTCGCCTGGGTATGGCTTTACGCAAGCTTCTCCGCTTCGGGCACACCGCCGACCGGTTCGCCGTGGATTTACCATGAACGTCCCCTGGCCGCGGCGCTCGCGTCTTTGACGCTGATTTTGCAGCCGGGGCTGCTCGACGTTTTGCCGATGTATTTCGGGTTCGTGCTGGTGACGCCGATGGTGCTGCGCCAGCTGATGCGCGGACGGCTGAAGGGCGTGTTGATCGGCTCGGGACTTTGCTGGGCGTTCACCAACATGGCCATTCCACCCCACCCGATCGTGCATGGTGTGATCGACACGAGCGCCTTTAATTTCGGGGCCTGGCAACTGCTTTATGTGCTGGGTCTAGCCGCCGGGCATGCCTGGTCGGAGAAACGCCTCGCGACATGGTTGACGCCCTCCGGCGCCTGGTTGGCGGCGCTCACGGTGTTGGCGTTCGGATTGGCTCTGGCACGCCACGGCATTTTCAACCTGGGACTCTCGCCCGCCACGTGGGAGATATTGGTCAATAAAAACAATCTCTCGCCGCTACGTCTCCTGAACGTGGCGGTGCTCGCCTTGCTGGTCCGGGCCTGTTTCGCCATTCGCGCGCGACGCGGTTTGCCCGGACTCCGGTGCGCGCCGCTGGCTCTGCTGGGGCGGCACGTTTGCCGTCCATGTGATCGTGGCCGTCATCATCCTCGGCCTGCCGTGGTGGTTTGCTTGGACGGCGTGGGGACCTTGGTTTGGCCCCGCCCTTTTGCTCGGCGCCATGTTTGCCGTAGCCTCCATCGCGGAACTACTCGCCGCCGGATGTCGTATTCCTCACCCTGCCCCCCCCCGGCATGACGCGCATCCAACAACAATACGCCTTCCTGGCCGAGTGCCTGAAACTCTCAGAAATCTTCCGCCAAGCTCTGCTGCCGACCAGCCGCCGCCGTGAAAACGACGCCGAGCATTCCTGGCACCTTTGCCTGATGGCGATCACGTTGGCCGAGCACAGCAACACGCCGGTCGATATCGCGCGGGTGCTGAAGATGCTCATCATTCACGACCTCGTGGAGATCGACGCGGGCGACACCTACGCCTACGACACCGCGCGGCAGGCCGGACAACACGAGCGCGAGGCGCTGGCCGCCGACCGCATCTTCGGTTTGTTGCCGGCGGACCAGGGCGCGGAGATCCGCGCGGCCTGGGAGGAATTCGAGGCGCGCCAGACGCCCGAGGCGAAGTTCGCCGCCGCCGTGGATCGCCTGCAGCCGATTCTGCTCAACGTGCTCACCGGCGGCGAAAAATGGCGCGAGCACGGCGTCACCCGAAAAATGGTCCTCGCCCGGAATGCACACGCGAAGGACGGCGCGGCCGAAGTCTGGGCGCACGCGGTGTCGCTGCTCGACGACGCGGTGGCGCGGGGGTTGTTGGCGGCGGAGTGAGGGCTCGAATGTAGGGCGGGGTCGCCGCACCCCGCCGCAGTTCCCCACGCAACGCGGCGGGGTGCGGCGA
>CAZOGV010000129.1:0-8358 GCA_964579225.1 uncultured Akkermansia sp. | reverse complement strand
CGCGGCATGTTCATCGTGTATTCAGAAGATGAATTCAAGGCCGTGGTCCGCCAAGCCTTCGACGTCATGCCCGACAAGCCCGTGCTCATCGACAAGTTCCTCGAGGACGCGATCGAACTCGACGTGGACTGTATCAGCGACGGCACTACAACCGTGATCGGCGGCATGCTCGAGCACATCGAGTTTGCCGGCGTGCACTCCGGCGACGCCGCCATGGTGATGCCTCCGCACACCCTCGGTAAGCCCATGCTCGACGAGGTTCGCCGCGCCACCCACGACCTCGCCAAGGCCCTCAAGGTCGTCGGCCTGATGAACGTGCAATACGCCATCAAGGACGGCCAACTCTACGTCCTCGAGGTCAACCCCCGCGCCTCCCGCACCGTGCCCTTCGTGGCCAAGGCCATCGGCGCTCCTCTCGCCAAACTCGCCGCCCGCGTGATGACCGGCAGCAAGCTCGCCGACCTCGGCTTCACCCAGGAGCAGACCCCGAAGCACTGGTGCGTGAAGGAGGCCGTGTTCCCCTTCGCCCGCTTCCCCGGCGCCACCATCGTGCTCTCGCCCGAGATGCGCTCCACCGGCGAGGTCATGGGCATCGACGCCGACCTCGGCGTCGCCTTCGCCAAGGCTCAGGCCGCCGCCAAACCCGGCTTGCCCACCTCCGGCAACGTGTTCCTCTCGGTCAAAGATTCCGACAAGCCCCGCGTGGTGGACATCGCCCGCCAGCTCGTCGCGCTCGGCTTCAACATCTACTCGACCGGCGGCACCGTGAAGGTGCTCACCGATAACGCCGTTCCGGTAAATCACATCGCCAAGATCGACGAAGGCCGTCCCAACACGATCGACATGATCAAGAACGGCCAGATCCAGCTCATCATCAACACGCCCGCCGGCCAGATTCCGCGTCAGGATGAAAACAAGATTCGCGCCGCAGCCTACGCCCACAGCGTGTGCATCATGACCACCCTTACCGGCGCCCGCGCCGCGCTCCAGGGCATCAAGGCCCTTCAATCTGAAAAGGTAGGCGTGAAGCCCATCCAAGGCTACAAGGGCAACGTCACCGTCGTCGGCTGACTCTGACTCGCGTTTGGTTGACCGCCAACCATCCCGGTTCTCACGAACCGGGCCACGGGGGGCGAGTGGCTTGTTTCGTGAGAAGCCGACTTGGACACGTAGCTCGTTTCGTGAGAAACGAGACTCGGACCATGTCAACCGACTCATCACCGCATCCCGCCCGATTCACGCGCTACGTCGCGCTTGGCGACAGTTCGACCGAGGGCATCGACGATCCCGATGAGGTCGGCGGCTATCGCGGCTGGTCCTCGCGCCTGGCCGCACGCATCGACGCGGCGCAGGGAGGGGGACTGCTCTACGCCAACCTCGCCGTGCGCGGCCTCACCACCGCCCAAGTGCGCGAGCGCCAACTCGCCGCCGCGCTCGCGATGCGGCCGGACCTGGCGACCGTGTTTTGCGGCACCAACGACGTCACCGCCCCGCGTTTCGACGCCGCCCGCGTGGGTGCCGACATCGGCCGCATGCAGCGCGCCCTGGTCGAGGGTGGCGCAACCGTCCTCAGTTTTACCCTGCCGGACCTCACGCCGCTGATGCCGCTCGCGCGCCTGATCGCGCCGCGCATCGCAGCGCTCAATCGCGCGCTCGCCGAAAGTTCGCGCGCCACCGGCGCCATCCTCGTGGATTTCGCGGCGCACTCCGTGGCCACCGATCCACGCCTTTGGAGCGAGGACCGCATCCACGCCAACTCGGCCGGACACGCGCGCATCGCCGCCGCGCTTGCCCACGCCCTCGGGCTTCCGGGTTGCGACGCGAGTTGGAGCGCGCCATTTCCGGCTCCGTTCGCGCAAACACGACTTCAGTGGTGGGCCGCCGAGGTGCGTTGGACGCGCCGGCACCTGTTGCCGTGGATTTGGCAGGGCTTGCGCGGCACTTCGTCGTCGCAAGGGCGCGAGCCCAAGCGTCCGGACTTGGCGCCGCTGTAAGGAGTGGCATGGGCGTCCCGCCCATGATTCGGAGTCGAGTTCCGCTTCGCGGGACTCGCCCACGAGCCCACGGGCAAGATGCCCGTGCCGCGCCGGAAGCGACAAGAAGCTTGCGCCGGACGTCGGGCGCGGCGTGCGTAAAATCAATCAACCCTCGCACCTGCACCGACTCCTTCGTCTCCGCACCTACCGAACCTCTCGCCATGTCCGACACGCCTTCGCTCGCCGCCCTGCTTCACGGTCCCGACCAGCCCGGTCTGGTTGCGCGCGTGGCGGGTTGGATTTTCGAGCGCGGGGGCAACATTCTCCACGCCGATCAGCACCGCGACATGGAGGCGAACGTTTTTTTCCAGCGCGTGGAATGGATTCCCGCCGACGTCGCCAACGCGGCCGAGTCGGCGCGGGCCTTCGAGGAGTTTGGTCGCTCGCTCGGCATGCACACGCGCGTCGCGAACCGCGCCATCCGGCCGCGCGTCGCGATCTTCGTCTCGAAGTTCGACCACTGCTTTCACGATCTGATTCTGCGCTGGAAGACCGGCGACTTCGCGGCCGACTTCGTGGCGGTGATTTCCAACCACCCCGATCTCGCCGACGCGGCGCGCGGCTATGGGTTGCCCTACCATCACATTCCGGTGAGCGCCGCGACCAAGGCTGCGGCCGAGGCGCGTCAACTCGCCCTGCTGCGCGAACTCCGGGTCGATCTGGTCGTGATGGCCCGCTACATGCAGGTCTTGTCGGCTGATTTCTTGGACGCCAGCCCGGCGGCGGTGATCAACATTCACCACTCGTTCCTTCCCGCCTTCGCCGGTGGCAAACCTTACCATCAGGCCTATGAGCGAGGGGTGAAATTGATCGGGGCGACCGCCCATTACGCCACGGCGGTTTTGGACGATGGCCCGATCATTCAACAAGATGTGGCGCGGGTGACGCACCGGCACGACGTGGCTGATCTCATCCGCATGGGCCGGGACCTGGAACGCCTCGTTTTGGCACAGGCGGTGCGGGTGCATTTGGAGAATCGGGTGCTCGTTTACGGCAAGCGCACGGTCGTGTTTGATTGATTTTACATAAGTAACTGACTGGTATCGTTATAATTTAAAATAAATCGCTGCTTTACTGGGGCCGCCGGGGGTGTTTTTCTAAACATCCCGATTCTTCCAAGGCATGGCTCCTCTCCCGCAACAGACTCCCTCTCCCGTCTCCGGCGACGACCGCAATTTGATCGTCGTCGATGAGAACTATCTGGCTCCTTCGTTCGAGGACCGCGTTCGGATTTTTTGGGAGCGCCACGGAAACACAGTGATCACCGCCTTGGTGATCGTCGTGATCTTCTTCGCGGCCAAGTCGCTCTTCAGTGTGTATGCCACGCATCGCGAAAACGCCACTCGCGCGGCCTATGCCGAAGCGGGAGACGACATCGGCGCGCTTCGCTCTTTCGCCATCGCGCATCCTTCGGCCGCCTTGGCCGGTCTGGCTTGGACGCGCATCGCCGACGATGCCTACAAGAGCGGTGATTATGCCGCCGCCGCCGAGTCCTACGCGACGGCTGCTCCTCTCCTGAAGAATGATCCCATCGGTGCACGCGCCCGCATGGGTCAGGCGGTTTCTCTGCTTCAAGCCAAGGATGCCGCAGCCGGCACCGTGCTCGAAGGATTGGCTAACGACACGACCTTCGCTGCCCCGCTGCGTGCCGAGGCCGCTTACCACCTCGGAGTCATCGCCAACGAGGCGGGTCGCACCGAGGAGGCTTCCCGCTGGTTCTCGCTGGCGATCAGCGTCGATACCTCCGAGCTCTGGGCTCAACGCGCCTCGCGCTTGGTCGACCGCCTCCCTGTCGCCGCCACGCCTGCCGCCGCCGCAGCAGTTGAGACGCCGGTGACCGGAGACGAAGCCGTGAGTTTCCCCGCCGCCACCAAGTGAATTTCCCCATCATCCCTTTCTCCCTATTGGTTCTGGGAGGCACCCGACGAGCCCGCCGATGCCCCAAACGGCGGGTTTCGTTTTGTCCGGAATTCGTGCATTATGTGAGTGGGAAGCATTGACTCGGCCGGCGAGGCCCGCCTCGCTGCGCATCCTCACGTGATATTCGGGGCGTAGCTTAGCCTGGTAGAGCGCCTGGTTTGGGACCAGGAGGTCGTAGGTTCGAATCCTATCGCCCCGACCATCACGTGTGTTTTTCAGAGGTGTATAATTCTGCCGCGGTCGTCACTTCTCATTCATATTCGTGGTAAGTCGTCCAGTCTCGGCTTGAATCGCCCGCGCGATGCCCTAAGAACTTAACCTGTAATTTTCCAAAATGGACACGATCTCGCGCGAACCCTCTCCTAGCTACCTGCCCATCGCGGGCCTTATCGCCGGCATAGTCGGCCTATTACTCGGAGGTATTGCCCTCGCTAACGCCTCCAGGGCCAAAGGAGCCGCCGAGCGGGCTCTTGGGGCTAGCGAGACAGCGGTCTCCGGTCAGGCCGCCCGCATCGAAGCGCTCGAGTCCGCCCTCGCCACCGCCACGGCCAATGCGGACTCCGCCCTGCGCAACTTCACTGGTCTGCGCTCCTCCACTCAGGAAAATTTCAACTTGGTCGCCAATGAGCTGAGCAAGACAAACAGCGAGATCGCCAAGCTCCAAGAGGCCGCGACCCGCACCGGCTCCCGCCCCGGCGGCCCCACTGGCACCACCGCCTCCACCGGTCCCGTAGTTGCCGGCCCCGGCGAATATATCGTCAAGAGCGGCGATACCGGCATGAAGATCACCGCAGCCAACGGCGTCACTTGGGCGGATCTCCAAGCCGTCAACCCCGGCGTGAATTGGAACCGCCTCAACATCGGCCAAAAGCTCAAGTTGCCCAAGAAATAATCCGCCTCCTTTGGTCGGTTTCCGGTTCGCGCCGGTTTTCCTCTTTGACCTCCCGCTTTACTGCGGGAGGTTTTTTTATGGCCACCACCCAAGGTTCCGAATCCGCCACGCCCGCGCGCTGGGAACGCGGCGAGCCCCGCCTGCTCGCGCACACCCGCATCCTCGATGTGCAGTCCGTGCCGTTTCATCACCCGAAGCGCGGCACCCGGCGCGACTTCGTGATCGTGGACGCTCCCGACTGGGTGAACGTGCTCGCGCACACCACCGACGATCGCCTCGTGCTCGTTAACCAGTTTCGCTACGGCATCGATGCGTTCTCGTGGGAAATTCCCGGCGGCGTGATCGAAGCAGGCGAGGATCCCGTCGTCGCCGGCACGCGCGAACTATTGGAAGAGACGGGCTATGTCGGCGAAAACGCCCGCCTGCTCGCCAGCGTGCATCCAAACCCGGCCTTCATGCGCAACCGCTGCCACCTCGTGTTGGTGGAGAACTGCCGTCTCGTCGCGCCGCCCGCGTGGGATCCCGACGAGGAGATCGAGGTCGCCGCCGTGCCAGTCTCCGATGTTTACGAGCGCGCCCGTGCCGGTGGCATCACGCATAGCCTGGTGCTCGACGCGCTGCTGTTTTTCGAACCGATCTGGCGCGCCCGCGCCGTTTGACTCCCGCCGTATCGCTCCTTTGCTCTAGCCTCTTCGTGATCGCGCCTGCCTTTGCCAACTCTCCCAACTTGCTCACCAGCGAGGCTCCGTCGCGCCTGCCCGCTCCGCTCGAGCAGGAGATTCGCCGCATTTACGAACGCAGTCCGCTCTATGGGAAACGTTTCCCGCTGCATCCCGATCCTTTGCACTGGGCCTGTTACCAGGAGATTCCCGCTCTCTCGAAAAAAGACATCGTGACCCACGGCCACGAGGCGTTCTTCGAGGATTACCGCGTCATCCAAAAAGGCCTCGACGAAAAACGCTACGAATACGAATCCACCTCCGGCACCACGCAGGGGCCGATGACCGTCATCATGGAAGACGGTTGGTGGAATGCCCAACTCGCTCGCGCCTACCGCGCGCACCCGCTGCTCGCTCCCTACGCGGACCGCTCGCACCGCAAGTGCATCCTCGCACCGGTCGGCTGCTCTTCGAACCTCTGCCCCTACGAGGACCATCCCTTCCCGCATCGCTACTTCGAGGGCACGGTTTATCTTAACCTCACCAGCGATCCCTTCGTGTTTCCCGAGACGGAGTGGGATCGCATCGTCACCGAACTCCAGGCCGTGCAGCCCGAGGTGCTCGAAGGCGAGCCCATCTACCTGTCGCTGCTCGCGCGCGCCGCGCTTCGGCGCAATGTATCCGTTCCGTCGATACGCGCGGTCATCCTCACCTACGGCAAGGCCAGCCTCGTTCACTCGCGCCGTATCGCGGAGGCTTTCCCCGCGCCTCAGGTCGATCTCTACGGCTCCACCGAGGCGGGCTACATTTTCATCGGCGAGGCGTTCAAGGACGATTCGCAGGCCATCGACGGAAACGCTTTCGTGGAACTCGTGCCCTACCGCGGGCTCGACGATGTGTTTCAGCTGCACGTCACCACGCGCGACCGCGAGGCCATGCCCTTGCTGCGCTACCACACCGGCGACGTGGTGCGTCGTTTGCCCACCGGCTACCGCGTGCTTGGTCGCGAGGGTGGCCTGTATTTCCGCGCCGACGGCTCCATCGTCTCGCCCACCGAGATCGATGTGGCCATCCCGGCGGATTTTAAATGTTGGCACTACTGCCTGTCGCAGTCGGGCGAGTCGCGGTGGAATTTCGAATACGTCGCCGACGAGGTCGCGCCGGCCGGCTTGGAAGCCGCCATCGCGGCCGTTCTTGGCGACGGCACCCGCGTGGCCGCCTTCCGCAAGCGTCTCATCGCGCCCGCTAGCAGCGGCAAGTTCGCGCTGCTTAAGCCGCTCGCCCGCTGAGGCGATTTGAGCAGAGCGGTCATTACTTTGGAGTGGCATGGGCGTCCCGCCCATGGGTTTGGACTCATGGGCGGGACGCCCATGCCACGTTCAGCTAGTTGTTTTTTGGCCTAGGCCGCGCGATGCGCCGGTCATTTGCCCGCCTTGTGCCCTGCATAGGCGGTCTAATATGCGTTCTCCTCATTTGGCGGGCGCCTCCGGCGGCCTTTACAATAAGAAAACCTGCTTGTTATTACTCGCATGACCACGCGTTTCCACGCGTCCTTTGCCGTTTTACGACACCACTTCTAGCCCCCTACGCGATGAGCCTCCTTGCCAACTTGTTCAGCTCCTCCATCGGACGAAAATTCCTGATGGCCGTCTCCGGCCTTGTCCTCACCGGCTTCGCCTTCGGGCACTTGCTCGGTAACTTCCAGGTCTTCGGCCATCCCGATCAGATCAACGGTTACGCTCACTTTCTGCAAAGCCTCGGCCCGGCCCTCTGGCTCGTTCGCCTCGTTCTGCTCGCCGCTCTCGTGGTCCACGTCTGGGCCGCCATCGCGCTGACCCTCGAAAGCAAGTCCGCCCGCGGCCCCAATAAATACGGTGTCCACAAGTGGCTCGAAGCCACCGTCGCCTCGCGCACCATGCGCCTCACCGGCCTCGTGGTTTTCGCCTTCATCGTTTACCACATCCTGCACTTCACCGTCGGTCTCGCCGGTTCCGATTACTACAAGGGCAACCTCACCGAGGTCGTGCTCAGCCAAGACGTGAGTGAGTTCGGCATCCCCCTGGCCAAGGCTGGCACCGTGGTGCAAGACGTGTATTCGATGATCTTCATCGGCTTCAGCAGCCCCCTCGTCGTCGGCTTCTACATCCTAGCGACCGGCCTGCTCGCCGTTCACCTCTGGCACGGCGTCGAGTCTCTCTTCCAGACCATCGGCTGGCGCAACGGCACCTGGGCCTGCTGCCTGCGCAAGGTGGTGGGCCTCCTAGCCCTCGCCTACTTCTTGGGCAACCTCGCCATCCCCGGCGCGATTTTCGCCGGCATCGCTAAACCCGCCGAGGGCACCTACGCCGCCCAGTTCCTCGCTTCCCGCTAACCCTCGCACTTTACCCGTCATGGCCACTCTCAATTCCAACGTCCCTCCCGGCCCGCTGTCCGACAAATGGCGCAATTACAAAGCCAACCTCAAGTTGGTGAACCCCGCCAACAAGCGTAAATACGAGGTCGTCATCGTCGGTGCAGGCCTCGCCGGCGCATCCGCCGCCGCCACGCTCTCCGAGCTCGGCTACAAGGTGAAGTGCATCGTATTTCACGATTCGCCCCGCCGCGCCCACTCCATCGCCGCCCAGGGCGGCGTGAATGCCGCCAAAAATTACCAAAACGACGGCGACAGCGTTCACCGCCTTTTCTACGACACCCTCAAAGGCGGCGACTACCGCGCCCGCGAAGGCAACGTCCACCGCCTCGCCGAGGTGTCGGTCAACATCATCGACCAGTGCGTCGCCCAGGGCGTGCCCTTCGCCCGCGAATACGGCGGCCTGCTGGCCAACCGTTCTTTCGGCGGCGCGCAGGTGTC
>CAZOGV010000128.1:0-8376 GCA_964579225.1 uncultured Akkermansia sp. | reverse complement strand
AGAGCTGTTTGCGCAGGACTTCTTTGGCGGTGTCGTCGAAGAGCCGTTCGCCGTTAACGGTGCGCGTCATGCAATGATAGATCGATTCGCCCAGGGCGGAAGAAACCTTGATCCGAGCCGTTCGCATTCCCACCACCACAAACAAACCATCCTCCGCACGCAATCTTTTTTTAACCCGTCCCTTATTTATTATGCAAACAACACAAGGCTATCGGCACCGTCTTCAATCATCTATTCCACGCACCGCGCATAGAGCGCCGCCAGGCGTCCTGCGTTCTTGTGCGCGTCGAACTCGCACTCCACCCACCCGCGCGCCTCTCTGCGCAAACGCTCCGCTTGCGCGTCATCCCCTTGCAACTCGCGCAAGATGGCCACCCATGCATCCACGTTATTCGGCTCGGCCACTCGCCCGGTCACACCCTCCTGAATCGCTTCCGTGGTTGCCGCCGCCGGCGAGGTCACCACCACAACGCCCGCCGCCATCGCCTCGGGAATGACGTTGGGCAACCCGTCACGATCTCCGTCCGCCGCCACCACTCCCGTGTGCAACAGCACATCCGCCCACTCGCGCAAGCCCTCCACCTCCCCCTGCGATAGATGCCCGAGCAAGGCCACCCGCTCCGTCAAGCCCGCCGCGCGCAACGCCTCCTCGATCTCGCCGCGCAACGGTCCCTCGCCAGCTATACGCGCCTCGAAATCCACCCCTGCCTCGCGTAGCGCCGCATAGATGCGCACCTGATGATCGAACCCTTTCTTCGGCACCAACCGCGCCACACAAAGCAGACGCAATTTTTCACGCCCCGCCCTCAACGGCTTCAACACCGGCAACTCCGTGAGCCCGCGCCGGATCACATGGATCTTGTCCACCGCCACGCCTTTTTCGCGCAGCGTGCGCGCGCCCATCTCCGTGGAGGTGTGCACGAACAACGCCGGCTCCAGCTTCTCGCGCAACCAGCCGTCTCCACCATCCTGATACAAATCATACGCGTGCCCCGCCCCGCTGAACTCATGTCCGTCCAGCCGCCACAACAACCACGCCGCCGCCGAGGGCCCGCCCCCCCACACCGCATGCACGTGCGCCGGCCGCAATCGCCGAAAATGCGCCGCATACACCAACGCGAACCCGAGGCTGATCAAGTTCTCGCCCAGATTGAGCAACGACGGCGGCCTCCGCATCGCCCCGCTCAACAACGCCCACGCCGCCCCCGGCCGGCACAACACCAGCCACGGCAACCACCACAGCAACGTGATCAGTTTCCACTTCGCGAACCGCTCCACCGGCCGCCCCTCGAACTCCGCCCCGCCTCCCCAGATCGAATACAAGCGCAGCTCCAGCCCGCGCGCCAACAACCCACTCACCTCGCGCTGAATAAACGTCTCCGTGCTCTTCGGAAACGTCGTGAAAATATACGCGATGACCGGCCGTCCACTACCCGCCTCCCGCGCCCGCCGCGTCTTCGATTCCGGCTCCGACGCGCTCATCGTAGATCGAAATACCGCGCCTGCACCGCGCGCCGCACCCGCTCCGCACCCAGCCGCGCCAACAACGGCGCCAGCCGCGCCTGAAAAAACGACCCCGTGCGCACCACACCCGAACGCCCCCGCCGCAACGCCTTCGCCAAATCCGCCGCCGCCACATCCACCGTCGGCGCGACCGCATGCATCTGCTCAAAACGCTCCCACACCCGCACCCAACGTGCCTGCCTCGGCACGCTCGCGCCCGGAGCCTGCACCACCGCCGTGTTGAAGGGCGTGCGAAAATCCCCCGGCCGAAAATCGATCACCGCCACACCCGAGCCCTCCAACTCGTAAGCCAGGCTCGCGCTCCACGCCGACAGCCCCGCCTTCGCCGCGTTGTAGCCGCTCATGCCCGGGATCGGAAACTCCACCGCCAGCGAACTCACGTTCACGATCGCCCCGAGCCCCCGCTCCCGCATCGCCGGCAAGGCCAGCAAAGCCAGCCGCATCGTCTGCGTCAGCATGCCGTCCAACTGCGCCGCCCACACCGCGAAGGTCTGCTCCTCCACCGGCGCGAACACGCCGTAGCCCGCATTGTTCACCAACAACTCAAACCCGCCCCCCGCCTCCGCCTGCGCCGCGAGAAATGCCCGCTCCGCCGCCTCCCCATCCGCCAGATCCAACGCCACCGCATGAAATCCTCCCCGCCCCGCCCGCTCACCCGCCCCGACCAACGCGCCCAGCCGCGCCGCGTCGCGCGCCGTGCCCCAAACCTCCACGCCCTCCGCCAGCAAACGCTCCGTAAACGCCGCGCCCAGCCCGCTGCTCGCGCCGGTCACAAACGCCCGCGGATAACGCGCGCCCAGATCACTTGTTCGCGTCTCCATGGGCTCAACCCGCGCGGCCAAACGCCACGCTCACGTTCGCTCCGCCGAATCCGCTGCTGTTGTTCAACACCGCGCGCGGCGCCGTCGCCAAGGTCTCGCGCGGAATGTTCAATCCCTCCGCCTCCGCATCGAGTTTTGTGATGTGCGCCGAGCCCGGCACGAAGCCGCGCCGTATCGCCAGCGCGCAAAAAGCCGCCTCCATCGCGCCCGCCAACGAAAGCCCGTGCCCCGTCAACGCCTTCGTGCTGCTCACCGCCACGCGCGCCGCCTCCGCGCCGAGCACCGCCTTCAAGGCCTTGCACTCCGACACGTCGCCGATCGGCGTCGAGGTCGCGTGCGCGTTCACATGGTCAACGCCCTCCGGCCTCAGCCCCGACGCCGCCAGGCAGCGCCGCATCGCGTTCGCCAAGCCCAGCCCCTCGGGATGCGACATCGCGACATTGTGGCCGTCCGACGCCTGCCCCCAGCCAAGCACTTCACAGTAAGGCGTCACCCCGCGCCGCGCCACCTCGTCCTCGCTTTCGAGCACGAGAACCACGCCGCCCCCCGTGCCAACAAAGCCGTCGCGCGCCGCGTCAAAGGGCCGCGACGCCGTCGCCGGATCGCCGCTCAACGACAGCGCCCGCATGCCCGCGAAGGGCAGGATCGTCTCCAGATTTCCGTCCTCCGCCCCGATCACGAACATGCGTTTCTGACGCCCGAGCATGATGTCGTCGCAGGCAAAACCCAACGCATGCGCCGACGACGCGCAGGCCGACGCAAAACCCGTCGATGCACCCTTGATCTTCCAATGCGCCACCAGATTGAACTGCACTGAGCCCGCGATGCTCGCCACGATGCCGAGCGGCGGACAACGCATCACCCCGCGCTGGTATAGCGTATTCAAATGCGTGGTCAGCATGCGCGGCGACCCCGCCGACGCCGCATACAGTCCCGTGTCGTCGTTCGACACATCGCCCGGCTCCAGCCGCGCGTCCGCGATCGCCTGCTGCAATGCGCACGCCGCATACAGCGCGTGCGGGCTCAGACTGCGCAGCACCTCGCGCCGAAACGCGTAACCCTCCGGCATCGTCCACTCCTCCTGGTCGATCGAATCGGTGGCGAACCCTCTCACCGGCGCGGCCACTTTTACCGGAATGTTCGCCGCCGCGAAGGGCGCATAAACCTCCATCCCATGCCGAAGTTCGCGCAAATGCGTCTCCACCGTCGCGGAGTCGTTTCCAATGCTGGTGATAAATCCAAGTCCGGTGACAAAAACGCGGGCCATTTGCGTGTAAATAGAGAGGTAAAGCCCCCCTCCGGGGAAGCCCTTTTTACCTCTCGCCACCAGCTATTCGTCACCTGTTCGTAACTTGCGCCCTTGCCGCCGCCACCCCTCCACCGCTAGCCCTTGCCGCTCCTCTCTTTCCCCTTTCGCGCATGATCGGCACCACCCTCTCCATTCTCGGCAGCCTCGGCATGTTCCTCTTCGGCATGAAAATCATGTCCGAAGCGCTGTAAAAACTCTCCGGAGAAAAACTCCGAGGCGTCATGCGCACCATGACCGGCAACCGCTTCGCCGGCGTCGGCACCGGCTTCCTCGTCACCTGCTTCGTGCAGTCCTCCTCCGCGTCCACGGTCATGATCGTGAGCTTCGTCAACGCCGGCCTGCTCACCCTCGCCGAATCCATCGGCATGATCATGGGCGCCAACATCGGCACCACCACGACCTTCTGGCTAGTCTCCTACTTCGGCTTTAAATTCAGCATCTCCGCCATCGCCCTGCCCGTCATGGGTCTCGCCCTGCCGCTGCTCTTCGCGCGCAAGGCCAAGCTCCGCGACACCGGCGAATTTTTCATGGGCTTCGGCCTCCTCTTCCTCGGCCTCATGTTCCTCAAGGACTCGGTGCCCGACATCAAAGAGAACCCCGAGGTGCTGGAGTTCATCACCTCGCTCACCGGCCACGGCGTCCTCTCCACCCTGATGTTCATCGGCGTCGGCGCCATCCTCACCGTCGTCGTCCAATCATCCTCCGTCGCCGGCGCCATCACCCTCACCATGGCCTTCAAGGGCTGGATCGATTTCCCCACCGCCTGCGCCATCACCCTCGGCGAAAACATCGGCACCACCATCACCGCCAACCTCGCCGCACTCGGCGGCAACGTGCAGGCCAAACGCGCCGCCCGCGTGCATCTCGTCTTCAATCTCATCGGCGTCACCTGGGCCGTCGCCGTCTTCACCCCGTTCGTCGCCTTCATCCAAAACCTGATGCCGACCGACGCCAACAACCCGCTGCACATGCCCATCCACATGGCGGCCTTCCACACCATCTTCAACGTCACCAACACCCTTCTGCTCATCGGCTTCGTGCCCCAACTCGCGCGCCTCTCCGAACGCCTCGTCAAAGACCGCGTCGGTGCCCCCGAAACCTCACGCGACCACGTCGGCTACGAATCCCCGCTCGTCCCGCAGACCGGCGAGCTCAACTTCGCTGAGGCCGAGCGCGACGTGCAACGCATGGGCCAGATCACCCGCGAACTCCTAACCGACTTCGCCGATCTCTTCGAAAACGCCCCCGCCACGCCCGAGGAACTCGAGGCCCGCGTCAAACAGGCCAAGACCCTCGAAAAAGAGAGCGACCGCCGCGCCCTCGACACCACCCAATATCTGCTCGCCTGCGCCGCCGGCGGCCTGAGCGACGCCACCCGCACCCGCGTCACCGCCATGCTCCGCGTCGTCGCCGAGCTCGAGGACATCTGCGATTGCGGCTACCGCCTCGTCGTCCTCGCCGAACGCCGCCACCGCAAGCGCCGCGAACTCTCGCCCGCCACCCTCAAGCAAGTGCGCGAGTTCTCCCAGCTCGTGCTCCAGTTCATGGACTTCTACTCCAGCCGCCTCGCCACCGGCGTGCCGCTCTCCGACATGGAGACCGCCTTCCAACTGGAAAACCTCATCGACTCCTTCCGCAAAAACCTGCGCAAGGAATCCATGCAGCGCATGCGCCTCAGCGCCGACGCCATCAAATCCGAGATGCTCTACATCGACGTGCTCAACAACATGGAGAGCATCGGCAACCACTCCCTCAACGTCCTCCAAGCCCTCCGCCACGGCGGCTCGGAGTAAGGGATCGTGGTAGGGCGGGACCGCCGGGCCCGCTACGGCGCCTCTCTGCATTCCGTCGCAAGGACCGGCGACACTCCTGTCGCCGTTCAGCAAAACTAGTCGGGGCCAAACTTCAGGGACCGGCGACACTCCTGTCGCCGTTCAAACCTCCCGCCCGGCGACAAGCGTATCGCCGCCTCTCCCACCCTCGCCCGCGTCCATCACTTCATCCCGCTCCCGCCCCGCCCGCGTGTTTCTCCGCGCGCCCGCCAGCAACAACGCCCATCGGCCAAACGCGCCCGCGTCCGCAGCGACATCCACGCCTGCTTTCGATTTCGTATTCGATTCCGTGTTAGGCGTGGCGGCTTCAACAGCGCCAAGCGAAGCGCTCGCGGGTTCGGTATCGGATTTCATCGCCGACATCCTAAGCCCGCCTGCTGACAGCCCCGTGTCAGGAGCGTTTCGCGCGCCGCGATTTTTCTCGTTCGCCGCCCCCCGGCGCCCCCGCGCCATGCCGCGCCAACACCTCGCCCGCCAGCCGCACCACCCGCTCGCGCAGCTCCGGCGGTGAAATCGCTTCCGCCCCGCCGCCAAACGAAAAAATCCACCCCGCCAGCCACTCGTAAGACCACGTCAACATGGTAAACTCCGCCCCGCCCTCGCGCCGCGAACCCTCCACCTCGATCAAGGTCGCGTAACTCTCCGTCCGCGCCCGCGCCTGCACCGCGTCGGCCAGCCACAGCCGCGCCGGATAAGCCTGCCCCGCCCGCGCGTAGTCGCTCAAATGCGCCGCAAGATCAAAACCCGGCCGCGCCTCGCAACGAAGCCCCGTCGTCTCCATTTTCTGGATACGATCCAACCGGAAATGCCGCAGATCCCCCCTCAGTCGGCACCACGCCACCAGATACCAATAAGCCCCGTAAAACACGAGCCCCAGCGGCTCCACCTCGCGCCCCGCCGTCTCGGCCTTCTCGCGCCCTCGATAATCCATCCGCACCACCCGCCGCCGCGCCACCGCGTCCTGCAAAGCGCGCAGCACCCCCGCCTCCGCGCCGCCCCCCGCCCGGCCCTCGTTCTCCGGCGTCGCCCACCTCGCCACCCACGTCGCCCGCCCCACCCGCTCCACATGATCGCGCTGCTCCTGCGGCAACACCGCGCGCAACTTGTCCAAGGCCGACTCCGACGGCGCGCGCAGCGAGGCGTCGGTCAACTCGCGCACCAGTTGCCCGCCCAGAAAAAGCGCCGCCGCCTCGTCCGCCGCCAACATCACCGGCGGCAAATGATACCCGCGCACCATCGAGTAGCCCACGCCGGCCTCGCCCGCGATGGGCACGCCCGCCTCGCCCAGCGCCGCCACGTCGCGGTAGATCGTGCGCACGCTGACGGCGAAGCGCTCCGCCAACTCCTCCGCGCGCACCACGCGCCGCCCTTGCAGGTGCAGCACGATGGCCATGAGCCGGTCGGTGCGGTTCATGCGGCGGAGCCCTAAACGGATTCAGCGTTCAGCCCGAGTTCAGTCCTTCGTCTCGGCGCGATGCGCGTCGGTCGCCAGCGCCGGTTCGAGCGAGACGTTTTTCACGCGAATGCCCGCCATCTTTTGCACGATCACTTCGGCGTGCTCGCTCGAAACATCCACCAGCGTGTGACGCTGATGAATATCCATCGCGCCCACCACCGCCGCCGGCAAACGAGTCACACCCGCGATCTTCCCGACCACATCGGCCGGGGTCACGAGGTTCTTGCGGCCCACGTTCAGATAAACCGTCGTGTAACCCGGCTCGCGGCCGGTGCGCGGTGAGCGATCATACTTCTGCTTACTAGGACGCTCTGCGCGATCATCCGTGTCGCGCGGCGGATACTGCTCCCGCGATGCCGGAGCGGGAGCCGGCGCGGCGAACTTTGCGGCCGGCTTGTGCGCGGCGGGCTTTGCGATCGCAGGCTTCGCCACGGCGGCGAACGCAGCCGGCACGGCGCGAGGCGGCGGAATCTCGTCGTCGTAGGGACGAGAGATCTTCGGCGCGGGCGCGGCGTCCGCGCCCTCGGGCGCACCGGGCTGGCCGCCGGTCAGCAGATGAATAAGCGCGGAGGCGATGTCGGCGCTGCCGTGACCCTGCTCCAGCAGGCGGTCGATCATGCGGTCCTGCGCACGAAACTGCTTCGCCTCGAGCGTCGCCTTCAGTTTTTCGAAGAACACGTTTTCGCGCGCCTCCTCGACCTGGTCGAGGGACGGCACGCGCTCGCGACGCAGCGGCAGGCGCGCGTAGCGGATCATGTTTTGAATGCCATAGACCTCACGACCGCAGACGAAGGTGAAGGCCTTGCCCGTGCGCCCGGCGCGACCGGTGCGACCCACGCGATGCGTGTAATCCTCGGCGTCGTTCGGCAGGTCATAGTTGAACACGACCTCAAGGTCATCGACGTCGAGACCGCGCGCCGCGACGTCGGTCGCCACGAGGAACTCGAAGCCGCGACGGCGGAACTTATCCATCACCCGCGTGCGCGTCGCCTGCGTGATGTCGCCATGCAGACGATCCACCGCGTAGCCGCGCGAACCGAGGATCTCGGCTAGCTCATCGACCATGTTCTTGGTCGCGCAGAAAATGATGCCGTAGCGGAAATCGTGAAGATCGATCAGGCGAGTAAGCGCCTCGACCTTCGAGCGACGATCCACCTCGAAGTAAACCTGGTCCACCTTCGGCGCGTTTTGCAGCAGCGCCTCGATCTTCACCCAGGCGGGATCCTTGGTGTAGCGCTGGATCAACTGCTTGATCGGGGGCGGCATGGTGGCCGAGAAAAACAGCGACTGGCGGCCCTCGGCCGGCGTCGCCGCGAGGATGTGCTCGATGTCGTCGCGGAAGCCCATGTCGAGCATGCGGTCGCACTCGTCGAGGATCACGATCTTGAGGTGGTCGAGCTTGATCGTGCCGCGCTCCATGTGGTCCATCACGCG
>CAZOGV010000127.1:0-8676 GCA_964579225.1 uncultured Akkermansia sp. | reverse complement strand
TTGCAAGAATCCCGCTTCTCACGAAGCGGGCTACATGCCAAAACTTTCGCGACGAATAATAGATAGGGTATGAAGGTCGGACGCGCCGCGTCGGAGAGGCAAATTGCAGAGCGGCAAGGTGGACGGATCGGTGGTCCGTCTCTGGAAAAAAACACCCATAATCGGCTAAAATTCTATTTAAATTCGCTAGCGCTTTTTCACGTTTTTCGCTCGGGCTCTGCCGGTGTCGGACCGGCCCCTCCGGCGGCGAAACCGAGAATCAGGCCCGATGAGAAGCCGGTGGCGTGAGCGAGCACGTCGATGTTCACGCCGCCCGCGC
The DNA here is from genome assembly GCA_964579225.1 of uncultured Akkermansia sp. Classification (GTDB taxonomy): domain Bacteria; phylum Verrucomicrobiota; class Verrucomicrobiia; order Opitutales; family Opitutaceae; genus IMCC26134_A. The sequence goes on along the minus strand of CAZOGV010000127.1, from coordinate 8,357 downwards.
CAAGGAGGCCCAGCACGGCGAAGCCGGCGGCCAGCGGCACGAGAATGGTGCGCCAGCGATGCGGATGGCCGGATATGCTCATTACGCGCACGGCCCGTCCGGTCAGCAAACCGAGTCCGGCAAAAACCGCGGTGGATGCGCCGAGCGAGCGGTAGGGCTCGCCGTGGTGAAGCATCACCGCCGTCACATTGCCTGCCACCGAGGCGGCGGCCAGCAAGAGCCAGCCCGCGCGCAGGCCGAAGGTCGCGACCACGGCGGAAAAAACCAGCAGGCCTCCGACCGAATTTGAGACCAGGTGCCCGAGATCCGCGTGCAGCCACAGGGCGGTCGCCGTGCGCCACCATTCGCCGTGGCCGAAGACCCGGCTCGCGTCGAGCAGCGTGGCATCGGTGAGGCCCGGCCACCGGCCTTGCGCCCAAAACATCGCGAACACGCCCAGCACCCAGAGGAGTGGCGACAGCGGCGAGTGTTTGCGCGTCGTCGCGCGATGCACCGCCGGGCGGGGTGGCCAGCCGACGCTCTCGCGGTCGTAGTGCGCGAGCTGTTCGAGCACCGCGTCGAGGGCGGCGGGCTCGACGCGCAGGTGATGTCCATCCTCGGCGGGGACGACCCAGCACGCCTCGCCCATCGCCAGCACGACCAAGCCGTGGGCAAAAGCCTCCGCGTGGGTCGGGTAAACGCCCGCGCCTACGCTACCCTTGGGAAAGGCGTCGCTCGCCAACGCGGCGGATGCTTCAGGCTCGGTCATGGAAGGGCGCACACTAACCGCATTCGGGGCCGCCGCCAACGCGGTTTCGCGGAGAGCGCCGCCGCTGCCGTTTTCGGGCAGGAGAATGGATATCCTTGTCCGTATGCAGATGGAATGGGAGTCACCAAAATTCCAGCTGATCGGACAGATTGCGTCTTCACGCCAAGAAGCACGAAAGTGCCACCGCTCGCCTATTCCGAGGCTACCCTTGGATCCGTCGGGGGAAGCCAAGGGGCACGAATTTCCGGCGCGTCTGAAAAGCAAAACCCTCGATCGGAAAGCGGTGAAAATCGGATTAGTGGGCCCATCGGTTAATAATTTCGGCTCCTCGCTGTTTTCAGTGGACGTAGCAATCGGCGGCTTGAGCACTCGGACGAACCGAGATGCAGGCGCTAATGTCCCGCTGGGCTTATGATTTGGCTTCGCGGCTCTGGGCTTCGCGCTGGCGCTGGTTTTCTTCGCGGAGTTTTTCCAGCTCGGCTTTTAAGTCGTCGCTCGAGGCGTCCTCCGCCGGGACGGCGACTTTGCGGTCGCCCAGGAAAAAACTCGCGATCACGCCGCTCATATTGCCGAAGAGGCTCACGCCTGTGAGCATCAGGCTCACCGCGATGATGCGGCCCACCGTCGTCACCGGATACAGATCTCCGTAGCCCACCGTCGTGATGGTCGTGAAGCCCCACCCAATCGCGTCCTCGGCGGTCTGGATGCGGGATTCGGGATGCTGCTCCGCTGCGAGCAGGCTGAGCACGAACAGCGACAACACCAGGATGACGAGCTGCAGGGGACCGAGTTCGTGCAGCGGAGTCGGTTTCTTCATCGGCGGTGACGTTTTGGCCAGGTGTCCGAAGGGTCAAGCATGCCAAGGAGCGGCGACACTCTTGTCGCCGACGCGGTGCCGTCTCCGCATGACGGGAACAGGCCGAACCACGGCGACAAGAGTGTCGCCGCTCCTCGGGGCTCTCACGCACAGCCGCCGCGCAGCGCCTGGATGCCCGCGATGAGGCGGTGCACGTTTTCCGGCGCGATGCGGTCGGTGATGACCGAGCGCGGGTAGTTGTGCTCCACGTCCACGTGGATACCGTCCTCCGCCCCCGGGCGCACGAAATCCGCCACGAAGTCCATGCCGCCGCGCGGGCGCATGAAACGCACATACGGATCGGGGTCGTCGCTCTCGATCACGATGTCCTGGTGCAGGAAAATATTGCAGTAGAGCGTGAGATCCCGGAACGACGCGAACCACGTCGGCGGGTTAACCAATTGATCGCGGATTATCAGCGTCATTTGGGAATCCCTCCCTAGCAATTGCCTTGCCAGCTCCGCGCGCGACTCGCCGCGAAACTCGGGGGTTGGCGGCGTCCGTTTTTACCGTTCGGCTGCACGACTCTTTTTCACACCACATGAGCACCGCGCACAAACCTGTTCTTCTCATCATCCGCGACGGCTGGGGCCGCAACACCGACCCCGCCCTCACCGCATACAACGCCGTCGCCCTGGCCAACACGCCCACCGACGACCAACTCCAGGCCACCGCGCCCGTCTCCTACGTGTCCGCCAGCGGCCTCGATGTCGGTCTGCCCGACGGCCAGATGGGCAACTCCGAGGTCGGCCACGAAAACATCGGCGCCGGTCGCATCGTGGACCAGGAACTCGTGCGCTTGAACAAGCTCTTCTCCGAAAAACAACTCGTGGGCAACGCCACCTGGGACGGCGTGCTCACCCGCCTCCGCGCCAATCCCACTGCCCGTCTGCACCTCATGGGCATCGTGTCCGACGGCGGCGTGCACGGCATGCTCGAGCATCTCTACGGCCTGCTCGCCCAGGCGAAGGAAGACGGCATCGGCGCGGATCGCGTTTTCGTGCACGGCTTCACCGATGGTCGCGACACGCCCCCCACCTCCGCGATCGGCTACATTCGCCAGGTCGAGGCCAAGATCGCCGAGCTGGGTCACTACGGCCGCATCGCGAGCATCACCGGTCGTTTCTGGGCCATGGATCGCGACAACCGCTGGGAGCGCGTGCAAAAAGCCTACGATCTGCTCACTGGTCGCAACGTCGCCGCCGTGTCTATCTCGGCCGAGGCCGCCGTGCAGAGCTACTATGCGAATCCGCTTTCCGAGACCCAGAAGGGCGACGAGTTCGTGCCCGCCACCGCCATCGTGGACCCGCTCACCGGCCGCCCCCTCGCGCACTTCGCGGACGGCGACGCCGTCGTGTTCTACAACTACCGCGGCGACCGCCCCCGTGAGATCACGCGCGCCTTCGTGATGGACGATTTCGCCGGCTTTGATCGCGGCCCGAAGCTCGACCTCTACTACGCCACCATGACCGAGTATGAGGCCGGCCTGCCGGTGAACATCATCTCGCCGAAGCCGCCCAAGTTAAAAAACATCCTCGGCCAAGTTGTATCCAATGCGGGGATACCGCAGTTCCGCTGCGCCGAGACCGAGAAGAACCCGCACGTCACCTTCTTCTTTAATAACTACAACAAGGAGCCTTTCCCCAGCGAGGATCGTGCCTGCCCGCCCAGCCCCAAGGTGCCTACCTACGACATGCAGCCCGAGATGAACGCCTCCGAAGTCACGCGCCTCAGCAAAGACGCCATCCTCTCTGGTCGTTACGGGCTGGTCATCGTGAACTACGCCAACCCCGACATGGTGGGCCACACCGGCAGCATTCCCGCCACGGTGAAGGCCTGCGAAGCGACCGATGCCGGGGTGGGGGAATTGCTCGCCGCCGTGAAGCAGGTTGGCGGCAAGGCCGTCGTCTGCGCCGACCACGGCAACGCCGAGCAGATGTGGGACCCGGTGCTCAACGGCCTGCACACCGCGCACACCTTGAACCCGGTGGAAGTTTTCGTCGTCGGCGATGGTTTTACCAAGGCCACCAAGATGCGCGGCGGCGGCCGCCTGGCCGACATCGCCCCGACGGTGCTGCACCTCATGGGCCTAGGAAAGCCCGCCGAGATGACCGGCGAGAGCCTCATCGCCTACTGAGTCGGAACGGGCCATCCCGTAGGGTCTCATCTCACGTGAGGCCTTAGTTCGGCTCGAGCCGTAACAACAGGGCTTCGCGAGCGAAGCCCGTTTTGCGATTCGTTTGCTGTCCCGCCGACGCGCAGGTCAAATCCCCGGGCTTGCGCCGGATGCCGCCCGCGCCCTTGTCTTTCCGTCTAAGTTCGTTCGTCTCGCCCACCCTTTTTTTCGCCCCGTCACTGCCGCATGCATCTCAAAGCGCTCAAGCTCCACGGTTTTAAATCCTTCGCCGATCCCACCACCTTGCGCTTCGAGCCCGGCGTCACCGCCATCGTCGGTCCCAATGGCTGCGGCAAATCCAACGTCGCCGACTCCATCCGCTGGGTGCTCGGCGAACAATCCGCCAAGGCCCTCCGCGGCGGCAAGATGCAGGACGTCATCTTCGAGGGTGCCGACACCCGTAAGCCCGCCCAGATGTGCGAGGTTTCCCTCCTCCTCACCGATTGCGAAAAGCAGCTCGGCAGCGAATTCCACGAGATCGAGATCATGCGCCGCGTTTATCGCGACGGCGGCGGCGAATACTTCTTCAACGGCCAGCCCTGCCGCCTCAAAGACATCCAAAAGCTATTCATGGACACCGGCATCGGCCGGACCAGCTACTCGATCATGGCGCAGGGCCAGATCGACCAGATCCTCTCCTCCAAACCCGAGGAGCGCCGCGCCGTTTTCGAAGAGGCCGCCGGCATCACCAAATACAAATCCCAGCGCAAAGAGGCACTGCAAAAGCTCGCCCTCACCGACACCAACCTCACCCGCGTCGCCGACGTCATCACCGAGGTCGGCCGTCAAATCGGCTCCCTCAAGCGCCAGGCGACGAAGGCCCTCCGTTTCAAAAAACTTTCCTGGCGCCTGCGCCACCTCGTCCTCGCGCATCACGGTCACAACCACGCCCACCTCGCTGCGCAACTCGCCGCGCTCGAGGAAAACGTGATCAAACTCCGCGCCGCCGCCGAGACCCGCCGCACCCATCTCCAACAGCAGCAATCCGCCCTCGAAGAGAAAAAGTCCGCCCGCTCCCGCCTCAACCAGCGCGTGCAGGAAGCCCAACAGGCCGTCTTCGATCTTCGCTCCGAGAAGGAGCAGGCCGAGAACTCCGCCAACCTCGCCCAGATCAAACGCAGCGGCCTCGCTGAGCGTCTCGCCTCCTCGCAGGACAACCTCTCCGAGCTTGAAATGCAGCTCCGCGAACTCGAGTCGCAGGTCGATACCGGCGCGCAGGACAAGCAAATGCAGCTCTCGCTCCTCGGCAGCTCCGACGCCGTCTTCCAGGACCGCAACCGCGAGCTCGGTGTGCTCGAGGCCGAGCTCCAAAAACACGAACAGGAAATCTCCCAGACCAAGTTCCAGCTCCTCCAATTCGAGAGCAACGTCGCCCGCCTCCGCACCGACACCACCAGCTACGAGGTTGATCAAAAAACCTCCGCCCAACGTCACGACGCGCTCGCCTCCGAGGTCGAGGGCGTGCGCATCCAGCAAAACGAGGCCGCCGCCGCCCTCTCCGAAATCGGTGCCCGCGCCGAGGAGGCCCAAGTGACCAAGGCCCGCGCGCATTCCGAGACGCAGGATCTGCAAATCCAGATCGGCGAACTCACCAAGGAATTCCGTGAAGCGCAGAAAAAACTCCAGGAGATCGACCGCAATCTCGCCCAGCGCACCGCGCGCCTAAAACTACTCCAACAGCTCGCCGAAAAATTCGAGGGTTTTGGCGAAGGCGCGAAAGCCATTCTCCAAGGTCGCTTCAACAACTTGTTGTCTGGAGGGACGAGCTCCGTCTCGTCCGCGTCCGCCTCCGCGTCGGACGGCACGGAGGCCGTCCCTCCAAGCACGCCCGCCGTCAAACCCCGCCCCGTCACCGACGGCCTGCGTCCGCGCGCCGAGTGGGCCCGCGCCCTCGAAGCCCTGCTCGGCTCCGCCAGCGAAGCCGTCGTCGTCGCCGACCTCGACGTCGCGCAGCGCATCCTCACCGAACTCGAAACCCAGCAAATCGGTTCCGCCGCGTTATCGATCTCAAATCTCAAATCTCAAATTTCAAATGCGCCCGAGGCGCTCCCCCCCGGCCTCCGCCCCGCCACCGATTCCCTCGACGGCTTCGACTCCGATCACCCGGCCATCGCGCTCCTGCGTTCCTGCTACCTCGCCGACGACCTCGCGGCCTTCCTGACCTACTGGCGCGCCAACCCCGATTTCCGCTTCCTCGCCGTCGCCACCGCCAAGGGCGAACTCGTCGATTCGCGCGGCGTCATCTTCGGCGGCTTCCGCAAAAAAGGCGGCAGCGGCAGTCTCGTGCAACGCGAGATCGACCTCCGCGAAACCGCCAAGGCCCTCGCCGACGACCAGGTCGCGCACGACGCCCAGCGTCAGGTCATCGACGCCCTGCAGCTCCGTCTTACCGAGGCCGAGACCGGGCTCGAAGAGAAACGCGCCGAGGTGCTCGAAGCCTCGCAAAACCTCGCCACCGTGCAGCAGGAGGAGCGCAACGCCCAGCGCGCCGTCGAGGAGGTCGCCCAGCGCGTTGAGCGCATGGACCGCGAGCTCCAGCAACTCGAAGCCGCCCGCCACGAGACCCAGTCGCGCTTCGAAAAAGCCCGCCTGCAACTGGTCGAGGCCGAGCAATCCGTCGAGGCCGGCCGCGCGCGTATCCACGAATTGGAGACAACTGTCGCCGCCCAGCGCACCGAGCGCGACGTGAAGCGCGACACCCTCGCGCAGGCCCGCCTCGAACTCGCCGAGCGCCGCCAAAAGGTCGAGGTCCTCGACCGCGGTCTCGCCGACATGCAGCGCCGTCGCTCTCAGATCGCCGAGATTCTCATCCAGCGCCAGCAGGAGATCGAGACCTGGAGCGACCAGACCAGCACGCTCGACCAGGAGGCCGACGCCCAGCGCGCCCGCGCCGCCCAGATCGCCGAGACGCTCGTCGTCGCCGCGCAACAGGTGGAGGCCATCCGCACCGAATTGTTCGAGGTCGAGAAGACCATCAACGGTGTCGAGTCCTCGCAGGACGGCATTCGCACCGACGCCGAAAAATCCGCGTCCGACCTTAGCCGTTGCGAAGTCGAGCTCGCCCAGACCCGCAGCCGCGTCGATTTCATCGTCGAGGACGTGCAGCGCGAATTCCAGCTGCCCGTGGGCAGCTACGATTGGCGCGGCCTGCTTTACCGCGCCGACGAGGATCCGCCCGACATCAAAGACCTCGATCTCGACGACGACGAAGACGACGCGACCTCCGATGGAGGGCGGGGCTCCGTCCCCGCCGCGTCCGCATCGGACGCCGAAGCCACCTCGGCGGACACGGAGGTCCGCCCTCCAGAAGAAGGCGAGGCCACCGCCACCCCCGCCAAACGCCGCCGCAAAAAAGGCCCGAAGCCCGACGCCACCGAGGAGGACCTCGCAGCCCTCGCCGAATCCGCCGACTGGTCCTCGATCAAGACCGAGATCGACGCCCTGCGCGCACGCCTCGCCGGCATGGGCGCGGTCAACACCGGTGCCATCGAGGAATACGCCGAGCTCAAGCAGCGCTACGATTTCCTCAAGGGCCAGAGCGACGACCTCGGCACCGCCAAGGCCGACCTCATGGCCACCATCGACGATATCAACCGCACCTCGATGGAGCAGTTCCAGATCACCTTCGATCAGATCAAAAAGAACTTCGTTTACACCTTCCAGACGCTCTTCGGCGGCGGCATCGCCAACCTCGAACTCGTCGTCGCCGACGACATCCTCGAATCCGGCATCGAGATCACCGCCCAGCCTCCCGGCACCAAGCTGAAGGGCATCACGCTGCTCTCCGGCGGACAAAAAACCCTCACCGCCGTCGCGCTGCTCTTCGCGCTCTACATGGTAAAGCCCTCGCCCTTCTGTTTGCTCGACGAGTTGGACGCCCCGCTCGACGAATCGAACATTGGCCGCTTCACCAACCTGCTCGGCAAGTTTGTGGACAACTCACAGTTCATAATCATCACGCACAACAAGCGCACCGTCTCGGCGGCGCAGGCGATCTACGGCGTGACGATGGAGGAGCGCGGCGTGTCGAAGACCGTGTCCATGCGCTTCAACCAGGCGCGTGGCGAGCCCGAGACCCAACCAGAAAACATCGCCGAATCCGTGCGCGGCGCCAAGAGCCGCACCCAGGCCGCGACCGCCGCCGGCGTGCCAGTCTGAAATTCATGTCCGCCCCCCGTTCCAGTGTTCCCCGTCGGCGTCAGGCCGCTTCCGACATCCCCCGCTTAAAAATCCACTGGGGCGGGGCGGAGACGACTCCCGGCACCTGGCACCTCGGCCTCTTCGGGCGCTACGAGCGCAAGGCCGGCGGCGGACGCCGCCGCCGCGGCTGGGTGATCAGCATTCGAGGCCTGCTTTGCTGGGCCGTGTTTGTCGCCGCATGCGCCTACTTTGGCGGCGCGGCCTACGTGTGGCAAAAACACGCCCGCCGCCCGCACAACGAGGTCACCTACGCGGACATGTTGTTGTATCCGCTCCGCAAGGACGAGATTCGCCTCAAGCGCGGCCGGGCAATGATCGCGGAGGGCCGCGACGCGATCAAAGCGGGCGACTCGAACACCGGTTTTATGCTGCTGCGC
>CAZOGV010000126.1:0-8703 GCA_964579225.1 uncultured Akkermansia sp. | reverse complement strand
ATCCCGCTTCTCACGAAGCGGGCTACATGCCAAAACTTTCGCGCCGATTAATATCTATGGGCGCTCTCCTATTTCCACGAAACGGCCTAAAAAACTCCGTGAACCAAAGGAGGAGCTGATCCAGCGCTTGCGCTGGTTTTGTTTCTTTCGCGTGTTCTCTGCGTGGGCCCGAAAAACCATTATCTCGAGTCGGTGAGCTTTCGGCGCGATGAGGTGTCGGACTGGTCCAGTTTCCCCTTTTGCGTGCCTGCACTACAGCAGTTCGAGGGCTTGGCGTTTCACCCCAAGGTCACGTTTTTCGTCGGAGAAAACGGTTCCGGAAAATCCACTTTGCTTGAGGCCATCGCGGAGAAGCTGGGGTTCCGGGCCTCGGGAGGAAGTCGCATCGGCAACGTGGTGGCGCCAGCTTACGAATCGCCCTTGCCGCCGTTGCTACGCATCGCTCGCACACATAATCGTCCGTCGGACGGATTCTTTCTGCGGGCCGAGAGTTTTCATAATTGGGCCACGGAATTGGACGAGTTGGAGGCCACTCCGTTTTGCGGCGGCGTGCTCGACGGCTATGGCGGCAAAAGTCTGCACGCCCAGTCGCATGGAGAATCGTTTCTGAATTTGCTTACGAAGCGGCTGAACGGCCACGGGATCTACCTCTTCGACGAGCCGGAAGCCGCGCTTTCGCCCCAGCGACAACTGGCGATGCTCGTGCGCATGCACGATCTGGCGGAGGAGTTTTCCCAGTTTATCATCGCCACCCATTCCCCTCTGTTAATGGCCTTCCCGGGCGCATGGATATACCAATTCGGACCCGACGGCGTGACACGCGTAGACTTCGAAGATACGGAGCACTATCGCGTTACTCGATCGTTCATGATGAACCACAAGGCCATGATAAATAAACTATTGGCGGTGAACAATGACAGGGCTTCGGATTAAACGAGGAGAGCAAACACACCAATTCATGGCTAAATGGAGGGAGGCTCGGCTTTCTCTGCGACTCCGAGGCTCCCGGGCGATTTATGACTGACACCACGTCCACGCGCGGCCCATCTTGGTTCTCCCCATGAATAGCCCCGCCCTTCGGTTTCAGTTGCGTCGCTCCCTTGGGGTTTTCGCCGCGTTCTCCCTGGCAGTCTGCGCCCATGCCGCGTCCGTTCGCTGGTCGTGGACCGGCGGTGTCACCGACTCGGCCGCCGTCATCACCGCAGGCATCGATTTGCCGTCCGCCGCTCGTCTGCAATTCGCCGCCGCCGGTGCGTCGTCCGAGACTCTGGACAGCGAACTCAACGAGCCGCTGCCCGTCGGTGCCTTGCATCGCTTCGTCCTCTCGGGGCTCACGGCCGACACAGAATATCAGTTCCGTTTTCTCGACGCCGATGGCGCGCCGGTGGACGCGGAGGCCCGCACGTTTCGCACGTTCCCCGCGCCCGGCCAGCCCGCGAGTTTTCGCTTCGTCGTGGCTTCTTGCGCTCGCGACGCGGACTCACCCGTGTTCTCCGCGACCTTGCGCCAGGGCGCGCGGTTTTTTCTGCACACCGGCGATTTTCACTACGCCGACATCGCCAAGAATGATGTCCGCCTTTTCCGCCGCGCGTTCGATTCCCACCTGGTCGCGCCTCGGCTTCGCGCGATGCTCGCCAGCGTTCCGTTGATCTATCTGTGGGACGACCACGATTACGGCCCCAACGATAGCGACAAAACCAGCCCCAGTCGCGAAGCCTCCCTGCGCAACTACCGTCAGCTCGTTCCCCATCATCCGCTCGCCGATGCCGCCGACTCCGACGCGCCGATCGATCAAGCCTTCAGCGTCGGTCGCGTGCGGTTCATCCTCTCCGATCTGCGCAGCCAGCGCGATCCCGCCGCCCGCCGCATGATGAACGCCGCTCAGGACGCCTGGCTTCGCGCCGAATTCCTCGCCGCCCGCGATTCTGGCCACGCGCTCATTTTCTGGGTTTCCTCCGTGCCTTGGAACGGCAGCCCCGTGCCGGGGGATCGTTGGCAGGGCTATGTCGAACAGCGCGCCGAGATCGCCGATTTCATCAAGGCCAACGGTCTTGTCGGTCGCGTCGCCATTCTCTCCGGCGACGCGCACATGACCGCGATCGACGACGGCAGAAGCAGCGATTTCGCCACCGATGGCGGCGCGCCGATTCCCGTTTTTCAAGCCGGCCCGCTCGCCAATCGCGGCAGCTACAAGGCAGGCCCCTACAGCCATGGCGCGCGTTACAAATCAGGTCGCGATGAGCGGCTGCACCACTTCGGCCTCGTCGATATCGATGACGACGGACAACGCATTCGCGTCACCTGGAGCGGCCGCTCCGGAGCCGACGCCCAAGGCGACGAAGTCCTGCTGGCCGAGCGCGACGCCGAAGGCCCGATCCAGCACGAGTTCACCGTCGAGGCACCCGTCGCACGCTGAATCCGACGGCCGCCGAGGCCGCTTGTGTGTTCTCCGGAAAACGTCGGTCGAGCCAAAGCGGTCAAGCCGTTACATCGTAACATTGATGTTTGCGTGGATGTCGCAGGCTCTAGGGCGAAGAGGCTCTTGGATGAAATGTAACGATGTAACGCCTTGACCCCTTTTTCAGCCCTCCCCCTTTTTCAGCCCCTGCGATCAAGTAACCAAGGAGCGGCGACACTCCTGTCGCCGTTTTTTTTCGGCGCGTCTCCCACGCCGCCAAACCGGGCGACAAGAGTGTCGCCCCTCCTCGCTTAAGCCCCGTCCGCCGGACGGGGCTTTTGCTTTTCCGGCTTCGGTTTCTGCGGGAAGAGCGCGGCGAGATCGGAATCTTCCTTCGCCATTTCGCGCCAGCTTTTGTCGCGCGCGAAGACCTCGGTGAGCAGGGCGCGGGCTTCGTGGAGTTCGCCGAGCAGGCAGGCGTAGCAGGCGAGGTTGTAGTCCACCAGCACGCTGGGGCGTGAGATCATGCGGCGGCCGGCGAGCAGGATTTCCTGCGCTTCCGGCGTGCGCTCGAGTTCGCGCAACGCGTAGGCCCAGGCGACCCAGGGGCGCTCCTGTTTCGCGTCGTGGCCGACGAGGGCTTCGGCGAGGGCGAGCACCTCGTCCCACTTGGACTCGGCCATTGCGATTTCCATGTTCAGGGCGAGCGCGGCGGGGGTGCCCAGGACTTCGCGCGGCAGCGCGGCCAGTTCCGCGCGAGCCTCGGCGTGCAGGCCGAGGTCCAAGTAACCGACGGCGTAGGCGAGGTGTTTTTGCGGGGAGATCACGGAGAGGATGCCAACACTATGAGCCCGCGATGTGGCCGGGCAGAAGGCGAAAGTAGATGTTGTCCGTTACCGGGAGCGCCGGCTTCCAGCCGGCTATTTGATTCGGAAGCCGGCAGGATGCCGGCGCTCCCGGTGCGAAGCCGAGCTCAGGCCAGCAGCGCGCCCTCGAGCAGCAGCAGGGCGCGTTTGCGTTCGAGGCCGCCGGCGTAGCCGGTGAGGGAGCCGTTGGCGCCGATGACGCGGTGGCAGGGCGTGACGATGGAGATGGGGTTGGCGCCGTTGGCCGAGCCGACCGCACGGGCCACGCTTCCGGTCTCCTGCGCGAGGCGCGCGTAGCTCCAGGTTTCGCCGTAGGGGATGTGCATCAGCGCGGCCCAGACGCGGCGTTGATAGGGCGTGCCGGTCACGGGCGCGACGGAGGTGCGGAACTCGCGCAGCGTTCCGGCGAAGTAGGCGCGCAACTCGGCCAGCACGTCGGCGCAGCGGGCGGGGTCGGCGACGAGTTGCGCGTCGGGGCCGAGCTGCGCGGCGAGCGTGTCGCGATCCGCGAAGACAAGCGCGGCGAGCGCGCCGTCGGCGTTCACCGCGAGGGCGATTTCACCCAGCGGGCTGGCGAAGGTGGCGGTGTGAAAAGTCTGCATGACGCGACAGCCATCAAGCCGGCCAAGCTCAGCGAGGTCAAAGCCGGGTGCGCCTCAGGCGGAGGGCGTTGGCGACAACGGTGATGGAGCTCAGGCTCCTGGCCACGCCTGCAAACATGGGCTGGGCGATCAGCCTGGAGCCGGCGATAGCCGCGACTCATCTCCGAGCCGCCGCGCTCCGTCCCAGAATCCTCCGGGTGCACGTCGGAATCCCCTCCACCGGCGGGCAGGCCGCGAGCGCCATCCGACTGGGCGGCTTGCGTGATACTTCGCCGCTCGACCGCCGTTTTCAGGTTTATTTCTTCCAGGAAAGGGCGAGGGAAACGATGTGACGCTCGAATTCCCGGGCGGTGGAGGCCGCGCCGGTGATGGCCGGATGGAGCTCGCGACCGCGATCAAGTTGGCATGAGAGGGTGGCGCTCCAGTGATGGCCGAGCCCCTTGGTGGCGGACGCCAAAAGGCCATAGACGGCGTCGTGGCGAAGGGCTGGCATGTAGTCGGCATCCATGGCGCGGGCGAGCAGGCTCGTGCTCCAGTCGCCGGTGTAGGCGCGCTTCCAGGTAATTTGGTGCTGGGTGAAGTAGAAGTTGTTCACGCCGGTGGTGGACAGGGTGCGGGAGGAGGAGGTTTTGAATTGAACCTCGTCGCGGGTCGTCGGCGTCCAGATCAGCGAGAGATCGGCGAAGACGTCGTTTTCGCGGCGGGGGCCGGCGTAAATGGCCGGGTCGGCGGAAAAGGTGTGCCGAGACCCGCCGAATTCGCCGACCAGTTTGAGCGAGGGTGCCAGGCGCGCGTCGGTGCCGAGCACGAGGCGGTCGTAGTGGTTGGATGAGTGGCGGGGGGAGGCGGGATTGGCGTCGCGGTCTTGATACTGGTAACCGCGGCGGTAACCGAGGTAGAGCTCGGGGCCCTTGCCCTTGGCGAAGATGCGACCCAGGTCGAAGCCGCCCTGGGTATCATAGCGATCTACATAGTTGCAGCCAGCGACGCTCGTGGTGCGCATATCCCAATAAGCAAGGCGACCGAGGGCGCGGACGAAGCCCGGGCTCGAATCGTGGCGCAAGGAGAGCTCGGTGCGGTTTTGGAATTGCTCGCGGCGTTCGCGCGGAATGGCGGTGGAGAACGCGCTGCCATGGCCGGCGCCGTAATCGGTGCCCTCCCCGTCGCCAGACACGTAGGTCAGGTCGGTGGCGGCGCGCCAGGAGACGGTGCCTGCCTGTTGTTTCCAGGAGGCGGAGAGCACGTGTTTGATGTGATCCTCCCGGCCGGCGTCGAAGTAGCGGGTGGCGACAGGAGCGTAGGCAAGCGCGACGCCCTTGGCCGGTGTTGCCGCGACGCGGGCGGAGAGCGTGGCGAAGAGGGAATCGATGTTGGCCAGCGGGCCGGTATCGACGCCGTAAACATTGTCGTCGTAGCCGATCGTGGTGTGGACGCCGAGGTTCCAGGACGCGGGGGAGGGGGCGGCCGCGAGGCTGGCCGCGAGGGTGGCGGAGGCGAAGCCTAGGCGAAAAAGCGTTCGCATGAAGGAGGGTGTGGTGCTGGCGGGCGACGCGGAATCAGGCGGTGCTGCCGACGGCGACCGCTTGTTTGGGTGCGAGTTTTGGGGTGTCGGGCTGAGAAGGCGTGGTGCCGGCCGGGGCTGGAAGGATGCACTTGGCGTGAAGCTCTTTGAGCGTCCAGGCGATGCCGGTGGCGAGCAGGAGGGCGCCGCCGCAAATGTAGTAGGCGATGGTGGCGGCCTGCCCGGGGATCTTGTCGTTCATGTAGCCAAAAACAGGCGGCGCGACCAAGCCGGCGGTGGCCCAGCCGGTGAGCACCAGGCCATGCATGGCCGACATGCGCTTGGAGCCGAAGAGATCGCTGATCAACGAGGGGATGGTGCCGAAGCCGCCGCCATAGCAGGCGATCGCGTAACAAATGAGCACACCGAAAATGAAGGGGGAGCTGACGTGCGGCATGACCAGGTAGGCCGCCGCCGCGGTGGCGAGCAGGGCGATGAAGACATTTACGCGGCCGATGATGTCGGAGAGCCAGGCCCAGAAGAGACGCCCGACGCTGTTGCCGATCGAGGCGATGGCGATGAGGGTGGCGCCGCTCGCCGCGAGTTCGGTGGCGCCGATGTCCGGGGTTCTTTTGCCCACGAGGGCCTGCATGAGCGGGGAGAGGAGGCTGATGATGCCGAGGCCGGCGACACTGTAGAGGAAGCAGATCGACCAGAGGCGCACGCGCATGCCGTGGGTGTGCGGGTAGGTGTCACCGACGGTGGGAATCTGCCGCGAGGACAACGAGGCGTGCGGGCTGTAGATAAAACGGCAGGCGACGAACATGATCACGGCGTAAACCCCGGCGATGATGAGAAAGGCCAGGGCGACGTTGCCTGCGGTGAGTTTCATCGCGAAAGGCGCGAAGACCTTGCTCATGAAAAGCGCGCCCATGCCGAAGCCCATGACGATGACGCCGGTGGCGAAGCCCTTCTTGTCGGGGAACCAGCCGGCGATGGTGGAGACGGCGGTGACGTAGCCGGTGCCGAGGCCGATGCCTCCGATCACGCCGTAGCCGATGGCGAGCAGCTTGAAGCCGACCAAGTTGGCGGTCGCGGGCTCCAGCGGGAGCAGGTTTCCGGCGGCGATGAAGAGCCCCAGGCTGGCGAGCAGATAGCCGGAGAGGAAGAATAGGGTGGACCGCATCATCAGGCGGCGTCCGCCGAGCTTGGAGACGAGCGGCCCGCTATAGAGGGCGGAAAAGCCCAGACCGGCGACGGCCAAGCTGAATACCAGCCCCGTCTGCATGTTGCTCCACTCGTAGGCTTGCTGAAGGGGTTTGGTGAAAAAGCTCCAGGCGTAAACGGAGCCTAGGCAAGCGAGGAGGGTGACTCCGGCGGCGAGGATGATGCGGCGGTCCGGCGGTGTGCCCTTTTCGATCGGATGCGGGCTTGATGCTGAAGTATCCATGTTGGCGTCTGGGTTTCGGTCGCCAACTTACACGAGCGGAATTATTCGGGCTCCGCAGATTTTGAAGAAAAGCAGGCACTTGGTTTAAAACCGGTGCACGGCTTTGCGACGACGGCGGGGGCGCCCAAGGGCTCGGCGAGGAGCATGGGGCCGTTGTTGCCGGGGCGGGGCTCGCCAACGTTGGTCCAGACGGCGGTGAGATCGGTGGTCCTTTGCAGCTGGTAGTCGGAGCCCCAGCGCGAGAGGAACTGGATCTCGATCCAATCGGAAACGGCGGAGGTCGCCTCGTCGGTCACGGCGACGGTGCGGATCTCCACGGACTCGGCCATGATGGGCGCGGGGCCGGGCGCGCGGGGTTACAGGCGCGCGGCGACGATGGTGATCGAGCTGAGGCTCTTGGTGGCGTCGGCGAACCGATGGTTGAGTGACCAGTTGAAGAAGGGGACGAAGAGACCGGCGGCGACGGGGGAGGCTCGCGATCTTATTAGAAAATCAACAAACATCGGCCTGACGCCTTGGCTCGACCGTGACCCCTTGGCTCGACCCGGTTAAGGGCCCGGCGCGTCGAGGGATTCGTCCACGGGGACGTTGTTGATGGCGGCCCAGTCGAGCATGAGCTTGCGGGCGGCGTCGTCGCGGTAGGCATACCACGCGTCAATGACGCCGAGGCGGTGGGCGGTGTCCTTGAAGTGTCGGAAGGCGCCGCGGCCTTTGATTGCGCGCTCCAGTTGACGAGTGGCGTCAGATTCGGGGAGCGTGGAGATGAAGCGCTCCATGTGGCGGTATTCGTGGAAGTCGAAAGGCGTGGGAAGCGTGAGGGCGCGGTCGGGGCGCGAGCAGAGTTCGCGGGCTTGGGCGAGTTCGACGTCGTCGTAGTCTGCTAACGAATCGTCGGCGTCTTCGGGTGCATCACCCTCGGCGATGGCCATGGCGTGGCTATTGATAACGTATACGCGGCCGGTGTCGCGGTCGAGCCAGGCGGTGGATTCGGGCGACACCATGACGAGGGCGTCGGTGAGGTCGGCGATTTTGACGGCGGGTCGCATGAGGCAGCGCGGGTTTGACCGTATTGAGCCTTTGCGCGAACGGATTCTTTGGTCAACGCTAGGGGTAATGTTGACGATCAGACCAACCAAGATGCTCGCGAGGCGTTTACGGCTCGGGGCAACTGCGGAGATCATGCCGGTGGTGACGAACCGCGTGGCGGATTGGTGTGCTCATGAGTTTCTTGTTTCGCGGAGGCGCT
Source organism: uncultured Akkermansia sp. (assembly GCA_964579225.1). GTDB lineage: Bacteria > Verrucomicrobiota > Verrucomicrobiia > Opitutales > Opitutaceae > IMCC26134_A. Next base: position 640 of record CAZOGV010000126.1, on the reverse strand, counting down.
ACCTGATTTTCTGCAACACGGCCTCGCTTTATCCGGTGGTGACCGAGGCGCGCGGGGTGACGGATGACGATACGTTGGTCAGGCGCTTGCTGGCGGCGTTGCGGCTCAATCTGGCGGACGGTCCTCATGGGTTTGCCTACGAGCGTTGGATCGCGCCGGGCGGGGCCGAGGTGCAATGGGCGCCGATTCCAGATCGCCCGGTGTTGGGTTCGATCAACGACCTCATCTTTGCCGCGAAGTGGGGATTGCGCGACGGAATGAGTCCGGTGGAGTTATCGGGCAAGCTGGCGAAGACCCCGTTGTCCGTGCTCGGGATGAATTCGCCGGATCGGGTGTTTCCGAAGATCGCGGTCGGGGGCGTGAAGGGTTGACGCTACGCGCGGGCAGAACCCCGACCGGCGCAGGGGACTACTCGAAACGAGAGCTTGGCCTTGGAGGATGGCGGAGGGCGTTGGGGACGCGGATGGCGTGCTGAGGCTTAAGGTATGACGTCTTTGGCTCGTTCCCGGCTTGGCTCGTCCCAGGCCTCCTCTTCGGCCCTGCGAGAAAATCCACAAACCACGGCCTGACCCCTTCGGCTCGACCGCGCAGGGGACTACTCGAAACGAGAGCTTGGCCTTGGAGGATGGCGGAGGGCGTT
>CAZOGV010000125.1:0-8706 GCA_964579225.1 uncultured Akkermansia sp. | reverse complement strand
ATGAAAACCTCACGCATAAGCACGACGGCCAAGGTGGCGATTCTCGCCATCGCCAGCTCCGTTGTCGGCGCCCTGTCCGCCTCCGCCCAGCTAGTAACCTTCACTCCCGGTGATCTCGTTATCGGTTTCCAAGCCTCCTCTGGCGCCGGTAGCGAAACCAACTTCTTCTACAATTTCGGTTCCACCGTCGCCTTGCGCGACAATCCCGCCTCGGCCGGAAATAGCGCAAACATCGGTTCCTTCCTCTCCGCTACCTTCGGTGCCAATTGGTTCTCCCGCACCGATCTTTCTTGGGGCGCCGTAGGCGTTCGTAATAATGTAAGCCCATTTCCTCCTTTCGGCGCGGCTCCTGCGGTTGTGGACGGCGATCCTTCAGCCACTGTTTACGTGTCCAGAGGTGCCCTTTCTCCGGGCTCATCCACACCCTGGACGGGTTTTTCTACCAACGGGCTCGTCGCCGGCGCAACTAGCATGCGCGGCTTGCTGGACCAAGGCTCCACCGCCATCACCGGCTCCTTCGCCAGGCAAGACGCCCTCGCCGGCAGCAATGGCTTCGGAGCCTATGTTCTTGCGAGCGCCACCCAAAGTTGGACCACCAAAATGGCTGGCAACGCGGCAGATTTCGGACTGTTCACCTCCAGCATCGAAGGTAACTTCGGAACCGGCGGCTCGACGGCTTACATTGATCTCTACCGCATACTCGCCCGCACCAATCAAGTCGGCACGGTCATCCTTGATGGCAACACCACCATCGGCACCGGTAGCCTCATCACCACCCTTTCGATCGATTCTGAGGGTAACCTTTCGGCCAGCGTCATCCCCGAGCCCAGCGCCTTTGCTGCGCTCGCCGGCATCGGCGCCCTGGGTGTCGCCGCTCTGCGTCGTCGCCGCCGCGTTGCCTAAGGTATCACGCGTTTTTTAATCCAAATTCTCTTCAGCTAAAATTTAAATAAGTCTTCTCATGAATCTCTCCAAGCGTTTCCTCGTCGCCTCCGCGACTCTCTTCGCCGCCGTTTCGGCTGCCATGGCCGATGTCACCATCGACATCACCGGTGCCACCGCCTTCCGCGCCGCCGCCAACAATGCCATCATCCAAGCCCTCGGCGGCCCTGACACTGTTCAGTATGCCTTCACCGGCACCCAAGGTATCAACGGCACCAATCGCGCCATCTTCAAGGGCTCCTTCCCCGGCATCACCGGTGTGACCACCATCCGCACCTCCTGGAGTGGCTCCGCCGCCGGTGTCGGTGCCGTCGCCAATGCCACCCCGGTGCAATTGCTGGTCGAAGGCACTCCCGTTGAAGTGGGTGGGAAGAATCTCACCGCTGGGGAGACCACCTTTACAACCGCCGTCGCCAAGTTCGCTTTCTCCGACGTCGCTCAAGCCGCCACCCCTACCCCCACCCCCGCCCTTGAGGGGACCGAGGTTGGCGTGGTTCCCTTCGTGTTCTTGGTGAATGACGGCGCTCCCGCCGGCATCACCAATGCCACCGACCAGCTCATGCAGGGCGTTTACAAAACCGGTTTTCTTCCGGTCTCCATGTTCACCGGCAATCCTGCGGATACCGGCGTGGTTGTGGGCACGGGCCGTAACAACGGTTCCGGCACCCGCATCACGATCTTGGCCGAGACCGGCTTTGGCTTCGACAACACCCTGATCCAGTATCAGGCCTCGGTGGACACGGTGAACGATCAGATCGCGGAAGGCAGCCTCATCCTGTTCCAAAACGGTGGCGTGGAAGATCCGAACTTCGGCTACTCCAGCAACAGCTTCGTGCGTGACATCCTCTCCGCGAAGACCGATGCCCACTTCCCCGGCGTGACCATCTTCAGCTATCTCACGCTTTCCGATGCCACCGCCGCCCAAACCAACGGCGCCCGCTGGCTCACCTACAACGGTGTTCCCTACACCGAGGAGAACCTGAAGAATGGTTCCTATTCCCTCTGGGGTTATCAGTGGTTCTACAACACCACCGGCCTGAGCGGCGAAGAGACCACCTTCAAGAACGGCTTCGTTGCTGGCATTCCTGCCGGCCTCCAGCCCTCTGCTGGTTTCCCCATCCCTGATATGAATGTCGAACGTGTCGGCGGCGACGGCGGCCAGATCCTCGGTCTCAGTCTGTAATCTAGCTCCTTCGTTTCATCCTCCCTGGCGTCGGCATTGATCTGCCGACGCCAGTTTTATTCTACCTACCTTGAAGCGTCTCCCGCCAATCGCTTTCACCCTCGCGGCCGTGATCTGCCTGATCGCGGTGGGGGCTTTGCTTCAACGCACGCTGTTCACGGCCTCCGCCCAGAACGACGTCACCGCTCTTCCGGCTCAGCTTTCACCGAGCTATGCCACCGCCCGCGCGGAGCCGCATTCAGGCGGCCACCTATCCACCCCAATCCCGAGCTTTTCGCCCGAGATCGCACCCTCACCCGATTGGCCGGACGCCAGTCCCTCAGCCACGCCAACAATTTCAGGCAACGCGGTGCCTCCCGTTTCCAACCGCTCGGAATCAGCCGGCACCGCTGCCGTGGTGATTCCACGTCTTCCGCAAAAAGGCTTCGCTTCGTTGGAATCCCTGAAACCGCGCGCCTTTTACGCGCCCCAGGCCTCCAAGTCTCTGAACCTACGTCAATCCGCCCCGGCAATTTTAGCCCCCTCGCCTGAAAACCTTGGACTTTCGGCAGCCCAGGCTGAAGTGATTGCAGCCTTGGCTGAAGATTTCATCGAAAACCTTGGGCCCACGCCAGAAAGCGGCTGGGCTCCCCCTGATTCTCCCGCCTACAAGCAATTTGCCGAACGACTCCGCAACTCCACCTCCGAAACCGAATTTCTTATCAAGCAACGCTACGGCCACCGCGCCTACGTGCTCATGCAGCAGCAAGCCATGCATAAGCTCAACGGCTACTGACCCAAACCATGGTCTCCTGTCTCTCACTTGACCCCGCACGCCTAGCGCGCGCCACCTCCGCAGCCCTTGTGATCGCCTCGTTGTGCGCACTTCCCCTCGCGAAAGCCGAGGGTGAGGAAAATTCTGCCGGTGCCGGTGCCGAGGAGACTGTCCGCCTGTTTATTCGCGAATTTCGCATCCAAGGCGCCGAGGCCCTGCCGGCCGCCGACGTCCAGCGCGCGGTCTATCCCTACCTCGGGCCCGGTCGCACCCCCGACGATGTCGAGGCCGCCCGCGTCGCCCTCGAAACCCTTTATCGCGAGCGCGGTTTCCAAGCCGCCTCCGTCGAGGTCCCGCCCCAGCGGGCCCGCCGCGGGCTCATCGTGCTGCGCGTCACCGAGGGCTCCATCGGCCGCGTGCGCGTAGTCGGCTCCCGCTACCACGAACCCGCCCAGATCCGCTCCGAGGCCCCCGCGCTGGTCGAGGGTGCTCCGGCCGATTTCAACGCCATCTCGCGCGACATCGTCGCCCTCAACCGCCAGCCCGACCGCCGCGTCATCCCCGAGGTCCGCCCTGGCGAACAACCCGGCGTGCTCGACATCGACCTTCGGGTCGAGGACAGCCTCCCCCTCACCGCCTCGGCCGAACTCAACGACCGCTACAGCGCCGGCACCTCCAAACTCCGTCTCAATCTCGCCGCCTCCTACGACAACCTCTGGCAACTGGGCCACTCCGTTTCGGCCAACGTCCAGACATCTCCCCTGGAGTGGAACGAGGTGCTCGTTTACACCGGCACCTACACCGCCCGCCTCGCCAGCCTGCCCGAGTGGACCTTCGCCCTCAGCGCCACCCGCCAGGACACCGACATCTCCACCCTCGGCGGAGCCGCCAGCGCCGGACGCGGCAACATCATCGGCCTGCGCGCCACCCGCGTGCTGCCCGGCACGGACAAGCTTTTCCACTCGGTGAGTTTCGGCATCGACCGCAAAGACTACGACCAGGACGTCACCATCGCGGGAGAAACCATTTCCACTCCGGTGCTCTACCATCCGCTCAACCTCACCTATGGCGGCTTCGTCGATGGTGAAAGCGCGCAGACCGAGTTCTTCACCGGCGTCACCCTTCACTTTCGCGGCCTCGACGGCGGTTCCGGCCAATTTAACGCCAGCCGCACCAACGCCGAACCCAACTTCGCCATCCTGCGCGCCGACGTGACCCACACCCGCGATCTCCCCGGCGGCTTCGCACTCGTCGGCCGCACCCAGGCCCAGCTCGCCAGCGGAGCGCTACTGGCCAACGAGCAGATGACGGGCGGCGGCATCGACACTGTGCGCGGTTACCTGGAAGGCGAGGTCGTCGGCGACCACGGGCTCTTTGGCCGCGCCGAGCTGGTCTCGCCCGATGTGCTCGGTCTCGCGTTCGCCAAAACCCCCGACGCAGATGCGGCCGAGCCTACCATGACCCCTGTGGCCGCCCACGAATTACGGTTCCTCGTTTTTGCGGATGGCGGTATGCTGCGCCTGAGCGACGCGCTGCCCGAGCAAGACGACAATGAAGCGATCGCCAGCATCGGCTTCGGCGCCCGGTTTCGACTGTTCCGCAACTTCGACGGCTACACCTACTTCGCTCTGCCGCTCGTCAATCAAAGCGAGACCGAGAGCGGCGACGCCCGCATCCAGTTTTCCGTCAAGGGCAGCTACTAATCGGCACGCCCTTTTTCGTCCGACCCTCTTTTTCCAAACCGTCCACTTCGCCACGTCCTCCTCCTTCTTCCGATGATGAACACCCTCGCTTCCTCCCGCTTCGCCGGGGCCTTCCTTGGCCTGCTCGCGCTATTTTTTCTCGGCGCCCAAACCGCGCGGGCCGATTGGTGGGATAAACAATGGCCCCTGCGCAAAGCCGTCGTGCTCGACGCCTCCTCCACCGGGGTCGCCCTGCCAGACGCCACCGGTCCCGCGCCCGTGCTAGTCCGTCTCCACGGCGGCAACTTCCAATTCGCCGCCGCCGCCGCCGATGGCCGCGACCTGCGTTTCCTCGCCGCCGGCAGCCAGACGCCCCTGCCTCACCGCATTGAAAGCTTCGATGCCCTGCTGAATGAAGCCTTCGTGTGGGTGCTGGCCCCCGACGTCACCCCCGGTGCCGCCTCCACCCTGCATCTCTACTACGGCAATCCCGCCGCCGCGCCGGCCGAGGCGACCAGCGTCTTCGACGCCCCGACCTTGCTGGCCTACCACTTCACGGGCTCGGGCGCACCTCAGGACACCAGCGGCAAAGGCCACCACTCCGCCGCCGCCGGCGTGCCCGCCAGCGGCTCCATGATCGGCACCGGCCTGCGCCTCATCGGCGGTGCGCCGCTCGTCGTTCCCGCCAGCCCCACCTTCACCCGCGCCGCAGGCCAACCCCTCACCTGGTCCGCCTGGGTCAAGGTCGCCACGCTAGCCGATCGCGCCGTGCTCTTCCACTGGGGCGACGCCGCCAACTACCTCCAGATCGGCCTCACCGCCGGCTCGCCCTACGTCGAGAGCCGCGCCGGAACCGCCGCCCCAGCACGTTCCTCCGAAGCCGCCCCCGTCGCCGCCGGCGCGTGGAAACACCTCTCGGTCGTCGCCACCGCCACCGGGGCCACCGTTTACGTGGACGGCGAACCGGTTTCCCGCCTCGAAGGCGCACTGCCCGCATTGACCGGGGATGCCTACATCGGCGCCGATGCCACCGGCGCCTTCGCCGCCACCGGCGAAGTGGACGAACTGCACATCGCCGGCGTCGCCCGAAGCGCCGGCTGGGTGAAGTTTGCCGCCGTCTCGCAGTCCGGGTCCAACGACAGCCTTAAACTCGTCTCCGTCGGCAACGACGAGGGCTCCGCTGGCTCCGGCGGGCACGGCTTCGCCGGCGAGACGCTCGAACACATGTTCCTCTTCGGCGACATCGCCAAAAACATGATGTTCGACGGCTGGATCGCCGTCGGCATCTGTATTATCATGATGATCATCGGCTGGATCGTCGCGCTCCAGAAGTTTGCCTACCTGAAAAAAGTCGAGCAGGGCACCGAGGAGTTCCTCCGCCAGTGGAAACAGGTCTCCACCGACCTCACCGCGCTCGATCATGGCAACGCCGCCGGAATGAAATCCATCGGCGGCGACTCCAGCCCCAAACTCCGCAAGTTGATGGAACAGAGTCCGCTCTACCACATCTACCACATCGGCTCCGAGGAGATTCGCCACCGCCTCGAAAGCAAACGCGGCTTCCACGGTCTCACCAACCGCTCCATCACCGCCATCAAGGCCAGCCTCGACGCCGGCCTCACCCGCGAAGTCCACCGGCTGAACTCCGGCTTGGTCTCGCTGACCATCGGCATCGCCGGCGGACCCTACGTCGGCCTCATGGGCACGGTCGTCGGCGTCATGATCACCTTCGCCATCATCGCCAAGAGCGGCGAGGTCGAGGTCAACTCCATCGCCCCCGGTATCGCGTCCGCCTTGCTCGCCACCGTGTTCGGTCTGCTCGTCGCCATCCCGGCCCTGTTCCTTTACAGCTTTCTCAACAGCCGCATCAAGGACGCCGTGTCCAACATGCAGCTCTTCATCGACGAGTTCATCACCAAGATGGCCGAGTTCTACCCGACCAAGGGCGAAGGCGGAGCCGATTATAACCGTCCCGCCGCGCCCGAACCGGAAGAAAATCGCCACGACAAATCCGAGGATAAAAAATGAAAGTCGAAGAAGGTAAATCCTACGACGACATCAACGTCACCCCGATGGTGGACCTCTACCTGGTCCTCCTGCTGATCTTCATCATCATGACCACCGCCGGCGTGCAGGGCATCAAGGTGGACCTCCCCCGAGGCTCGGCCGCCGCCCCCGCGCTCGGCGGCCCCAAGAGCAGGGCCATCACGGTCAACAACGAGGGTGGCATCTTTTTGGATACGGTTCCGGTCACGCTCGATCAGCTAGAGCAACGGCTAAACGAACACAAAACCACCAATCCCGAGTTCCCCGTCGTGGTGCGCGGCGATCGCGGAACCCAATACCAAGGCATCATGGATGTCCTCGATGTGCTGGGCCGCGTCGGCATCACCCAAATCGGCCTCGCCACCCAACCCCCGGGCTAGTCCTCTGCCTCGTCTCGCCCATGCAACCGATCGACAACGACGAAGAGGAGGCCGGCTTTTTCAGCCGGCACCGCATCAAGCTGATAGTGGCCGGCCTCACGCTGGCGGGCGTCGCCTTGATGATCTTCGCGGGCTCCCGTTCCGAGCGCCCCGACTTCGCCAAACCCGGCCCGCAGGTGGTGAACATCACCGTCCCTCCTCCCCCGCCGCCTCCTCCTCCGCCGCGCCCCCGCGATCCGCGCCCCGAGCCTCCGGCCGAGGCTCGTGAGATGGTTGAAATGGAAGCCATATCGGAACCGGACGACGCCCCTGAACCCGCGCCCGCCGGCGACGCCCCGCTCGGCACCGGCGTGGTGGGCGACGGCCCCGCAGACGGTTTCGGACTCGGCACCGCCCCCGGCGGCGGCGGCGCCTTCCGCGGCGGCACCGGCTCCCGCTCCGGCGCCGGCAGCGCCTTGGGCCGTTACGGCTACCAAGTGCAGACCAGCATCCACAGCGCCCTCGCCAGCCACCCCCGCACCCGCACCCTCTCCCTCGGCGCGAAGATTCGCGTCTGGATCGACGCCAACGGCCGTATCGAACGCGTCGAAATTGACCGCTCCGCCGCTCCCTCGCCCGAGATTCTCGCCGCCGTCCGCGAAGCTCTGCTCGGCGTGCAAGTCAACGGCCAAGCCCCCGCCGACATGCCCCAACCTGTCGTGCTCCGGCTCGACGCCCGCCGCCCTTCCTAAACCACCCGCTTCTCCTTCGCTCCTTTTTCCATGAAGAACCTCGGCCTCCTGCTCTCCTGCGCCACCCTCGCCGCGCTCCCGTCGTCCCTCGCCGCCCAGTCGGCTCCGGCCGCCGAAGCCCCCGCCGAGCTCAACCTCGAGACCTCTCAAAACGCCACCATCAATCTCATCCGCCTGCTCGTGGAGCAAGGCGTCATCCCGCGCGATGCCGCCGTGGATCTCATTCGCCAGGCCGAGGCCGAGGCCCGACAAGCCCGGGCCCAGACCGCCGCCGTCACCACCGCCGCCCGCGAAATCCGCACCGCCGCCGAGGCCGAACTCGCCCTCAACGATTCCGATATCCGCGTCACCTACGTGCCCGAAACCGTGCGCCAGGAGATCGCCGCCGACGTGCGCAACGAACTCGCCGCCGAAGCACGAGCAGCACGCGCCGCCGGCATCGCCCAGCCCGGCGACAAGCTCCCGTCCTGGGTTTCCCGCCTTCGCCCCTACGGCGATCTGCGCGTGCGTTACAGCGGCACCACCTTCGATACCGACGCCGCCGCCCTCGGCTCCTACCCCGACTTCAACGCCATCAACACCGGCGCCCCCTTCGACGTCACCGGCACCGTCTTCTCCCCCCAGCTCAACACCGACCAGGACCGCGATTTCTTTAACCTCCGCGCCCGCCTCGGCCTCGAGGTCGATCTCTCCGACGGCTACTCCCTCGGCTTCCGCATTGCCACCGGCAACAACAGCTCCCCCGTCAGCACCAACCAGACCGTCGGCGCCCCGGGCAGCTTCCAAAAATACTCCATCTGGCTCGACCAGGCCTTCCTTCGCTACGAAACCTCCGGCGATGGCGACTTCGCCGTCCGCGTCTCCGCCGGCCGCTTCCCCAACCCCTTCTTCAAATCCGAGATCACGTGGGACGACGACATCCAGCTCGACGGCTTCGCTTTCCACGGCACCCACCAGACCAGCGACTCCATAAAGACCTTCCTCACCG
>CAZOGV010000124.1:0-8828 GCA_964579225.1 uncultured Akkermansia sp. | reverse complement strand
TTTGCGTGATGCGGCCATCGCCGCGTTGCTGGGCGTAGTCGCGGGCGAAGTTGATCAGGTTGTTCGCGATGCGGGGCGTGCCGCGCGAGCGGGTGGCGATCTCTTTGGCACCGTCGTCCTCGATGGGAACCTGGAGCAGGCCGCAGGAGCGTTTGATGATGCCGGTAAGGGTGGCGGCGTCGTAGTAATCGAGGCGGGTCTGAAGGGTGAAGCGCGAGCGCAGCGGCGCGGTGAGCATGCCGGCGCGGGTGGTGGCGCCGACGAGCGTGAAGCGCGGCAACGAGAGGCGGACCGAGCGGGCGTTGGGGCCCTGGTCGATCATGATATCGAGGCGGAAGTCCTCCATCGCGCTGTAGAGGTATTCCTCGACGGTTTTCGGGATGCGGTGGATTTCGTCGATGAAAAGCAGATCGCCTTCTTCGAGACTGGTGAGCAGGCCGGCGAGGTCGGAGGCCTTCTCGACCACGGGGCCAGAGGTGATGCGCACGTTGCGGCCCATCTCGGCGCCGAGGATGAGGGAGAGGGTGGTCTTGCCGAGACCGGGCGGGCCGCTGAGCAGGATGTGGTTGAGCGCCTCGCCGCGCGCGCGGGCGGCGCCGACCATGATTTTGAGGCGTTCGACGGTCTTGGCCTGGCCGGCGAAGTCGGAGAACGACAGCGGGCGCAACGCGGCCTCGGCGTTGGAGACGGGCGCGGCGAGTTGCGACGCAAGGTAGCTCAGGCCTTTGACGTCGGCGGGCGGAGTGGCGGAGGCGGAGGCGGGCTTAGGCATGGTGCGGCGAAGGGGGCGTGGTGGTGGGGGCCGAATGACCAATGTCCAATGACCAATGACCAATGAATATGCGGGCGGCGGTGGCTAGGTGGTGGCGTGGCATGGCAGGCAGGATGGAGGGCGAATGATTAAGTGAGGTTCGTGGCCGAAGCCATTGGTCATTCGTCATTGGTCATTGGTCATTCCCGCGCGAAGCGCGGGTCATTTCCACTCCATGTCCGCGCCGAGGCTGCGGAGGTTTTCGACGAAGCGCGGGTGGGCGCGCTGGATGATTTCGGCGTGGCGCACCACGGATTTGCCGGGGATGGCGGCGGCAACCATCGCGAGGGCGACGGCGGCGCGGATGATGTAGGGCGAATCCACGACGGCGGGGCGCAGCGGGCGGTTGCCGAAGACGATGAGGCGATGCGGGTCGCTCACCACGGCGTGCGCGCCGAATTTGGCGAGTTCGGGTATCCACGAAAATCCGTTTTCATAGACCTTGTTCCAGAAGTGGATGGTGCCCTCGCAGCGCACGCTGAGGGCGATCATAAGCGGGAGCAGATCGACCGAGAAATAAGGCCACGGCGCGGCCTCGATCTTGGGCAGGAGGTTGCTGGTGTAGGGTTCCTCGATCTTGAGCTTCTGGCCGCGGCGCACGATGGCGACGTCACCCTCGTGCTCGACCACGACGCCGAGCTTGGCGAAGGCGCGCACGATGAGGTCGAAGTGGTGGGGCAGGGACTTGGTCACGCGGACCTCGCCGCCGGTGATGGCGCCGAGGGCGAGGAAGGTGACGATCTCGTGGTAATCGCTGCCGATGGTGATGTCGGCGCCGTGCAGTGTATCGGTGCCATGGATACGAAGCATGGAGGTGCCGACGCCCTCGATTTTAGCGCCCATGGCGACGAGGGCGGCGAGCAGTTCCTGCACGTGGGGCTCGCTGGCGGCGTTGATGAGGGTGGACTCGCCCTTGGCGAGGGCGGCGGCCATGGCGAAGTTTTCCGTGACGGTGACGGACATGTAGTCGCACCAGTGGCGCGCGCCGGTGAAGCCGGAGGGTAGGGCGATGATGAGCGGGTCCTCGCCGCCGACGGTGGCGCCGAGGGCGGAGAGAATTTCGAGGTGCGGGTCGATCTCGCGCACGCCGAGCGAGCAGCCCTTGGCGTTGGCGAGGATGATGATGCGGCGCAGGCGGTGGAGCAGGGCGGGGAAGAGCAGCACGGTGGAGCGCATGTCGGACGGGAGCTCGTCGTCGGCGAGGGTGCTGCGGAAGCCGGAGTGATCGAGGCGCATGACGCCGGCGTCGCGATCCCAGTCGATGCGCGAGCCCTGCGAGGTGAGGAAGGCGACCAGTTTGTTGAGATCGGTGATGTCGGGCACGTTGCGCAGCGTCACCGGCTCGTCGGTGAGGAGCGTGGCGCAGAAGATGGGCAGCACGGAGTTTTTGTTGCCTGAGGGAACGATGGTGCCGGAGAGCGGCTTGCCACCTTGCACAAAGAGATCGGCCATGGAGAGGGAGTGGGGAGCTGGTAAAGCTGGTAGAGCTGGTAAGCTAGTAGAGCTGGTAAGCTGGTAGAGCTGGTAAGCGGTGAAGCGGGGGGAAGTGGGAGCGGAGAGGAGGCGGCGGAAGCCCCCAAAAAAGAAGCGCCCGCCGGATGGCGGACGCTTCGGAAATGCGCGGAGGCGCGGGGGGCTTGGCAAGGCTTATCAAACCACCGGGCCGGCGCCGCCCTCGGAGGGGCGGGGGCCGGAGCCTTCGGGACGGGGACCGTCGGGGCGAGGGCCGCGACCGCGACCACCGCGATGACGGCGACGGCCTTGGCCATCGCCGCTCGGCGCGCCTTCGGGGCGGGGCTGCTGGCTGCCCTCCGGGCGGGGGCCGCGGTTTTCCGCGCCAGCCTGGGGGCCGCCCTGGCCGCCACCGGAGCGACCGCGACCGCCACGACGGCGGCGACGACCCTGCTGGCCTTCGCCACGAGGGCCGCGTTCGCCGCGGGGTTGGTCGCCGCCGGCGGCGGGGGTTTCAGCGGTGCCGCCAAAGATGCCCTTCAACCAGCCGACGAAGCCGCCGGCCTTTTCAGGGGCGGGTTTCGAGGAGGGGCGGGGGGCTTGAGCTTGGGAGGGAGCGGCGCCGGGCGCGGCGGCCGGACGGCCACCTTCACGACGACCCTCGCGGCGGCCTTCGCCACCTTCGCGGCGGCGACCCTGGCCCTGGCCATCGCGACGGCGACCGCCATCGCGGCCTTCGCGCGGGCCTGAGAACTGGCCTTCGGGGCGACCCTCGACGGGGCGCAGGGGCTCGATTTCGCGGGCGACGATGGGCTTGCGCTCGATGCGGAAGACCGGGCGGTCACCGTTGGCGGCGGCGGCCGGAGCGGGAGCCGGGGCCGGAGTCGAGGCGGAAACCGCGCCGGGGGATTCCCAGCTGGTGGCCGGGCGAGGCGCGGCGGGCGGGAGAATATTGAGCTCGGCCTTGAGGGCGGGAGCGGCGGGCTCGACGGCGGCGGGGGCCTCCTGAACCGGAGCCGGCGCGGGGGCGGGCTCGGGAGCGGGGGCCGGCGCGACGGCGACCGGGGCGGCCGGGGCCACGGGAGTGGCGGGCACGGATTCGGCGGCGGGCACGATGGCAACGGGCGCGGGCTCGAACGGATTCACGTATTCGGTGGGGGCGACGACTACCTGGATGGCGGTCGGTTGATAGCCGGCGACTGGTTCGGAGCCGGTCGCGGCGTTGTTGGCGGGGCGGGCGGGGCGTTTGCCACGGGCCAGGCCGGTGCCGCGGCTGGAACCGAAGCCGTCGATGGCGACGGGGGCGGTGGGCGCGGCGGGAGTCGCGACGGGAGCCTCGGGAGGCGTGGCGTCGGACGGGTTGTTAGCGGACATGTCTTTGTTCTGTTTTGGTTAAGGCGCGCTCACCACAAGAGCGCGGGAGCGGCGCGGGGTTGATCGTGGCGGCGGAGCGCGGGAGGCGCTGTCACGCGGCAATAATCTGTCGCAAGCTCATGGCACGCGTGGTCGGGCGCAATCTTTTGTTTGTAGTGCAAAAACACGACAGGCCGGGCCGGGCTTGCCAAGGCGGGGTGGCCCTCGCACGGTGCGCGTTTATTTTTAAACCATGGATAAACTAGAAGAGATTTTTCGTATGCAGGAGGCCCTTAACGCGCGCATCGGTGTCACGCTGCCGCCGCCATCCGACGAGGAGAAGGCGAAGTGGATTCTCAATTACACCCGCGCCATGCAGCAGGAGACGGCGGAACTGATCGACAGCGTGCCTTGGAAATGGTGGGCGAAATATCAGAAATTCGACGAGCAGAACGCCAAGGTCGAGGTCGTGGACCTGTTTCACTTTCTGGTCTCGCTCGCCCAGACGCTCGGCATGAGCGCGGAGGATGTTTACCAGGCCTACCTCAAAAAGAACCAGGTGAACCACCAGCGACAGGAGACCGGTTACGCGAAAAAAGACGCCGAAGATTCGCGCCACATTTGACGCCGGCCAAGCGCCGCGCTCCTTGGCCGGGCCATGATCCAGCCCGGCCAAAAACTCAAAACCAGCTTTAAGCTGAAGATCGTCCGCGACGGCTCCCAAGCCGAGGTCGCGTTCAAGGACCTGCTCGCGAAACCGACCATCGTGTCGGTTTACATGAAGAACAACACCGGCTCCTGCGATAAGCAGAACGACTCGCTCGCGGCGCACGCGGACGAGTTCGCTAAGCGCGGGTATAACCTGGTCGCCATCTCGCGCGACACCTGCGGTTCACATCTAAAATACGCCGCGAAGAAGAACATCGCCTACACGCTCGCGAGCGATCCGGACGATCTCTTTGCCAAGGCGGCGGACGCCATCGTGGAGAAGTCCATGTATGGCAAAACCTACGAGGGTCCGGCGCGGGCCGCGTTCGTGATCGGCAAGGACGGCACCGTGCTCGCGGTGGCCGAGAAGGTGGACACCAAGGACCACGCGGCGCAGCTGCATGCTTTGCTCGACGGGCTGAAGTGATGAGGCGAACCACACCGGTCGGCGACCGGTGTTACTGCGCGAAGACACGCACGAGGATATGGCGACCCCGGATGGAGCGCAGATCGCAGTCCACGAAATCGGTCGTCAGGTCGGAGGAGACGCGTTGGCGAACTTCTTCGCTAAAGGCGATGCGGGTGCCGAGCTCCTTGTTCATCTCCTCGATGCACGCGGCCACGGTCACGGTGTCACCCATCACGCTGTAGCGCATGCGGGAGGTGTTGCCGATATGGCCGGCGATCACGGGGCCGGTGTGCAGGCCGACGCGAAGGATGATCTGCTCGACGCCGGCTTTTTGCCAACGCAGAGCCAGGCCGCGGGCCTCCCATTCGCCGTTGAGCTGATTCATGCGTTGCTGCATGCGGATGGCGGCGCGCAGGGCGCGGTCGGCGTGGTCCGGGTGGGCGATGGGCGCTCCGAAAACGGCCATGATGCCGTCGCCGCTAAAATCGAGCACGCAACCGCCGTGGCTTTCTATGACCGCGGTCATCGCGCCGATGTATTCGTTGACCAGAGAAAGGGTCTCGGTGGGTGAAAAACATTCGCTCACGCGGGTGTAGTGGGCGAGGTCACAAAACATCACGGTGGCTAGGCACTCGACTCCGCCGAGCTCGGGCGGTTTGCCGCTTTCGAGCAAGGTGCGGGCTAGGTCGCCGCTGAGGTAGAGGCCGAAGGTGGCGCGCAGGCGTTCGCGATCGGCGAGTTGTCTGGCCATGGCGTCGATGCGGTCGCCCAGCAGGCCGAATTCATCGTCGCGGTGCAGACCGGAGCGAATGTCGTAGCGTCCCTCGGAGATGGCCTCGGTGGTCGTAAGCATGCGCGCGATGGGGCGTCGCACGAGACGGCGCAAGAGGGAGGAAATCGCCACGACGGCGAGAGCGGTTAAGCAGAATAGCGCGACGGAGAGTAAAAGGACCTGGCGACGGGTCTCGGCGATGCTCACGGCGAGCACGTCGACGCCGATAATGCCGATGACTTCGCCTTTGGAGGTGCGCAGCGGGGCGTAAGCGGACTGGGTGGCGCCGAAGTCGTCCGCATACACGCGATCTTCGACCGAGACTTGGTTGAGCTGGAAGGCGCGCAACATGAAGGGGTAGTCGGTGGCGTCGTAGAGTTCGCCGGGTTCGGCCACGCGGGAGGTCTTGGAGGCGTCTATCAGGAAACGGAGTTGGGCGGGCTTGTCGGTGGGCAGCAGAATGTAGATCGAATCGATGTCGGGCTCGCTGCGCACGATGGTGATTAGTTTTTCGTGCCAGAGTTCGTGCCAGGCAGCGCCGCCGTCGGCCTGGTGTGCGAGGCCGGGGATGGCTTCGGTTTCGACGGTTTGGGAGAGGGCGAGCGCGAGAGATTCCAGGCGTTGTCGAAAAGACGTCATGCGTGCCTCGACTAGGAGCCCGTAGGCGAAGAAGGCGGCGATGGCGACGATCACCAACGAAGCGCCGCCGAAAACGGCGGCGAGGCGAACATCAAATCGACGCCACCAAGGTAGCTGGGCCAAGGCGGGTGCGGGAGAGGACGCGCCTGCGGAAACTGGTCCGTCGGGCGGGGGAGGCGAGGGCGGACCGGACGGCGAGGATGCACGCAAAGAGGGCGAGGTGGCGGGTTGGACGGGACTCACTGGTGTGCGTGTTAAAACGCATGGGTGGGGCAACACCGGGCCCGGCTCAAGTCGTCAATAAATTGTGTGAAAGAAAAATCACTGCTCGTATAGCGCCCGAGGCGAGCTACGTCCAATCCCGGAATCCGGGTTTGACGGAGCGGCGGCATCCTCGTCGCCGCTCCGTGCCAGTCCTTTCGCAACGATTAATAGTCGTGATTCGCCCTGACGGCTTGTCGAACGTTCGTGCATGGTTGTGCTCACGCCTATGAAAAACGTGTCGCCCGCCGCTTTGCAGTTGTCCGCCTTGGGGCGTCGCGCGCGTCCGCCGGCGATCACGGCTCTGATGAAGACGGCGCTGGAGACTCCGGGCCTCCTTTCCCTCGCGGCGGGATTTACCGACAACGCGACCCTGCCGGTCACGGCGGTGGCGGAGGCCCTGCGCGGTTTGACGGTGGGCGCGGCGGACAAGGAGTTTTTGCAATACGGCACCAACGCGGGGCGCCCCGGTTTGCGCGCGGCGCTGGCGGCGCGCCTGCTGCGGCAGGATGGACGCGAGGCGGAGGCGGCCGATCCGGCGGCGGTCGCGGCGCTGGCTGGGCGTTTTTTCGTGACCAACGGTTCGCAGCAGGCGCTCTACCTCGCGATCCAGACGCTTTGCGAGCCGGGCGACATCGTGCTGGTGGACCGGCCGAGCTACTTTGTATTTTTGGAACTGTTGGGTGGACTCGGAGTCGAGGCCCGTTCGCTCCCGGTGGACGCCGCCGGGCGGCTGGATGCGAGCGCGCTGCGCGCGAAACTCGCCGCCATGCGCGCCGACGGATCGCGGGCGCGCTTGAAGGCGGTGTATTTCGTGAGCTGGTTCTCCAACCCGAGCGGCCGCACGCTCGACGCCGCGCAGGTGCGCGAGCTGGCGGAGGCGCTGCGGGCCGAGGATTGCGTGATCCCGGTGATCGAGGATGCGGCGTATCGGGAACTCGGATACGACGAGACGGCGTCGCGCATCCGCCCGGGAGTGCTGGGCGATGCGGCGTGGGACGGGTTTCCCCGGCTCTACACCTCGACGCTCACCAAGCCCTTCGCGAGCGGTTTAAAAGTCGGCTACGGCGTATGCGACCACGAGGCCTGGCGCTCGGCGATGTTGCACGCGAAGGGGCACCACGATTTCGGCACGGCCAACTTCGCGCAGGCTTTGCTGGAGCGCGCGCTGGCCGACGGGGCTTTTGACGCGCAGTTGGCGACGCTGCGCCGCGCGTATCGGGAAAAACGCGACGCGCTCAACGCCGCGCTGGAGGCGGGCGGCCTGCGTGCGCGCGGCTGGCGCTGGAGCGTGCCGGACGGTGGGTTGTATCTGTGGCTGGAAGGCCCGGCGGGGTTGGGCACCGGCGGCGAGTCGGCGTTTTGCCGCGCGTGTTTGCACGAAGGAGTGCTCTATGTGCCGGGAGAACTTTGCCACGGAGACGACGCGCCGAAGAACACGGTGCGACTGAGCTTCGGGGTGTTGCCGCCGGAGAAGCTCGCCGAGGCCGGCGCGCGCTTTTGTCGCGCGGCGGCGAGCAGGGTGTAGGTCGGGGCTTCGCTTGCGAAGCCCCTACGGGCGAAGCAGGCGAGCAAGGCGTTCGAGCCACAGGTTGTTAGAGCGTCACAACCCTGCCCGGATGTGGCGCACGTTGCGCGGGGTGCGGTAAGTCACTGAGCGGAGTCGGGCAAGCGGGGCGCTTCGCCGAGTTCTATGGCGGGATAGGCCGTCGCCTCGGAGGGTTGGGCAGTCTGGACGAGTGGCGACGGCGAGTCGGGTGGCGGAGGCGGGGGAGGGGTGCGATTGCAGGCGGCGAGGGTAAGCATGGCGGCGAGTGCTCCGGTGGAGAAAACGCGCGGAGAGGTGGCGGGGGGAAGTATCATGGCGACACGGTTATCTTATGTCGGAGGAAGAGGCGGCTCCGCCCTTCGAGGGATACGCTGAAGAGGTGATCTGAACCCGCGCCGGTGTCGGGGACATCGTGCCATATGAGCAGGTCGGTGGATGTCTGCGCGCCATAAATAATGCCGGTAACCCCGTCGCTCGCGGTATAGGAGAAGCGGAGTGTGTCACCGACGATGGTGGCGGCGGGGAGGGCGGAGTGAGCGGTGGCGACGGTGGGGTCGAGGCCGAAGGCATACTCGACGACGTCGGCGATGCCGTCTCCGTCGTAGTCGGCGGAGGGAACGCCGGATAACACGGGGTATTGTGTGGAGACGTAGAGCGAAAAGCCGGTGGGGGCCTGGGCGGTGACAATCTTGGAGGGTCCGTAGCCGAACCAGCGTGTGCCTACCTGCGGGCGGACTCGAAGGTGGTAGGTGGCGCCCGGCGCGAGAGCCGCGCCGGCGCTTGAAGCGTTGAGAGTGAAGCCGGTGGCCGTGGAGCCGAGGGCGGTGATGGTCGGGCTGACGAGGCGACCGCCGGCGGTGACGGTGATGTCGTC
>CAZOGV010000123.1:0-9014 GCA_964579225.1 uncultured Akkermansia sp. | reverse complement strand
AGGTAGGCGCAGCCGGAGCCTTTGCGTTTGCCGCCTTGGTTGACGGCGACGAGTTGGTCGTTGTGGAGCTTGAGGAAGGGGATGACGCCTTGGGATTCGCCGTTGGTGCCGCCGATGTAGGCGCCGGTGCCGCGCACGGCGGACCAGGAGCCGCCGAGGCCGCCGGCCCATTTGGAGAGCTGGGCGTTTTCGGCGATGCCGCGATACATGATGCCTTCAAGGCTGTCGTCCACGTAGTAGAGGTAGCAGGAGGAGAGCTGGCTGTGGAGGGTGCCGGAGTTGAAGAGGGTGGGCGTGGAGGAGCAGAAGCGGCGGCTCTTGTAGAGGCCGTAGAGGGCGACGGTGCGGTTTTCGCGGTCGGCTTTTTCGTCGAGGAATAGGCCCATGGCGACGCGCATCCAGAAGAACTGGGGGGTCTCGAGGCGGCGCGCGGGTTTCTGGGTTTTGTCGATGATGAGGTAGCGGTCGTAGAGGGTCTGGACGCCGAGGAAGTCGAATTCGAGGTCGGCGGTGGGGTCGATCTGGGCGGCGAGCGCGTCGAGGTCGTATTCGGTGAGGCGGGGGGTGTAGCGCTTGATGGAGATGCCGTGGGCGATGGCCTTTTTGAAGGCATCGACGTGGAACTGTTTCAGCTTGGAGATGCCGTCGCGAACGATGTCCCAGCCGAGGACTTCCTCGTAGATGTAGGTGAGCTGGATGCGGCCGGCGAACTTGGCGAAGTCGGCGTCTTTCTCGATGAGGGTCTTCGAATTGAGGATGATGGTCTGATCGAGGTCTTTTTGGGAGATCTGGTCGAAGATGGAGCGGGTGAGCTCGGCTTCGATCTGCTCGGCGTTGAGGCAGAGATCGAGGCCGATGGAGGCGAACTCGATGCGGAGGCGGAGGTCCTGGCGGTCCCAGAGGGTGGTGGAGCCGTCGGCTTTTTTGACCACGATCATGGTGGGCTGGTCGGTCGAGGAGGAGGCGGAGGAGGCGCCGGCGAGGGGGTCGGAGACGTAGTCGGGGCCGCGGGCGGCGATGTCGGCGGTGCGGACTTCGTTGCGGGCGGCGCGGTAGAGGATGTAGGCCTCGGCGACTTTGAAGTGGCCGGACTTCATGAGCTCTTCCTGGACCATGTCCTGGACTTCCTCGATGTGGACGAAGGCCTGCTTCGAGGCGAGGACGCGGGTGGTGACGGCCTCGGTGACGGCGGAGGCGGCGCGGGAGTCTTGTTGGAGGGAGAGGAAGGCTTTGCGGATGGCGAGTTCGACCTTCTGGGGGATGTAGGGGACGACTTGTTTGTTGCGGCGGATGACGCGGATGGCGGTCGCGGTGGCGGCGGGGCCGGAGAGTTTGCGGCCGCGGTTGAGGAGGAGGCTCTTGGCGACGTCGTAGGCCTTGGCCTCGACGAGGGTGCGCTCGATGAGCTGGTAGAGGTCGTTGAGAGAGAGGCGGAGGGGGGAGGTGCGCTGGGCCTCGGAGGCGAGGGCGGCGGCGACGGCTTTGACGATGCGGCCGACGAAGCCTTTGGACTCGGGGGTGAAGACGTTGCCCTGGTCGCCGCGGGCGAGGTGGACGTTGACGAGGGCGTGGCCGAGGGAGTCGGCGATCTCGGCGAGGTCGAAGCGGCTCTCGCCGTGGGGGGCGAGGAGGGTGATCTCGGGCAGGAGGGGGGCGTCGGCGGGGATGCAGTCGCTCCAGGCGTAGGCGGGCTTCTGGTCGCGGGGGGTGTGGGTGGCTTTTTTGAGAGCGAGATCGTGCTGGAGGACGGGATTCATTTCGGAAGGGAGGGCTGAGGGCGGAGACGTGAGGCCTGAGGTGTGGTGAGCGATGCGCGGCGGGGGACGAGCGGGAGAGGTATGACGGGCAAAAAGCGGCCCGGTTCGGTGAGCGGGGCCGCGTGTGGTGGCGGGCGGTGGAAAGCGGGAGGGGGGCTGAAACACGTGAGCTGGAAGCTCACGCTACTTTAGAGGTCGTCGTCGACGACGCCTTCGGTGAGGGCGGAGGCTTTTTGGTATTCGGTGACGCGACCTTCGAAGAAGTTTTGCTCCTTCTTGATGTCCATCATCTCGGCGAGCCAGGGGAGCGGATTTTTGATGCCGGCGTTGAGGGGCTCGAGGCCGACGCCTTCGAGGCGGCGGTCGGCGATGTAGTCGATGTAGGTAACGAACTCATCAACCGCGAGGCCGACAGCGTTCACGGGGAGGCAGTCGCGGATAAACTCTTTTTCGAGGGTGACGGCCTCGCGCATGGTCTCGCGGAGCTCGTGCTTGAATTCGGGGGTCCAGATCTCGTGGTTCTCCTCGACGAGGTCCATGAACAGGTTGCGGAAGACCTCGATGTGGTTGCTCTCGTCGCGCAGGGTGTAGCGGAACATCTCGCCGATGCCGGGAAATTTGTTCTGTCGATAGAGGGAGAGGATCATGCCGAAGAGGCCGTAAAACTGGGTGCCCTCCATGCACTGGCCGAAAACGAAGATGTTTTTGGCGAGGAGTTTTTTGTTCTCGGGCTGGGTGAGGTCGATGTCGCGGCGGAGGTCGCGGGAGATCTTGGTCACGAACTCGTTTTTGCGCACGATGGTGGGGACGTCCTCGAACATGGCCTCGCACTCGTGCGGGTTGATGCCGAGGGAGCTGATCATGTAGAGGAGCGAGTCGGCGTGGATGTTTTCCTCGTGGGCGTGGCGGCCGAGCACGAGCTTGAGCTCGGGGGCGGTGACGAGTTCGCGGACGACGTGCTGGATGTTGTCGCCGACGATGCCTTCGGCGGCGGAGAAGTAGCCGATGCCCATGCGGATGATCCAGCGCTCGGCGTCGGAGACGAGGGTGGCATCGCGCCACTGCTCGATGTCCTTGCCCATGGGGATATCCTCGGGCTCCCAGTGGTTGGCCTTCATCTTCCGGTAGAGCTCGTAGGCCCACTGATATTTTAGGGGGAGAAGGTTAAAGCACATGGTCTGGTGACCATTGATGACCTTTTTGCCCGCGAAGGCGGCCTCGGCCTTTTCTTGGTCGAGGGTGAAAGTCTTGGAGCCGACGGTGAAGGTTTTTTGCATGTAGATGGCGAGGTCGGGTAGGGTGAGGAGAAGACAGAAGAGGAACGGGGACGTTTGGGGGCTGACGGAGGGGTGCCGAAGGCGGGGGCGTGAAGGAGGAGCAAAAAGCGGGCGAGGCGAGTAAAGGTTTGAAGAAAAAATACGAAGCCGAACCAGAACGGGAAAGGAGGTGCAAAACCTAGACCTAAGTGGCGAGCAATCCCGAGTTGCCGCAACTTATTGACAGGCCATTCACCACTACGGGTAGTGGTAACAGGCCTGCGAAGCCACTACGGATGGGAAAACGCGTAGGCATCGTCAAATCGCTTTCGCAAAATCGTCCAAAAATTTTCCGGGGCGTTTTGGCACACTCTGACAAGCTGCCGTAGGGCAAGGAAATGAGCACGATTTTGCGGCGATTTTCCCGGCCGGGGGCGCGAGGAAATCGGGGGCGGAAATCGGCCAAAAGGGAGGAGGCGCGCGGAATTTCCGTCAGGGCGGTGGCTCAAATGCCAGAATCTGGCCCATGCGAGTGCCGGGGATTGGCGGAAATGGTGTGAGGCGGAAGGGCTGCGTGGAAGGGTGATACGCTTGGCGCCCTGTCACCGAAGTTTCTGTCCACCCATCAGGTGGACGCGCGGGTCCCTCCGCGCGTGGTTCGTTGTCCACTCTCGATTTCAATCCACGGGCGCGGGGACGCGCCCATCCACCTGGTCGGATTTAAACCTCACCGTAGGCCAAACGCTCTTGGAGGTTACCCGCGCGCAGGGTGCCGGCGGACTGTTCGGCGAGGAAGCTGGCGTAGGTTTTCTGCACGCCTTCGCGCAGGGCGATTTTCGCGCGCCAGCCGAGGGCGGCCAGACGGGAGACATCCATGAGCTTGCGCGGGGTGCCGTCGGGTTTTGTAGTGTCCCACTGGATACGGCCGACGTAGCCGGTGACGGCGGCGACGGTCTCGGTGAGTTCCTTGATGGTGACGTCCGTGCCGGTGCCGACGTTGATCCAATCGGGCGGGGCGTCCATGGCGAGCAGGTGCGCGCAGGCGTCGGCGAGGTCGTCCACGTGCAGGAACTCGCGCTTGGGCGAACCGGTGCCCCAGGCGACGACCTCGGGCGCGCCGGCCTGCTTCGCCTCGTGGAAGCGGCGTATCAACGCGGGCAATACATGCGAGTTGGTGGGGTGGTAGTTGTCGCCCGGACCGTAGAGGTTGGTGGGCATGGCGGAGTGGAACATCACGCCGTATTGCTTGCGGTAATACTGGGCGAGCTTGAGGCCGGCGATCTTGGCGATGGCGTAGGCCTCGTTGGTGGGCTCGAGCGCGCTGGTGAGCAGGCATTCCTCAGTCATGGGCTGCGGGGCGTGCTTCGGGTAGATGCAGGAGCTGCCGAGGAAGAGCAGGCGCCCCACCCCGGCCCGGTGCGCGCCGTCGATGCAGGCGGAGGCGATGGCGAGGTTGTCGAAGAGGAACTCGGCCGGGTATGTATTGTTGGCGTGGATACCGCCGACCTTGGCGGCGGCGACGATGACGGCGTCGGGTTTCTCGGCGGCGAGGAAGACGCGCACGGCGGCCGCGTCGGAGAGATCGAGCTGGCGGCGATCGCGCAGGAGGAGCTGCACGCCCGGCTCGCTGGAGAAGCGCCGCACGAGGGCGGCGCCGACCATGCCCTGGTGTCCGGCAATGTGGATTTTCATGGTGAAAATAAAACCTAAATCCTAATGGGCTAAATTCTAAACGAGATGGGAAAACCCCTTATCCTCGCGGCCGGTGGTTTAGGATTTAGCCGCTTAGGATCTAGGATTTTCCGGCGCTAGCCGGATCAGAGCTTCGGCAGTTTCGCGATCTGGGCCTCGCGCTTGGCGAGTTCGAGGTCGTGATCGACCATGATGCCGACGAGGTCCTTGAAGCGGACCTTGGGCTCCCAACCGAGTTGCTTCTTGGCCTTGGCGGGATCGCCGATGAGGAGTTCGACCTCGGCGGGGCGCTCGTAGCGGGCATCGTATTTCACATATTTCTCCCAGTCGAGACCGAGGCGACCGAAGGCCTCCTGGCAGAACTCGCGGACGGTGTGGGTCTCGTTGGTGGCCACGACGTAGTCGTCGGGATTATCCTGCTGGAGCATGAGCCACATCATCTCGACGTATTCCTTGGCGTAACCCCAGTCGCGCTGGGCGTCGATGTTGCCGAGGTAGAGGGAGTCCTGGAGGCCCATCTTGATGCGGGTGGCGGCGCGCGTGACCTTGCGGGTGACGAAGGTCTCGCCGCGGCGCTCGCTTTCGTGGTTAAACAGGATGCCGTTGGAGGCGTGCAGGTTGTAGGATTCGCGGTAGTTGACCGTGAGCCAGTAGGCGTAAACCTTGGCGCAACCGTAGGGCGAGCGCGGCCAGAAGGGCGTGGTCTCGGTCTGAGGCACCTGCTGCACCTTGCCGAACATCTCGGAAGAGGAGGCTTGGTAGTAACGGACTTTGTTCACGAGGCCGGACTCGCGGATGGCCTCAAGGATGCGCAGGGCGCCGAGAGCGTCCACGTCGCCGGTGTATTCGGGGATGTCGAAGGAGACGCGCACATGGGACTGGGCACCGAGGTTGTAAACCTCGTCGGGCTTCAGGTCGTAGAGGAGCTTTACCATCTGCACGGAGTCGGCGAGGTCGCCGTAGTGCAGGAAGAGGCGGGCTTTATCGAAGTGCGGATCTTGGTAAATGTGGTCGATGCGCGCGGTGTTGAAGGTGGAGGCGCGGCGCACGATGCCATGAACCTCGTAGCCCTTGGAGAGCAGGAGTTCGGCGAGGTAAGATCCGTCTTGGCCGGTGATACCGGTGATGAGGGCTTTTTTCATGAGGGTCGGGTTCGGTTCGGGTTAAAATCAAAGCCTCAGCGCAGGCCGACGGAGGCACAAGCCTGCACGCCATTGTATAACATGCCTAAAATTGATGCGTGAGGGATGTCGGGCGACATGCTTGCGGGTCGGGCGCTCGGGCCTACGGTGGCCGCCATGCATGTGGTTTTATTCGCGGCGCAATCGCTGGACGGACGCATCACCCGCCGTTCCGAGGCGGGGGATGGCTTCGCGTCGGCGGCGGACAAGGCGCATTTTCGCGAGGCCATTCGCGCCTGCGACGCCTGTGTGATGGGCGCGGCGACCTACGAGCAGAGCAAGGAGCGCATGCGGCCGGCAGCCTTTCCGGCGCTGCGCCGGGTGATCTGGACGCGTTCGCCCGCGACGCCGGAGCGCGTGGCCGAGACGGTGCCGGGCGTGCTCGAATTCACCGCAGAAGCGCCGGCCGAGACAGTGGCCCGCCTGCGCGCCGACGGACGCCGCCGCTGCGCCGTGCTCGGCGGCGGGCAAGTCAACGCGGCCTGGCTCGCGGCCGGCCTGGTGGACGAAGTGTGCGTGACGGTGGAGTCATGGATTTTTGGATACGGCGTGCCGCTGGCGGACGCGGGGAACGCGGAGGGCGCGAAATCGCCCGCCATGCCGCTGCCCGACACGGTGCGACTTGAGTTGATGGAGGCGCGTGTTCTTGCGCCGGGCGGGCCGGTGCTGCTGCGCTACGCGGTAAAGAGATGAGCGAAAGATCCACCAACCCCCTAACACGCCGATTGGGCGGATATTTTTGGATCGTATTCGAATACTGGGCCGCGTGCGCGATGATAGGAGCCGTGCTGATTCCGTGGTTGGGACCAAAACGCGAATGGGATCAATCGCACGCGGAACTCACTCTGCTCGGAATACAATACCTCGGGGGCCTCGGGCTCTACGTCGGCCTGCACTTGGCTTTGTTAAGATCCCTGCGCCGCGCAAAACGATTCACGGAGGCCCGCTGCTGGCGCATCCGCTTCGCAGGGTTCTATCTCAGCGTGCTGGGCATCTGCGCGCTTGGCGCGCTGCTGGGCGCGGTGGTGTTTCCCATCGCGGGCGGGCTCGGCGCCTCGGCGAAAACCCGCGACGAACTCGTCGTCGCCGGCGCGAAGCTCGGCGGATTTTTCTTTCTGGTCTGGGCGCCCGGCGTGGCTCTGGTGCGCGAGTTCGTGCGCGCGGGGAAAAAGCGCTGAAACAAGAAACGGCGGCGCGCCCGGCGGTCACGCCCTACCCGTGAGCCCTCAAAGCTCGCCGCGCAGCTCGCCGGGGCGGCTCGTGGTCAGGCCGTCCACGCCGGCGACGATCAGGCGGCGCGCATCGGCGGCGGCGTCCACCGTCCACAAGAAAACGCCCAGACCCGCCGCGTGCGCGGTCGCGACGAAGGCGGGCAAACCCTCTCCGTGAATCAAGGACGGCGACCCGAGTTTAGATGGAGAAATCGCCACGGCCGCTCAGCTCATGCAGACCGCACTCGCGCTTCAAGCCGCCGAAACGCGTTTCTTCTTCGCTCTGTCCGGGCTGAAGCGGCGCGCTGCTGTGCCAGTCGCCGATCGATACGTAGCCCTGCTCCCAAAGCGGGTGGTAAGGCAGGTCGTTGTCGGTGAGGTAGCGGTAGATCGCGCGGTTGTCCCAATCGAGGATGGGATGCACCTTGGTGATCTTATTCTGAGGCTGCACGAAGCCCAGTCCCTCGCGCGTCGAGGCCTGCGAGCGCCGCAGGCCGGCCAGCCAGGCGCTCGCGCCGAGTTCGCGCACCGCGCGGTCCATGGGCTCGACCTTGTGGTCAAAATTATACGCGGTCAGTCCATCCAGCCCCTGCTCCCAACGCTTGCCGTGACGCGCCTCGTAGTAGGCCGGACTCAGGCGCGGGCCATAAACCTTGAGGTTCAAATCGAGCCGCTTGGTCAACTGGTCCGCGAAGCGATAGGTCTCGGGGAAATGATAACCGGTATCGATGAAAACCACCGGAATCCGCGGGGCAACGCGCGTCGCAAGATGCAGCATGACCGAAGCTTGCACGCCAAAGCTGGTCGATAGAATGAGTCCGTCACCAAACTCCTCCACCGCCCAGCGCACACGTTCCTCCGCCGACAAAACGGCCAGATCAGGGACTACGTTGGTGCTACTCATGACGCTTAGTTGAGTCACTTTACCAACAAAGTAAAGTTAAGAGCCTAAGGCAGTGTCCCAGCCGCCTCCCCCGACGCATCCATACCACTCCCGGCCGCGGCCGCGCCGACGCCCGCTCTCCGGTCAAATCTGCCACCCCGCCCACTGCGCCTTGGCTCCACATTTGCTAAACCATCGGCATGCCCGCCTCCTCCGCCGCCCCGAATGCGCGCCCGCCACCTACTCCTGGGCTTCGCAGGATATTTCCCCCCACGGCGTTATGGGAGACGCCACCGCTGCCACCGCCGAAAAAGGCGCCGTCTGGCTCGAAAAAATGACCGCCGGCTATGTTTCCGCACTCTGCGCCGAGTCACGCGCCTAGCTCTCAATTGCGACGAAAATATTACATTCAACTGGAACTTTTGTCTCCAATCTCCGCTCGCGCTTAATCTAGCTCTATCTCGCCCGTGACCGGCCGTTGTCGGCACACAATCTGCAAACACACACCCGAACCTTCCTCCAATTTTTCACCTACCTATGAACCTCGACCTCCCTATCGCCTTCGTCATGGGCCAGACTCCGATGGAACTTTTCGTTCACGGCGGCTGGATCATGTGGCCGATCCTCCTCACGTCCTTCGTCGCCGTCACCGCCGTCGTTGAGCGTATTCTTTTCCTCCTGAAGGAAAACGCCAGCGCCCAGCCCGAGCGCGTCGAGCAAATGCTCGAATTCGTGGAAAAAGGCGACTTCGACGCCGCCCTCGGCCTCGGTGAAAAATCCTCCGACTTCGTCGCCCGCATCCTCGTGAACGCCCTTCACCACCGCGACCACTCCCTCACCAACGCCTTCACCCGCTCCGCCAACCAGGAGCTCAACCGCTACCAGCGCGGCATCTCCGTGCTCGACACCTGTATCACCCTGGCCCCGCTCCTCGGTCTCCTCGGCACCGTGCTCGGCATGATGAACACCTTCGGCGCCCTCGGCGAAGGCGACATCTCCGCCAACGCCAGCAAGATCACCTACGGCGTGGGCGA
>CAZOGV010000122.1:0-9022 GCA_964579225.1 uncultured Akkermansia sp. | reverse complement strand
GCCCTTTAGCGGTTTTTAAATCACCGGCGTGTCCTTGGACTTTTGCATGAAGGGCGGGAGGCAAAACACCACCGCGGCCATGGCGGTGTAGCCGGCGGCCCATTTCCAACCGGGTTCGAGGCGGCCGACGATGTCGCCGGTGATGTAGCCAAAGGTGTGGATGAGGCCGAGAGCGGAGAAGACCGCGCCGACCATGAACCAGAGCGCGGACTGGCGGAATTTTTGGTCGATGATGCAGACCGTGGCGGCGGCAAGGATGAGGCAGGAGAAGAAGTAGCCTTGATCGAGGGCGAACATGCCCTCGGCGAAGAAGTTTCGGCGCTGGACGATCTGCTCGACGAGTTCGGCTCGGTAGGGGTTTTCGACCGTGCCCACGCCTACGCCGCCGAGCACGTTTTTCGAGACCAGCGCGCAGTAGGCGGCAATGGCGGGGAAGAGGCCGACGATGACGGCCGGGATGTGTTTGCGCGGCACCGCGCCGAAGGCCTGCGCGCCCATGGTGATGCCGATCCAGATGAGAATGGCCATGCCCGCCTCGACCGGGATCACGCGGGCCACGATGCTGAGCGTGCCGGTGAGGCAGATGACGGTGACGAAGAGGGCGTTGAGTGTGGAGTAGCCGGCGCGCGCGCCCATGAGTTTCCAGCCCGGGTGGCCGATGTAGATCGTGGTGGGATAGGGCGAGCCGAAGCAGGCGGCGAAGAGCGTCGTGGCGCCGTTGACCGCGAGGGAGGATTTGACGTCGTAGGCGTCGCCCGCGACCTCGGACGAGGCGAGGCATTGCATGGAGCCGACCACGTTGATGAGGCCCATGGGCACGATGATGCTGAACAAGGGCAGCAGGTAGGCGGCGCTGGCCCAGACCGCGCCGAGTGTCGGGGCGGGCAAATGCAGGCCGAGTTGCGAGGTGTCGGCCGGGTGGGGCGAAATGGGCGAAGGCATGCCGGCCCAGTGCAGGGCCCAGGCGAGCAGCGCGCCGACGGCGACGAGCACGAGTCCGCCGGGGATGCCGAACTTGAAGCGCACGCCGCCGAAGTAGATGAGCAACGCGATGCCGAGCGTGGTCATGCCGATGAGCGGGTAGGTCCAGGCGCGGAACATGAAGTCCATCGCGAGGAAAAAGATGCCGATGCCGGCGAGGGCGGCGAGCATGGCGGCGAGCGGAGTCACGCGTTTGAGGTGGCGCACGATGAAGGCGCCGCAGAATTCGATGAGGCCGGAGCCGAGGCAGGCGCCGATGCCGGCGAGCCAGGCGATCTCGTCGGCTTTTTCCTTGGCGAAGCCGTCGGCGAGGGCGGCTTGCTGGGTGGGATACATCACGAGCAGCGAGTAAACGACCACGGTGATGAGGTTGATGCCGAAGGGAATGGCGCAGGCGTCGTCCCGGCCCTCGCGGCGACCGAGTTGGATGGCTTGGCGGGCGTAGAACAGGTTGCCGATGACCACGCCGACGACGGTGCCGGGCAGGATTTTTCCGTAGAACAAGTCGGGGGAGAAATCCATCAGTCCGAGGCAGAAGCCGGACATGAGGAGAAGGACGATCAGACTATCGAGGCCCAGGGCAAAAAATCCGTCGAGGTCGCCGCGCACGAATGGTTTCATCGCTGGTGTGCTGAGCAGGGGATGTGCCGTGGGTGCGGCGTGGGGCGGGGTAGGTGCTACGTAGGCGGCAGCGTTCAGCGCAGGACGAGCAGGCCTTCGATTTCGGCGGCGTCGGCGAGGCGGAGGTCGGCGGTGAGAAAGGGAAGTCCGGGCAGGCCGGCCTGCGTGAGCGCGAGCGCGGCGGCGAGTTGAAGGGCATCGGCGGCCCGCAGGGGATGGGTTCTGAGCAGGCGCACGGCGAGGGTGCGCACGGCGGCCGAGGCGGGGACCTCGTGCCAGGCTTCGGCTAGGGTGGCGAGGCGTTCACGGGCGAGGCGGGCGCCCTTGGCGTCGAGCACGCCTTCGCGCACGCGGCGTTGCAGGGCGGATTCGCACTCGACCGCTGTGCCCCACCAAACGGCCAAGGCGGGATCGGCGCGGAGCGCGGTTGACCGGCGCTCGGTGTCGGTTTCGGAAACCAGCAAGGGCACCAGGGCGGAGGAGTCCCAGAATTTCACCGACCTTCCTCCCGCTCGGCGAGGATGGCGGCGGTGAGGCTGCGGCCTTTGGCCAAGGTCGGCCCTTTGGTGGCGAGGAAGGCTTTGACGTTGAGCGCGGGTCGAATCGGCGGGGTGAGGGCGCCGGCTTCCTGCAAGGCAAGCAGGGTGTCGTCGCGCGCGTCGGGATCGTCGGCGGCGATGGGCTCGAGCCGGGCGACCGGGCGATTGCGGTCGGTGATGATGACGCGCTCGCCGTGCTTCACGCGACGAAGCAGGCGGGAGAGTTCGTTTTTTGCCGTGGCTATGTTGGCGGTCAGCATATGGCTAACTTGGCCAAGTTGGCGGGCGGGTCAAGGGGGACCCTGGGAGCGCCGGCTTTTAGCCGGCAGGTTTGGGCGCAGGCGTTTGGGGCGGAGGCGGTTTGGGCGCAGGCGGAGGGGCGCCGGTGTCGGCTGAATGCGCCTCGGCGCACAAGAGCCGGCGCTCCCGGGGGGCTCATTCATTGCGGGGCGGGGAGGTTGCCGAGGTAGACCAAGATTTCCTTTATGCGGGCGAGGGGCTTGGGGGCGACGAGGCGGGGGAAGCGGCCGCCGAGTTGCACGAAGTCGTCGCGGCGGCCGGCGCCGGCGCGGATGAGTTTTAACTTCGAGCCCTCGGTCTCGACGCTGACGATGCCTTTTTGCTCGGCCGCCACGCGGATGGCGGTGACTTGCAGGAGCGCGCGGACCTCTTCGTCGAATTTGCCGAAGCGGTCGGTGAGCTCGGACTCGATCTCTTTTAGTTGCGCGGCGGACGAGGAAAGGGCGAGGCGGCGGTAGAAATCCAAGCGCAGGCGAGTCTCGTCGATGTAGGCGACAGGGAGGCGTGCTTGGATTTTGGATACGGCGACGGCTCCGGCCTCGGCGTCGTGGGCGGCTTTGATGGCTTGGTAGCTGGTGGCGGGGGCGGACGGGAGCTGGAAGCTCCCGCCACTTTGCGGGGGGCTGCCTTCGCCGACGAAGACGAAATCGAGCTTTACGGAGGCGCGGATGGCGGCGGCTTGTTTGTCGCCTTTTAGGCGCGCGACGGATTGGCGGAGGAGCTGGCAGTAGAGTTCGAAGCCGACTCCGACGATGTGGCCGGATTGTTGCGAGCCGAGGAGGTTGCCCGCGCCGCGCAGTTCGAGGTCGCGCATGGCGATGCGGAAACCGGCGCCGAGCTGGTTGTGCGTGCGCATGGCGTTGAGGCGTTCGCGCGCGACCTCGACGAGGCGAGTGTGGCGGTGGAGCAGGAGGTAGGCGTAGGCTTGGTGCTTAAAACGACCCACGCGGCCGCGGAGCTGGTAGAGCTGGGAAAGGCCGAAGCGGTCCGCGCCCTCGATGATGATGGTGTTGCAGTTGGGGATATCGAGGCCGGTCTCGATGATGGTCGTGCAGACGAGCACCTGGTGGCGGCCGGCGACGAAGGCGGTCATCATTTCCTCGAGTTCGTGCTCTTTCATCTGGCCGTGGCCGACGCCGATATCGACGTCGGGGAGGAGCTCGCGCAGGCGGGCGGCGACGAGGGCGATGGTCTGCACGCGGTTGTGCAGATAGAAAACCTGGCCGCCGCGACGGAGTTCGTGGCGGATGGCGTCCACCACGAGTTTTTCGTCGTAGGTTTTGACGATGGTCTGGATGGGGTGGCGGTTGGTGGGCGGGGTCTCGATGACGGACATGTCGCGCGCGCCGGTCATGGCCATGTAGAGGGTGCGCGGGATGGGGGTGGCGGACATGGAGAGCACGTCCACAGAGACGCGTAGGGCCTTGAGCTGCTCCTTGTGCTTCACGCCGAAGCGTTGCTCCTCGTCGATGACGACGAGGCCGAGGTCCTTGAAGTGGATGTCCTTGTTGAGGAGGCGGTGGGTGCCGATGAGGATGTCCACCTGGCCGGCGGCGGTGGCGCCGATGATGCGGGTGGACTCGGCGCGGGTGCGGAAGCGCGAGAGCATTTCGACGGCGATGGGGTAGCCGGCCATGCGTTCGCGAAAGGTGTTCAGGTGCTGCTGGGCGAGCACGGTGGTGGGCACGAGGATGGCGACCTGTTTGCCGCCTTGCACGGCCTTGAAGGCGGTGCGGATGGCGACCTCGGTTTTGCCGAAGCCGACGTCGCCGCAGACGAGGCGGTCCATGGGGCGGGCGCGCTCCTGGTCCTCCTTGGCGGCGACGATGGCCTTGAGCTGGTCGGGGGTTTCGGCGAAGGGGAAGGCGCCCTCGAACTCGCGCTGCCAGTCGTTGTCGGGCGCGATGGGGATGCCGGGCTGGGCGTCGCGCGCGGCCTGGATGCGGAGGAGCTCGGCGGCGAGGTCGATGGTGGCGCGCTCGGCCTGGGCGCGGGTTTTTTGCCAGCGGTCGGAGCCGATGCGGCCGAGTTGGGGGCGGACTTTGGAGAGGCCGACGTAGCGGCTTATGAGGTGGGCCTCGGGGAGCGGGACGTGGAGGGTGACGTGGTCGTCGAATTCGAGGGAGATGACCTCGCGGAGGCCGTCGCGTGTATCCAATTTCGTGATACCACGGAAGAGCGCGATGCCGTGTTGGAGGTGGACGACGAAGTCGCCTTCGACGAGGTCGGAAAAATCGAGGAGCTGGTCCACCTGGGCGCGGTGTACGGTGGCGCGGCGGGAGTTGGCGGCGCGGCGGGTGCGTTGGCGGCCGAAGAGTTCGGTTTCGGTGACGACTACCGTCGTGACGGAAACCGAGGGCGTGAGGGAGTGGGGGAGTGAGGGGGACGGGGATTTAGCCCGGGCTTTGGGCGCGGGGGGGGCGAGGGAGAGGGAGGCGTCGGGGCGGGGGGCGCAGCGGAAGCCTTCGTTGAGTTGGCCGCGAAGGAAACGGATGCGGAGTTTTTTGGCGGCGGGGTGGGCGGCGAGGATTTCCTGGATGCGTTTTTCCTCGGACTCTTTGGGCGCGACGACGGCGAGGGTGGCTCCTTCGCTCTGCCAACGGGCGAGGAGGGTGAGGAAGTCGTGGCGGGCCTGCTCCTCGGCGCCGAGGCGTTCCTGGGCGATGAGGTCGTCGGACGGGTAGCGACGATGGTGGGCGAGGCTTTCGGTGTCCCAGGTGATTTCGGTGAGGGCGTCGGAGGGCCGGCTGGAAGCCGGCGCTCCCAGTGGGGCAGAGGGCCGGCTGGAAGCCGGCGCTCCCAGGGGGTCGAAGAGGGCGGCGGCTTCGTCGAGGTCGGCGAGGGCGTCGAGCGCAGCGACGCGGGCGAGAATGGGGGCGAGCGGGGAGGAAGGCTGAGGGCTGAGACCTGAAACCTGAGGGGAAGGGGCGTTTTCGCGGGCGAGGAGGCTGAAGGTTTCGTCGAGAGCGGCGGGTTCGACGAGGACGAGGCGGGTGGCGGCGCTGAGGTAGGGCGCGAGGCCGGTGAGGGAGGGGGCGAGGGCGAGACGGGGCGAGGCGGAGAGGGTGAGTTTATCGACGTGCGCGCCGGAGCGTTGGGTGACGGGGTCGAGTTCGCGGATCTCCTCCAGTTCGTCGCCGAAGAAATCGAGGCGGTAGGGTTGGGAGGAGTTGACCGGGTAGAGGTCGATGATGCCGCCGCGCACGGCGTAGGTGCCGGGGGCTTCGCAGACGGCCTCGGAGTCGTAGTCGAGGGCGCGGAGTTTTTCGAGGAGGGGCTGGAAGGGGCGGGTTTCGCCCTTGGTGAGAGTGAGTTCGTTGGCGGCGTAGGCTTCGAGCGCGGGCACGCGTTGGAGCAGGGCGGCGGGGGTGGTGAAAATCGCGAGGGCGGGAGTGGCGGTGGGCGCGGCGGTGAGGTTGCGGGTGGCGCGGAGGCGGGAGAGCACGGCTTGGCGGTCGGCGGAGGCGGCGAAGGCCTCGGCCATGTCGCGCGAATCGGTGAGGGCCTCGGGGAGGACTAGGGTCTCGAAGGAGGAGGGCTGAGGGCTGAGACCTGAGACTTGAGGGGAGGAGCCGACGGCGTGGAAGAGGGTGGTGTCTTCGGCGAGTTGCTCGGCGTCCTTGAGGGTTTCGGCGACGACGAGCCAGACGGGGGCGGGGTGGCGGCGGAGGAGCTCGGCGAGCACGGCACCGCGCGCGGGCGGGCACACGCCGGTGTGCTTCGTTCGCGGGAGAGGGTTCGCGGTTGGGGCGGGTGGCGTCACGAAAAGGGTCGCCAAGAAGGGGCGCTCGGGCGGGAAACGCAACGTCGGGCATGTTGAAGCCCGGCGAGCTGGAAGCCGGGCATTGAGTAACCGGATGTGGACCGTATCGGACCGGACGGAGTCGGTCCCTCCGAGCCGGTCCCCCCAGGGAATCTGATACCAAAGAGCTGTTGATTTTAGACTTTTGCAGAATCGGTGGGCGGGCGCGTCCCTGCGCCAGCTCACAGGGGGATGCGCCCTCACACATGCCTTGCCCGCGACCAAAATCTCGGCGTCATCTTTTCTAGTTTTTTAGCATAGCACCTTATCGCCTTGCCGGGCATGTTCTCGTCTGCTGTTCTGGTTTTCGTCAGTTATCATTACAATT
Source organism: uncultured Akkermansia sp. (assembly GCA_964579225.1). Lineage (GTDB taxonomy): Bacteria > Verrucomicrobiota > Verrucomicrobiia > Opitutales > Opitutaceae > IMCC26134_A. The sequence continues at coordinate 2,451 of CAZOGV010000122.1, read as the reverse complement.
TGATACATTTTATATGAAACGACCTAATATTCTTTATATCCACTCGCATGACACCGGGCGACGCATAGAGCCTTATGGCTATCCCGTTGCTACACCGAATCTCCAGATCTTGGCCGATCAAGGAGTTCTCTTTCGCCAGGCTTATTGCGTAAGCCCGACCTGTTCGCCCTCGCGTGCCGGGTTGTTGACCGGCCAGTATCCGCACCAGTGCGGGCAGTGGGGCTTGGCCAATATGGGTTACCCCCTCGCACATCCGGAGCGTCATGTTGTAAAAGTACTCCAGCCACACGGTTATTACACGGCTTTGTTGGGAGTCCAACATGTCACGGCCGACGAACGGGACATTGGCTACGACGAAGTGCGCGAGGAGATTATTGGAGGTGCCGCCGGCATTCGAGATCCCGAAATGTGTGCCAGCCAAGTCGGACCTGCCGCCGAGGCATGGCTCGCTGCCCATGCAAAGGATGACGCTCCATGGTTTCTGGATGTGGGCATGATCCAAACCCACACCTCCGCATGGCGCCGTATTCCCCAGGAAAAGATGCCAGGCACCCGCGAGATCGACCGCGCCCGCCCATCTCCCGGGTTGCCCGACACCTTCGAGACCCGGCAATGGCACGCCAACCACCAGGTCTCAGCCAGTCAACTCGACGAGGCGATCGGTGGTATCCTTGCCGCACTGGAGAGCCTCGGCCTCGCGGAGAATACGCTCGTTATTTACACGACCGATCATGGAGTGGGGCTGGTGGATCACAAATGCAGCCTGAACGATGGAGGCTTGGAGGTTTCGCTCATCATTCGGGGGCCAGGTTGGATCGGCGGCCGGACGGTTCACGCCATGGTCACCCACTTGGATGTGATTCCGACTCTATGCGACATATGCGATATCGAAGCTCCTGATTGGCTGGAAGGAAGATCACTGCTTCCCTTGGTCACGGGTGAGAGCACCAAGCTCCACGACTCAATTTTCTCGGAGATCAATGTGCATGGATTCTCGCTGCCGGAGCGATCTGTGCGCACAGAACGCTATCGGTTGATCCGCCGTTGGTGGCAGGAACCCGACCAACCATGGAAGAATATCGATCCCTCACCGGCGAACATTCGAATGCACGAATATGGTTGGCCTGAGCGTGTGACCAAACCCGAAAGCGATGTATTGCACGACCTCTTTCTCGATCCTCTCGGCCGGAGAGATCGTTCTTTGGATCCGGAATATCGGGAAATCTACGCCGATATGGTGCAACAACTTACCGGCTGGATGGAAAAAACAGGTGATTCTCTGCTCCAACAGGGTTTAGTCGCAATTCCTAAGCCGCTGCCCTTTCAACGCCCAGCCGAAGAGTTGCGTAAGCGGTAGCGGCCGGCTGTAACACAAAGTGAGGTCAGCGGATCTGGGCGGCATGGGCGTTTCGCCCATGTCGGCTCCTGCCCGCATTTATCTAGATCATTTTAACCCGGAAACCGCGATTGAAAGGGCATCGTTCCGTCCGAAGAGATGCTTCGCCAGTATGTTGGGTGATGAAAACCAATACCTCTTAAGATGACATGGGGTCAGGCCGTGTTTTATGAGTGATTTCGATTCCTAATTTGGTAGAGATAGCCCCTCACCGATGCCGCCCGGCCCAGCTTGAGCGTCTCCGCCAACCAAGTAACCGGAGCCCCCGTCGTCTCACGCAGCTTCAACGCGAGCTCAACCTTCCAGGTGCGACGACTCGGCTTGGTCGCGAGATCCTCGCGCGTTTTCCCCATCTCCTTCAGTGCCGCGTCCAAGGCCTGCTCCCACGCGGCCACCCGCAGTTCGGCCACCTCCTCGCGAGCCAGACCTGGGTTCAAGGCTAACGCTGCGTGCTCTTTCGCCAGCGCTTTCCGCCAGCCCGAGGAGCCAATCGCCCAGCCCTTCGAAAGCCCGGTTAGCTCCAGAGGCTCCCACCCGGCCTCGTTCCGGCCCACCTCGATCAAATGCGCGAGATAAGCCGAACGGCCCTCTCTATCGTTGCCCCACCCACCGACTGCTCGCAACCACGGCTCCTTCACCAGCCAACCGTCTTGCTCGCTCAGCATCGGTCCGAGACTGCTCCACAGATAGATCGCTACCTGCTCCGGCTCCACGATTTTAGCCCGCACGGGATTGAGATGGATGTAGCGCACCACCCGCCCGAGCGCCTGATCGTCCTCCAGAAGCAAGGCCTGATAACGCCCCTGAAACAAGTGCCCGCTTTCTTTGCGGAAGCGGTTGAAGCGCGTCGCCAACGTGCTTTGCAGCCAATGCATGCCCTCGACCAAGTTCGGCTCCGGTGTCCCCAACGCCACATGATAATGATTACGCATCACGACATAGGCATGCACCTGCCAGCCATATTGCCCCGCCGTCTCTCGCAGCGCTCGCACAAACGCCTGTGCGGCCCCCTCCGTCTCGAACACATCACGACGGTAATTCCCTCGATTGATCAC
>CAZOGV010000121.1:0-9123 GCA_964579225.1 uncultured Akkermansia sp. | reverse complement strand
ATGACGTTCACCGATGGACGCTGGGTGGCGATGATGAGGTGGATGCCGGCGGCGCTCGTATCCTTCCCACGGATACGCCCGACGATTCACTCATCACCGAGGCGCGCCGCCTCGAAAAACTCTTCGCCGCGCACGCCGAGGCGCGCGGGCGTTTCCGTCTCGATCCGGCGGGCCGCAACGTCGCCAACACCCACTTCGACGAAGCCGAGCCCGGAGCCGCCGAGTGGCGCATCGCGCAAGTGCTCATCGACCCCGAGGAGTGCAACGACTGGGAAGCCCGCTTCATCCTCGACTTGGAGGCGACCCGCGCCAGCGGCCGTCTCACCCTGCGTCTAGAAACCATCGCTGAAGTGGGGAGCCAAGGAACGGCGACACTCCTGTCGCCGATAGAACCGCCCGACGGCGACAAGAGTGCCGCCGCTCCTTGAGATGCCAGCCGGCGCGCCCACCTGCCGCCCGGTTCACCCGAACTCGAGCAACTCACCGCCGTCCCATAGCGTGAGCGCACGGGCGCGCGAAGCGCGTTTTCACGAGGGAAGCTGCCCTTTGACCGCGTTGGCTTTGTGCCCGAGGCACGTCGGCCAGCCGCGGTCGCCCGTGATAATCTTTCCGCGAGGCCAGGGCCTTCCGCACGATGAGCCGATCCTTGAGACCGAGAGGACCTACTGCGCCATGAAGCCGCCTTCGATGGCGAGGCTCGTGCCGGTGACGAAGGTGTTGGCCGGATCGAGCAGGTAGAGCACGCCGCGCGCGATGTCGTCCACTTGGCCCACACGGCCAACGGGGTGCAGACCGACGAGGTAGTCTTGGTTGGCCTTTTGGCCACCCGTGAAGCGCTCGAACATCTCGGTGTAGATCGCGCCAGGGGCGACGGCGTTGATGCGGATGTTTTGTTTCGCGACCTCGAGTGCGGCGACCTTGGTGAGGCCTTCGACCGCGTGTTTGCTGGCGACGTAGATCGACGCGCCGGGCATACCGATGTGGCCGGCGATGGAGGACGTGTTCACGATGCTGCCGCCGCCGTTTTTTAGCATCACGGGGATCTCGTGCTTCAGCGAAGCGAGCACGCCCCAGACGTTGAGGTCGAAGACGCGGCGGTAATCGGCCTCGGTGACCTCGGTGACGGGCGCGCCGGTCTCGACGCCAGCGTTGTTGAATGCGAGGTCGAGGCGGCCGTAGGTCCTCACGGTGAAGGCGACGAGCGCGGCGATCTCGCTCTCGACGGAGGCGTCGGCCTTGAAGAAAGCGGCGGTGCCGCCGGCCTTCGTGATCTCGGCGACGATGGCCTGCCCCTCGGCTTCGCGGCGACCAGAGAGGACAACTTTGGCGCCAACGCGACCAAGCGCGAGTGCGGTGGCTTTGCCGATGCCAGAGGTGCCGCCGGTGACGAGGGCGACTTTACCGGTGAAGGAGGTGTAGGTGGGGAGCGTGGTGGTGGACGTGTTCATGGTGTGGATTTCGTTTTTAGTTAGATTGATCTAACGGGAAATGGGGCGGGCTCACGCGGCGGCCTGGAGGGCGGCGGCGAGTGTCGTGGCGGATTGGATACCGGTGAAGCGGGCGGCGGCCTCGGGCGCGGCGTCCACGTCTAGTTTAGCGATCACAGCGCGGTCGCCGGTCGTGATGGCGAGGGCGGAGAGGAGGGTGTCGGCGGTGAGATGTGTGATCATGGTGGTGGTGAGATCGAAGGTCGGAAGGTCGCAGGTCGAAGGGTGGTTCGTGCGCGGGGGCGAGGCGCTTCACTCGCGAACGCGGCTGAGGGGCAGAGAGAGGCGGTCGAGCAGGCCGGCGTCCCAGAGCGGGGCGATGCGGCCGGTCGCGTTGTCGCCGGGATAGTGGCCCACCCCGATCAGGCGGGCGGCTTGCGCGTCGGTGGCGGCAAAGTGGGCGATGGCTTCAGCGGAAACACGGCGGAGGATGCGAGCGGTCGAAATGGAGGTCAGTGAGCTCATGACATATTTAGTAGTTTACTGTTTAGTAAAATATGGATTTCAAAAAAACGCGCAGTTTGTCTGCGCGGAGAGGATTAGGTGATTTTAAGAACGTTAAAACCGCGCATTCACCGGGGGCTATAATGCCAGGCTCAAGCGGCGGTGGGCTGGCGGATTTTAAGGAGATCGAGCCCGAGCCGAGGCAAGGACTTGAGGATGCGGATGTCGTTCATGATGCGGGCATGCGAGACGAGGCCGTCGATCAGCCCGAAGAGGGCGGTGGCTTTGTCGGCCGGAACACAGGGCTCCATCGCGCCGGCGGCGATGGCATCGCGGATGGCGGACTCGTAGTAGCGACGTTTCTTGGCGAAAACCTCGCGGACCGCAACCGATACGCTCACCTGATTGGTCGAGCACTCGTTGCCCATGGAGCAGACGGGGCAGCCGAGGACTTTGCCGTGTTCTTGGGCGAGGCCGGTTTGGTTGGCGACAATGGCTTCGAAGTAATCGCGGAAGCGCTGGACGGGCTCCTTATCGAGGGAAAGGTGACTATCGAAAAACGGCTTCCACACCGTAGCCCACATGTGCTCGATGGTGGCGACAGCGAGCTCGGCCTTGCCCGGAAAAAAGTAGTAGAACGAACCCTTCTTTACTTCGGCGCGCTGGCAGATGTCGTCGATGGTGACGGTGCCATAACTCTCCTCCCAGTGAAGAGTCAGCGCGGCCTTCATCAGGCGGTCTTTGGCGTCGGAGGTGCGTCCCATGATGCGATCAGATAGTTGACTATTTAGTCTAATTACAAGCGGAAAGTTTTTTCTCCCTCAATAATCCTTCCGGAGAGCTTCTTTTTCAATCGAAGCGTGAAATTTTCGCTTCGGCTCGCATGGTGACCGTTCCCCTCGATGTCCTCGCCGCTTCCGCCCTCCGCACCCACCGATTTGCAACTGGTGCGTCGTTTGATCGGGCTGGCCTGGCGCTACCGGCTGCGCTGCGTGCAGGTGCTTTTGCTGCAATGCGTGCTCCTCACGCTCGGACTCGCCGGCCTGTCGTTCACCGGCCACGGCATCGACTACATCAAAGACGTGGTCGATACCCGCGCCGACCCGACCGCCCCTGCGCCGAGCGTGGAACTGCCCTTCCTCCCCGAACCGCCCGCCGACTGGTCGCCTTTTCTCGTCATCGCCGCCATCGCCGGCGCCATCCTGCTCTTCGCCGTCACCCGCGCGTTCCTCAACTTTGTCTATAGCGTATCAATCAACGTGCTCGTGCAGCGCCACCTCGTCGTCGATCTGCGCGCGGAACTCTACGCGAAACTCCAGCGGCTGAGCTTCCGTTTCTTCGACGCCAACACCACCGGCTCCATCATCACCCGCGTGACCGGCGACGTGCAACACGTGCGCATGTTTCTCGATCAGGTGCTCATCCAGAGCTTCATCATGGTCGTCTCCCTGACGGTCTATCTGATCTATATGCTGAGCCTCAGCCCGGGCCTCACCGTCGCCTGTCTCGCCACCACGCCGGTGCTCGCGCTCGCCTCGCTTGTATTCTCCCGCTGGATACAGCCGCGCTACGCCGCCAACCGCCGTCTGGTGGACGGGCTGGTGCAGCATTTCACCGAGTCGATCCAGGGCGTGCAGGTGGTGAAGGCTTTCGGGCGCGAGGACGAGGACCGCGCCGCCTTCGCCGCGCGCAACGACGAGGTGTTGCGCCAGCAGCGCGGCATTTTTTGGCGCGTCAGCATTTTTTCCCCGACCATCGGCCTGCTCACCCGCGTGAACCTGCTCGTGCTGCTCGGCTATGGCGGCTGGCTCGTCGTGCAGGGCCAGCTCCCGCTCGGTGCCGGCCTCGTGGTTTTCGCCGGCCTGCTCGAACAATTTTCCGGGCAGGTCAACCAGCTCGCCACCATCGTGAACAGCGTGCAGCAGTCCCTCGTCGCCTCGCGCCGCGTCTTCGAAATCCTCGACGCCCCCATCGACGTCACCGACGCGCCCGACGCCCTGCCCTGCCCTGCCCTGCGCGGCGAAGTTCGTTTCGAGCACGTCGATTTCGCCTACGGCAACCCCTCGGCCGGAGCGACCTACGTTCTGCACGACGTCGATCTCCACGTGCCCGCCGGCGCCTGCGTCGCCATCCTTGGCGCGACCGGCGCGGGCAAGAGCGCGCTCATGAGCTTGGTGCCACGTTTCTTCGATCCGCAGCGCGGCCGCGTGCTCATCGACGGCGAGGACGCCCGCCGCTACCGCGTCGAGGACCTGCGCCGCCGCATCGGCATCGTTTTCCAGGAGAGTTTCCTCTTCTCCAACACCATCGCCGCCAACCTCGCCTTCGGCCACCCCGACGCCACTCGCGAGCAGATCGAGCGCGCCGCGCGCATCGCCCAGGCGCACGACTTCATCTCCGCCCTGCCCAAGGGCTACGACACCGTGCTCGGCGAGGGCGGCAACACCCTCTCCGGCGGCCAGCGCCAGCGCCTCGCGCTCGCCCGCGCGCTCCTGCTCGAACCCGCCATCCTCCTGCTCGACGACCCCACCGCCGCCATCGACGCGCAGACCGAGCACGAAATTTTCACCGCGTTGGAGAACGCCATCCAGAATCGCACCACTTTCATTGTCGCCCACCGCGTCAGCACCCTGCGCCGCGCCGACTTCATCGTCGTGCTGGAAAACGGTCGCATCGTGCAACGCGGCACCCACGCCGAACTGCTCCGCGCCCCCGGCGCCTATCGTCGCGTCGCCGCCCTGCAATTGGTGGATGGCCGCGAACTCGACCACGCGGAGGAGCCCGCCGCATGAAAACCTCCGCGCCTTTTTCCCGCCCCGATCCCGCGCCGCGCCCGGATGTCGCCCGCATCGCGCCGCTTACCGTCCTGCAACGCGCCGCCGACGAAGCCGAAGACGCTCTGCAACGCCCGCTCGACTGGAGCGTCATCAGCCGGCTCTTCGCCTACACCAAGCCCCACGCGCGCCGGCGCAACTGGCTCATCTTTCTCACCCTCTCGCGCTCCATCCAGTTCTCGCTCCTCACCTGGCTCTTCAGCGCCGCCATCGCTGGCCCGGTGGCGACCGGCGATCTGCGCGGCCTTTGGATCGCCGTGCTTGGCTACGGCCTGCTCGCGCTCGTGACCGAGGGCATGTTCCACTTCCGCATGCGCTTCGCCCAGGAGCTGGGCGAAAACGTCGTCCACCGGCTGCGCGCCGAGGTCTTCGCCAACGTGCAACGGCAGCCCATGGCCTTTTATCACAAGACCAAGCTCGGCTCGATTCTCGGCCGCATGACCTCCGATGTGGAGGCCCTGCGCGCCGGCATTCAGGACGTGTTTTTCGTCTCCATCGTGCAAGGCGGCCAGATGCTCGGCGCCGCCGCCATCATGGCGTGGACCGACCCGGTGATGTTCCTCGTCGTGCTCGGCATGGCCCCCGTGATTTGGAAGATCAACCGCCACTTCCGCGACCGCCTCCTCCGCTCCTCGCGCGCCACGCAGGAAAGCTTCAGCCGCGTAACCGCCACCCTCGCCGAATCGGTCAACGGCATACGCGTCACCCAGGGCTTCGTGCGCGAGGAGACCAACTCCGGCCTCTTCCGCCGCCTGCTCGACGACCACTCGCGCCACAACCTCAACCTCGCCCGCGCCTCCGCCAAGCTCAACCCCATCCTCGAACTCAACAACCAGTTCTTCATCGCCGCCCTGCTCCTGCTCGGCGGCTGGCGCGTTTTTAAAGGCGACATGCAAGTCGGCGAACTCATCACCTTCTTCTTTTTCGCCAACCTCTTTTTCCATCCGATCACTGTATTGGGAAACCAATACAACCAGGCCCTCGTCGCCATGGCCGGCGCCGAGCGCGTCTTCCGCCTTATCGACCGCAAACCCGAATGGGTGGACGCCCCCGACGCCGCCGAGCTTCCCCATCCGCGCCGCAGTGGCATGGGCGGTGGCATGGGCGTCCCGCCCATGGGTTCGGCCCCCACGGGCGGGACGCCCGTGCCACTTCAAAACGCCGTCGGCCTCGACCTCGAATTCCGCAACGTCACCTTCGCCTACGAGCCGGGACGCCCCGTGCTGAGCGGCGTGAGCTTCCGCGCCGCCCCCGGCCAGACCGTCGCCCTCGTCGGCCACACCGGCAGCGGCAAGAGCTCCATCATCAACCTCGCCACCAAGTCCTACCTGCCCGACGCCGGCGAGATCCTCGTGGATGGCCGCGAAATCCGCGCCATCACCGGCCGCTCGCTCCACCGCCAGCTCGGCATCGTCACCCAGCAAAACTTTCTCTTCACCGGCAGCGTGCTGGAAAACATCCGCTTCGCCCGCCCCAGCGCCTCCGAGGCCGAGGTGCGCGCCGCCCTCGCCGCCCTCGGCTGCCCCGACCTGCCGGAGCAACTCCCCAACGGCCTTGAGACCGAAGTCGGCGAACGCGGCGGCGGCCTCTCGCTCGGCCAGCGCCAGCTCGTGTGCTTCGCCCGCGCCTGGCTCGCCGACCCGCGCCTCGTCATCCTCGACGAGGCCACCAGCGCCATCGACGCCCTCACCGAGGCGCGCCTGCAAGAGGCGCTCGGCCGCCTCCTGCGCGGCCGCACCAGCCTCGTCGTCGCCCACCGCCTGAGCACCATCCGCTCGGCCGATCTCATCGTCGTGCTCGACCGCGGCGTGGCCGTGGAACGCGGCGACCACGCCTCGTTGCTCGCCGCCGGCGGGGCCTACGCGCGCCTCCACGCGCAGTTCACCTCTGGCGGCACAGCGCACGAGTAGTTAATTTTTGGATACGCTTTGCCCGGTAAAAACACCGGCCTCCCTAGCCCCGTCCGCGCGCAACACCTCGCGCCCGCGTTCGCAAGTTTGAATTTTCTCCTCTGGAAAACGTGATTTTACCTCTGTAAATCAGGGTTGCGTTCGCCCGCACCGCCTCTACGCCCAATCCCGCTATGGCCACCACCAAACGTAAACCTAACGCTGCCTTCATGAAACCGGTTCAACCTGACGACGTCCTCGCGGCCGTTGTTGGTTCGAAGCCCCTCCCCCGCACCGAGCTCACCAAGAAGCTCTGGGAATATATCAAGAAGAACGGTCTTCAGGATAAGAAAGTTAAGACCCAGATCAACGCGGACGACAAACTCAAGGCCGTCTTCGGCGGTAAGAAGTCTGTCTCCATGTTCGAGATGACCAAGCTCGTCTCCGGTCACGTGAAGAAGTAAATAGGCGATCTAGTCGTCCCCAAGACCACTCGATTCCTCCAACCGCCGGTGCTCACGCACCGGCGGTTTTTTTTGCGCCCATGCGGCGCGCACTTAGCCTTCCGACTTCGCGAGGAAGCCCAACACGTCGTCCGCCTGCCTCTTGGTGGAACCCTTGTGGTCGGCGTAAACCACCTTGCCGTTGGTGATCAGAAACGCCTGACGGCTGGAAAACCCGAAGGTCGAACCCACGCCGAAAGCCTTCAGCACCGCCTGCTCCGTGTCGGCCAGCAGCGTGAAAGGCAGACTGAATTTGTCCCGAAACGCGGCCTGACGCTGCACGCTGTCCGTGCTCACGCCGATGACCGCCACGCCCTTTTCGACGAGTTTCTCATACGCGTCGCGCAAGGAGCAGCCCTGCGCGGTGCAGCCGGGCGTGTCCGCCCGCGGATAAAAATACACCAACGTGTATTTGTTGGCCGAATACATGTCGGCCAGATTCAGCGCGGCCCCCGTGTGATCGGGCGCGGTGGCGACGGGCGCGTCGGCGCCGACAGTGACAGGATTGGCGGAGCTGAAGGAGAACATGGCGATAAAGAGCCCGGTCAGGGCGAATAGGTGCTTCATAGTTTTTATGGAATGACACTGGCACGGATAACCGCCTTCGCCCGCTAAGCAAATCGACCGCCCGTCTCCGCCCCGAGCTTAACCCCACCTGCTCCCTCCGCGTATCCCATCATGCGCCGCTCCATCTCCCGTCTCCTCCCGCTCGCCGCCCTGGCCGCCCTCCTCGCCGGCTGCGCCAAAGACCCCGCCCCTCCCTCAAAGCTAGATCCCCAACAACCGCGCCGCGTTGCCGCCGAGGATCAACTCCAGTTCGGTGGGCGTGAGCGCGGCGCGCGCGCTGCGGGCGTCGTCGAGGTCGCGTTGAAAGGTCACGTCCGCCGCGATGCGCGGATGGGTGAACAAGGGATAGTCCGTCCCCCACAGGATGCGCTCGGCACCGATCATGTTCGTCACGTGCCGATACACGCTGTGATCGTAGAGCAGCGGCGAGGCGGCGGTGTCGTAATAGACGTTTTTGAACAGCGGTTTTAAGCGCGGGTTGAGTTCGTAGAACGGAATGCCGCCGCCCCAGTGCGCGAGGATGAAGGTCGTGGCCTGGTGGGCCTTGATCATCTCGATGTAGGGCTCGAGCGGCGTGGGCTTGGCGCAGGAGCCGGGGGTGATCGCGAGCGGATCGGTGACGTGCAGGTTTACCGGCGCGCCGCGCGCGGCGGCCAGGGCGAAGACGCGGCTCCAGTTGTCGTCGTTGAGATGGCCGCCTTGCGCCTGCGGACAAAGCTCGCCCACACCGATGAGACCGGCGTCGAGCGCGCGTTTCAAGGCGTCGAGCGCGGGCGCGCCGGTGGCGGGATTCACCGCCGCGAAGGCCTGGATGCGGTCGGGGTGGGCGCGGTGCCAGTCGATGAACCAACCGTTCTGCAGATTGCAGGTGTCCTGGTTTTCCCAATACCAGCCGAGCATGACGACTTGATCCACGCCGGCGGAATCCATGTCGCGCAGGAGCTGATCGGTCGTGGCCCAGCCTTGCAAGGTGCGTTGGTGCGGTGGGGCGACGCAGTAAGTCCACCAAGGCTCGCGATGGGCCAAACCCCATTTGACCGGGTCGGCGAAAACCTCGGGCGGGTAGGCATGAATGTGGGCGTCGATGATGGGCATGGAGGGCAAAAGATAATCAGCGGGCGGCGGGCGTGTCGCGCACAGCCTCGAGGAAGGGCGTCAGTGCGGCGATTTGAGCGTAGTCTGTTTCGTGGGTGGCTAAAGTCGCAAAATCACCGAGCGCGAAGGGTAAACGAGCAACGCAAAGCAGGCGAGAAGCCGAAAACGTGCGAGGTTCATTTTAGCACGAGGACGGAGGGATAATCACGGAGACATCCGGCGGGACAAGCGGCGGACGCGGCGAGTTCCGCGTAAGGCTCACCCGCGGCGGCGACGCGCACGCGCATCATCCATCACGCCCTAA
>CAZOGV010000120.1:0-9222 GCA_964579225.1 uncultured Akkermansia sp. | reverse complement strand
CGGGAGCGACAGGCGCGGGCGCAGGAGCGGCGGGAGCGGGGGCGGGCGTCGGAACGGGAGCGGGCGCGGGGCGGGCGGCGACGACGGGGGCGGGGGCCGGCGCGGGTGTCACCGGAGTGACGGGCGTGGGCTGGGCGCGGACGTAGGCGACGATGGGTTTGTTGAGGGAGAATTTGTTGTAGCGGCCGGCGATGTCGGCGAAGGCGGCGGGGTCTTTGTCGCCGGCGAGGCCGACGACGGGAGCGTCGGCGCGGGGGGCGGAGAGGTAGGCGGCGCCGGGGCGGACCTCGAAGTTTTTGAGGGTATCTTTTGCGATGACGTAAACGGTGTGGGGGCCGGCGAGCTCAACGGCTTGCCAGCCGGAGGGCGCGGGGGTGATGACGATGCGGCTGCCGGCGGCGGCGGTGCCGAGCACGGCTGCCTGGTCGTTGGGGGAGGCGTAGGCGGGCAGGGCGGTGGTCAGCGTGGCGGCTTGGGCGGCGGCGAGGCCGAGGGAGAGGGCGAGGAGGAGGAGGCGCTTCATGACGGAGATGACAGGATGAGAGGGCGGGAGTGTCGGACTTGTTTGAATTACTTTTTGGAAACGGGGCGGCGCTTGGCGAGGCGTTTGGGCGCGGGAGGTTTGGCGTTGGCGCGCACGGAGGAGGCGCGGGGGGCGAGGCCGGGTTGGGAGAACAAGGCTTCGATCTGCGCGGGCGAAAGTTGTTTCCCGCCGCGAAGCGGAATCCCTTTAAGCGGGAAGGCGCCGATCTGGTAGCGGCGGAGGCGTTTCACCGGGTGGCCGAGGGCGAGGAAGAGTTGGCGGATCTCGCGTTTTTTGCCGTGGTGCATGTGCACGTCGAGCGAGGTGGCGAGGCCGGCGGGGTTGGGGTTGATGAGGTTGGCGTATTCGACCTTGAGGCGTTCGCCCTCGATGGTGATGCCGGAGAGCAGGCGCGGGATGCGGGTGCGGGCGAAGCCGGTTTCTAGGATGACGAGGTAGCGCTTGGTGACGAGGTTGCTCGGGTGGGTGAGGCGTTGGGCGAGATCGCCGTCGGTGGTGAGGATGACGAGGCCCTCGGAGTCTTTGTCGAGGCGGCCGGCGCAGAAGAAACGGTATTTCGCGAGCTCGCGGGGCAGGAGGGTGAAGATGGTCTCGGGGTTGTGCGGGTCGTCGTTGGAGCAGACGAGGCCGCGGGGTTTATGCACGGCGAGGGTGAGCTTGGGCTGGGCGACGGGGCGGACTTGTTGGCCCTCGACGGTGACCTTGTCGGTCTCGGGTTCGATCTTCTGACCGAGGGTGGCGACGCGGCCGTTTACCCACACCTCTCGTTGCGCGATGAGTTGCTCGGCGGCGCGGCGGGAACAGATGCCGGCATCGGCTAGAAATTTTTGCAGGCGGACGGAGGTGTCGGACATGGGCAGGGCAGTTGGCGCTAAAGCGCGGCCCTAAGCAAGCGCGCGCATGGGTGAGCTGCGGTGAAAGCGTGGGGTGAAAGCGTGGGCCAAAGTAAGGGCTTGCGCGTGTGCGACGCGTGCGCGACTTGTTCCGCTTTATGTCCGCTCCCGTCGCCACCTCTCAATACAGCAAAGAGAACCCGTTCCCGTCTCGCATCACCGAGAACCGCTTGCTCAACAAGCCCGGCTCCGCGAAGGAGACGCGTCACTTCATCGTTTCCCTGAAGGGTAGCGATCTCACCTACAAGGCCGGCGATTCGCTCGGTGTTTTCGCCACCAATCCCGCCAAGGATGTCGGCGAGATCATCGACCTCATCCACGGCAGCGGCGACGAACTCGTTTCGCCCGCGATGCTGAAGCTTCCCGAGCCGATCACGCTGCGCGAGGCCCTCAGTCATCGACTCGCTCTCGCCGGCCCGACCGCGAAGATCGTCACCACGCTCTTCAATAAAGCCACCGATCCCGGCCAGAAGGCCACGCTCGAGGCCCTGCTCAAGCCCGAGGCCAAGGAGCAACTCAACGCCTTCCTTGCCGAGCGTGAATACGTGGACCTGCTCGCCGAGTTTCCCTCCGCCCGCCTCACCGGCCAGGAGCTCGTCGATCACATGCGCAAGCTCATGCCGCGCCTCTACTCGATCGCGTCGTCCTCCCGGGCCTACCCGACCGAGATCCACCTCACCGTGGCCGTGGTGCGTTACACCACGAACCACCGCGAGCGTCACGGCGTGTGCTCGACCTTCATGGCTGATCGCGTGGTGATGAACGAGACCCCGACGCCCGTCTTCGTCTCCAACTCCCACTTCGGCCCGCCCGAGGATGGCGCCATCGATTGCATCATGGTCGGCCCCGGCACTGGCATCGCGCCGTTCCGCGCCTTCGTGCAGGACCGCGTCGCTTCCGGCGCGACCGGCCGCAACTGGCTTTTCTTCGGCGACCAGAAACACGCGACCGACTTCCTTTATCAAGAGGAGTGGGAAAAGTATCTCGCCGACGGCAAGCTCACCAAGCTGGACCTCGCCTGGTCGCGCGATCAGGGCGTCAAGGTTTACGTGCAGGACAAGATGCGCGCCAACGCCGCCGAGCTTTGGGCGTGGGTCAAAAACGGCGGCCACTTCTTCGTCTGCGGCGACGCCAAGCGCATGGCCAAGGACGTTGACCAGGCCCTCCACGACATCATCGCCGAGCAAGGCGGCATGAGCATCGAGGACGCGCAGGCCTACGTGAAGCAGATGAAGAAGGACAAACGTTACCAGCGCGACGTTTACTGAGCCGGCGGAGCCGACTCAGCAAACGCCGAAATCCTAAATCCTAATGATTAAATCCTAAAAGAAGACCTCTGTATCCGGGGTTATTTCCGGGGCGCATGCGCCGCCTGTTTAGGATTTAGCCGCTTAGGATTTAGGATCTTTCCAACCAAATATGACCTTCACCAATCGCACCGCTCTCGTCACCGGCGCCGGCCGCGGCATCGGCAAAGCCATCGCCGAGACGCTCGCCGCCAAGGGCGTCACCGTCATCTGCGTTTCCAAATCCGCCTCTTCCTGCGGCGCCGTGGCTGACGCCATCGTCGCCTCCGGCGGCAAGGCCAAGGCCCTCGCCGTGGACGTCTCGGACGGCGCGGCCGTGGTCGCCGCCTCCGAGGCCCTGCTCAAGGAATTCGGCAAGATCGACATCCTCGTGAACAACGCCGGCATCACCCGCGACGGCCTGCTTGCGCGCATGAGCGACGCTGATTGGAACGACGTCATCCAGACCAATCTCACCAGCTGCTTTCACTGGACCAAGGCCATCGGCTGGCCCATGTGCCGCGCCCGCTTCGGCCGCATCATCAACATCTCCTCCGTCACCGGCATCATGGGCAACGCCGGCCAGGCCAACTACGCCGCCGCCAAGGCCGGCATGATCGGCTTCACCAAGGCCACCGCCAAAGAATTCGCCAAGCGCGGCGTGACCGTGAACGTCGTCGCCCCCGGCTTCATCAAGACCGACATGACCGCCGAGCTCAGCGAGGAAGTGCAGAAAGGCGCCACCGCCCTCATCCCCATGCAGCGCTTCGGCGAGCCCGCCGAGATCGCCGCCGCCGTCGCCTTTTTCGCCTCCGACGAAGCCTCTTACGTCACCGGGCAAGTTTTTGCCGTTGACGGTGGCATGGCGATGTGAGCCTTTCACCCAGCTAAATTAATCACCCAACATGGCCGACCAAAAACCCATCGAACAACGCGTTAAAGAGATCATCGTTAACCAGCTTAACGTTAACGAAGAGCAGATCACGCCCACCGCGTCCTTTTTGGACGATCTCGGTGCCGATTCCCTCGACACCGTCGAGCTGATCATGGCCTTCGAAGAAGAGTTCAAGGACGAGATCAAGGGCGAGATCCCCGAGGCCGACGCCGAGAAGCTCAAGACCGTCGGTCAGGTCGTGGACTACATCAAAGCCAAGTCCGGCGCCGCCTGAGCCACCCCGCGCCCCGCGCGTTAACTTTCGACGCCCGCTCCCTCACGGAGCGGGCGTCTTGTTTTTTCGCCGTTTCCCCGGGAGCGCCGGCTTTTAGCCGGCTCCGTGTTCAAAAGTTCCGCGCCGCCAAGCCAATACCTGCCGGCTAAAAGCCGGCTCTCCCGGGGAGGCCGATCAAGTCTCTGTTCATTCCCCGACCTTGCCCTGAGCGGCAGCCTCCCTTCACCTTCCTCCTTTTATCATGTCCCAGCTCCCTGATTCCCAGCGCGTCGTCGTCACCGGCCTCGGCGTCATCCACGGCCTCGGTCAGACCGCAGATTCATTCTGGGCCAGCTTGGTCGCGGGTAAAAACGGCATCGACCGCGTCACCCAGTTCGACCCCGCCCCCTTCGCCACCCAGATGGGCGCCGAGGTGAAAGGCTGGAACGTCGAGGAGTTCATGGACCCGAAGGAGGCCCGCCGAAACGACCGCTACACCCACTTCGGCTTCTGCGCCGCCAAGCAGGCCTGGGCCGACTCCGGCCTGAGCATGGACAACGAGGACCCAGATCGCGTCGGCGTCGTCGTCGGCTCCGGCATCGGCGGCATGCTCACCTACGAGAACCAGCTCAAAAAATTCCACGAGTCCGGCCCGCGCAAAGTCTCCCCGTTCACCATCCCCGCCCTCATCGGCAACATCTGCTCCGGCATCATCGCGATTTCCCTCGGCGCGCGCGGGCCCAACTTTGGCGTCGTCTCCGCCTGCGCCACCGGCACCCACGCCATCGGCGAATCCATGCACATGATCAAACGCGGCGACGCCGATATCATGATCGCCGGCGGCACCGAGGCCGCCATCACGCCCTTCGCCTACGCCACCTTCTGCGCCATGAAGGCCATGAGCACGCGCAACGACGACCCCGCCACCGCGTGCCGTCCCTTTTCCATGGGCCGCGACGGCTTCATCATGGGCGAGGGCTCCGGTGTGCTTGTGCTCGAATCCCTCGAACACGCGAAAAAACGCGGCGCCCGCATCTACTGCGAAATCGCCAGCTACGCCGCCACCGCCGACGCCCACCACATCACCATGCCCGACCCCGAGGGCAAAGGACTCGGCGCCGCCATGACCCGCGCGCTCAAGTCCGCCGGCCTCCCCGCCGACGCCGTCGGTTACATCAACGCCCACGGCACCAGCACCCCTTACAACGACAAGTTCGAGACGCTCGCCATCAAGCGCGTCTTCGGCGACCGCGCCAAATCCCTCCCCGTCAGCTCCACCAAGTCCATGACCGGCCACCTCCTCGGCGGCGCCGGCGGCATCGAGAGCGTCATCAGCGCCAAGACCCTCCAGACCCAGACCCTCGCGCCGACCATCAACCTCCACGAGCCCGACCCCGAGTGCGATCTCGACTACGTGCCCAACGTCGCCCGCTCCGCCAAGGTCTCGACCGTGTTGAGCAACAACCTCGGCTTCGGCGGCCAAAACGCCTCCGTCGTTTTCCGCGCCCTCTGATTCCTCAAGGAGCGGCGACACTCCTGTCGCCGAATCAGGCTCCCTCGGCGACAAGAGTGTCGCCGTTCCTTGAAACCTCGTCTCACTCTGTAGTTTCTCTCTTCACCATGCCTCGCCTCGTCGCCATCGTCGGACGCCCCAATGTGGGCAAAAGCCGTATTTTTAACCGGCTCACGCGGTCGCGCATTTCCATCGTGCACGACCAGCCCGGCGTCACCCGCGACGTCGTCTCCGCCGAGGTGAAGGACGGCGCGTTCACGCTCATGGACACCGGCGGTCTCGGCCTCGTCGGCGGCGATTCGCCCGCCGCCCTCACCAAGGCCTCCGAGAAGCAGGTGGACTTCGCCATCGATGCCGCCGACCTGATCCTCTTCGTCGTCGACGGCATCGAGGGCCTCACCGCGCTCGACACCAAGATCGCCGCCCGCCTGCGTCGCGGCAAAAAGGACGTCATCCTCGTGGTCAACAAGGCCGACTTCGACGATGCCAAACTCGACCTCGGCGAGACCTACCGTCTCGGCCTCGGCGAGCCCTACCGTTTCTCCGCCGAGCACGGCCGCGGCGAAGCCGATCTGCGCACCGCCATCCTCGAAAAAATCGGCCCCGCCCCCGAGACCGAGGAACGCGCCCCCCGCGCCACGCACGATGAAAACGGCAAGGTGCTCCTCCCCGGCTCGCGCAACCCCGGCGACCCGCTCTGCGTCTGCTTCATCGGGCGCCCCAACGTCGGTAAATCCTCCCTCTCCAACCGCCTCCTCGGCAGCGACCGCCTGCTCGTCTCCGACCTCGCCGGCACCACGCGCGACGCGGTCGAGATCCCGTTCACTTTCTTCGGACGTAACGGCAAGGAATACCCCTTCCGCCTCATCGACACCGCCGGCATCAAGGCCCAGACCAAACTCGCCTCGCCGGTCGAATATTTTTCCCGCCTGCGCTCGCTCGACGCCATCAACAAGTGCGACGTCGTTTTTCTCGTGCTCGACGCCATCGACGGCGTGACCTCGCAGGACAAAGCCATCGCCGGCGAAGCCATCAAGGAGCGCAAGCCGCTCATCATTATCGTCAACAAGTGGGACGTCGTTAAGAACGCCTTCCGCGACAAACTCGACCCCGACTGCGCCCCCGAGGCAGCGTTGCACGACTACAAGACCGAGCGCGAATACCGCGTCAAATACGAGAACTCCATTCGCAGCAGCCTCTTCTTCACGCCCGGCGCGCCCATCCTCTTCGTCTCCGCCATGAGCGGCTACGAAGTGGACCGCATGCTCAACGCCGCCGTGCAGCTCAATCGCACGCTCGAAAAGAAAATCCCCACCGGAAAGCTAAACGCCCTCATCGGCGACCTTGCCGAGCGCGTGCCCGCCCCCGCCATCGGCGGCAAACGCTTCCGCGTTTACTACGCCGTGCAGACCGGTGTGCGTCCCTTCCGCGTCAAACTTTTCTGCAACCGCGAAGACAAACTCTCCGAGCAATACCGCCGCTACCTCGAAGCCGGCATGGTCAAGGAGTTCGGCCTCGACGGCTGCCCGATCTATTTCGACCTCGTCGGCAAACCCAAGCACGAGCCCGGCACGCCCTACAGCGGCAAGGCCGCGATCCTGGAGAAGAAACGCGCGGAAAACGACCAGACAGGAACCCCCAAGTGGAAGGTCCGCGAAGACCGCGAAGAAGCCGGACTCGGGGAAGCTTTTGATTATGAAACACTCGAAGATTGATATCCGCGGCGCCGAAGGCGTCCGTCTCGAAACTGGCGCGCTCGCCCTCGAAGTCACCACGGGCGTAGGCCCACGCATCACCTCGTTCCGCTCCAAGAAGGGCAAGGCCGGCAACCTGTTCCTCGAAATGCCCGCCGCCGACGAACCCGGCTTCGAGACCGGTTTCCTCCTGCGCGGCGGCCACCGTCTCTGGCACGCGCCCGAACACGGCGTGCGCACCTACCAGGCCGACAACGATCCCCTCGCGGTCAAGCCGCTGAAGAACGGCCTCGCCCTCGCGCAGCCCACCGAGCCCGCCACCGGCATGCAGAAGGCCGTGAAGATCGAGTTCCTCGGCGAGCGCACCGTGCGCGTCACCCACGCTATAACCAACCACGGCCTCTGGCCCGTCGAGACCGCCGCCTGGGCGCTTACCATGTTCCGCGCCGGCGGCTACGGCGTCGTGCCCCTCCCCCCCAAGGGCGACCACGCCAAGGGCGACTTCCTGCCCACCTATTCGATCGTGCCCTGGAGCTATACCGACCTCTCCGAGGAGGTCTGGGATCTGCACCACAACTACATCGGCATCGACGTGCCCGCCGCCTCCAAGTCGCACAAGCTCGGCCTCACCAATTACCCCGGCTGGTGTGCGTATTTCTTTGGCGGCTCCACCTTCGTGAAGCACGCCAAGGTTATCGCTGGCGTCGCGTATCCAGATAATGGATGCGCTTTCGAGACCTACACCAACGGCACGATGTGCGAGCTAGAGACTCTCAGCCCCTTCGCTAAACTCGCCCCCGGCGAAAGCGTGCAGCACATCGAACACTGGACGATCTTCGACGGCCTCAAGGAGCCCGCCACCGACGGCGCCTTCGCCAAGCTGTCCGACGAAGTCGCCAAGTGGCTCAAAACGCTCTGACGCCCAGCCCCCAGCCCCCAGCCCGGCCTCCGATGTCCACGTCCTCGCACCTCAAACTCGACTTGCTGCATCGCCCGCGTCGTCTGCGCCGCACCGCCGCGCTGCGGTCCTTGGTGCGCGAGACTCATCTGCGCGCGTCGGATCTGATCGCGCCGCTCTTCGTGGTGGACGGCAAACCCGCGCCCGAGGAGATCGCCTCGATGCCCGGCCAGTATCGGCTGAACATCGCCGACCTCGTGAAAGAGTGCCGCACGCTTTGGAAACTCGGCGTGCAGGCGGTGGCGCTTTTCCCCAAACTCGACGCAAAATTAAAGGACGCCAAGGGCACGGAGGAGTTGAACGAAGACGGCTTGATTTTGCGCGCGGTTCGCGCGGTGAAGAAGGCCTTGCCCGAGATGATCGTCATCACCGACGTGGCGCTCGATCCCTACACCTCGCACGGGCACGACGGTGTCTTGAACGCGGCGAGCGACGACGTGGATAACGACGCCACGGTGGCGCGTCTGGCCGCGATGGCCGTGCGGCAGGCGCGCGCCGGCGTGGATTTCGTGGCCCCGAGCGACATGATGGATGGCCGCGTGCTGGCGATTCGCGCCGCGCTGGACGAAGCCGGTTTCGAGCAGACCGCTATCCTCGCGTATTCGGTGAAGTTCAACTCCGCCTACTACGGCCCGTTCCGCGATGCGGTCGGCAGTGCGCAGGCCGCCGGCACGAAGATGTTGAGCAAGGCGACCTATCAGCTCGACCCGGCGAATCGCCGTGAGGCGATGGCGGAGGCGGCGCTGGATGCGGCCGAGGGCGCGGACATCCTGATGGTGAAGCCGGCAGGCGCGTATCTGGACATCATCCGCGACGTGCGCGAGCGCTGCGAGTTGCCCTTGGCGGCGTATCAGGTCTCGGGCGAATACGCGCAGATCCACGCGGCGGCGCGCCTGGGCTGGTTGGACCTGGAGCGCACGCGCGACGAGTCCCTGCTCGCGATCAAGCGCGCCGGTGCGGATCTGATTTTGACCTACTTCGCCAAAGACGTGGCGAAGGCGCTGAGTTGAGCGGAGGCTTGATGTAGGGCGGGGTCGCCGCACCCCGCCGAGTATGGTGGCGATAGCGGCGGGGTGCGGCGACCCCGCCTACTACGGCCCGTTCCGCGATGCGGTCGGCAGTGCGCAGGCGGCCGGCACGAAGATGTTGAGCAAGGCGACCTATCAGCTCGACCCGGCGAATCGCC
>CAZOGV010000119.1:2164-9231 GCA_964579225.1 uncultured Akkermansia sp. | reverse complement strand
AAGGCGAAGGGGCTCACGCGCTCGACCTCGTGCAGGTCTATGGGGAGCGCGGCGGCGGAATCGAGAAACGCGAGGGCGGCGGGGAGGTCGAGGAAGCGCGTGGTGGCCTCGGCGTAGGCTTCGACAAGCAAGGGGTGGTCGGGCTCGTGGCGGCGCAGAACGTCGAAGAGGATCTCGGCGCTCCATTGCAGGGAACGGCTGCCGCGCTCGGCGCCGTGGACGCGACGGGGCACCATGAGGCCGGCTTGGGCGACGCCCCGGAATTGCCACTTCACGAGTTCGCTCTCGGCAAGCGCGGCGCGGAGGTCGGCCTCTGCTTCGGCGCGGGCGAGGAGCGGGCGGATGGCGTCGGCGGTGGCGAGGCGCTGAAAGGGACGTAACGTGAGCAGGAACCCGTAGTCGTCGAGGGTGACGAGGGCGTTGCCGCCAAGGGCGCGCTGGATGCGTTGGGCGACGATGCGGGAGAGGGCGTCGTTGGCGGAGCGGCCGACGAGGGTGTGAAAAAAATAGTGGAGCAGCTGGGTGTGCGGCTCGGCGTAGGCCTCGACGAGGAGGGCGGAGGCGACGGGGATGCGGGAGACGCGGGCCTGGAGACGGAAGTGGCGGACGAGGGCGGCGGCGTTGGGTTCGGTTAGGGCGTAGTGCGTTTGTAGATACGCCTCGGGAGTGGGAGGGGCGTTTTCGGACGGCGGGCCCGGCGGTCCCGCCCTACCCGGGGAAGAAATACGGTCGGCGATGGCAGTGCGGAGGCGGACGACCTCGGCGGCGAGGCCGCTGGCGAGGGGCATCTTGTTGGCGTTCCAGCGCGGGATGGTGGGGAGCTCGCGCGGGGCGGCGGGTTGGTAGACGAGGGTGGTGCGGTAGCGCTGGAACTCGACCGCGAGTTCGCGGAGGGCGCGGGTGGCGGTGAAGCCGGCGGCGGGGTAGGGGTTTTGCGCGAGCGGCAGAGAAGACGCTGATATCGGGCGAATGACCAATGCCCAATGGACGGAACAGGAGCGGCGGGCGGGAGGATTTCGATGATTTCGCAGGGACGGGCGGGGCCGGTGAGGAAGACGGCGAGTTCGGCGAGCGGGGAGACGGTGGCGGAGAGGCCGATATGGACGAGGGGGAGGGCTGTATCGGACGGCGGGCCCAGCGGCCCCGCCCTACCTGTCAAGGACTCCAGGCGTTCGGCGGCGAGGGCGAGGGGGGAGCCGCGTTTGTTTTCGGCGAGGGCGTGGAGTTCGTCGATGAGCAGGAATCGGACGGTGGCTAGGGCGGTGAAGTGGTCGCGGAGGAGGGCGATTTTTTGGGATTTGGAAGGGGTGGCGCGGATGGCTTCGGCGACGGCGTCGAGGGCGTCGAGGGTGGCGCCGCCTGTGGCGGAATGACCAATGTCCAATGACCAATGGTTGGACCGGGTGGGATCGCGGGCGGCGAGGAGGCGAGGGAGAGAGGGATTTCGAGTTGGTTGGTTTGGTTGACGGACCAGGCGTCGATGCCGCGGGCGCGGAGGTCGCGGGCGAAGTCGGCGGCGAAGCCGTGGAGGGTGAGCACGCGCTTGGGTTGCGTTAGCTCAACGAAGCGCAGGAGGTCGGGGTAGTCGGCGTGGTCGGAGAGCGGGAAGACGGCGTCGCATTGGTAACGAAAGCGCGCGCCGGGATCGAGCGCCCAGCCGGTAAGGGCGGCGGTGCGGCGGCGGGGGATTTTGCGCACGAAGGCGGAGTTCGCGGCTTGCGGCGGGCAGATGACGACGTGGCCGGCGCAGGTGGCGGAATCGAAGGCGGCGTAGGGCGGAAAGGTGATGCCGAGCTCCTCGTAGATGGCGGTGAGCTTCAGCGTCTGCGGATGCAGCATGACGGGCAGGGAGGCGTCGGCGAGGGAGCGGAGGATTTCCTGACTCTTGCCCAGGCTGTAGCCGAAGAGCACGGGGGTGTCGCCTTCGTCGAGCGCGGCGCGGCACCAGGCGACGATATCGGCGAGCACGCGCTCGGTGGGCGGGAGCGTGTAGTGCGGGCGGCCATACGTCGTCTCCATGATGACGACATCGGCGCGGGGCGGTTGACAGAGTTCGGCCGAGCGGCCGGGGCGGAGTTTAAAGTCGCCGGTGTAGAGCAGGCGGCCGTGCGAGGGGTGTTCGAGCAGGATCATGGCCGAGCCGTGGATGTGGCCGGCGGGGTAGAGCGTGGCGGAGACCTCGGGGTGGTCGGCGGAGAGCGGGATGGTGTGGCCGAAGGGGAGTTCGCGTTCGAGGCGGTCGCCGGCGCGGTCGGGCAAACGCGCGCGCATGAGGGCGGCGGTGCCGGGGGAGAACAGGACCTCGCGGTGCGCGGCGAGGTGGTCGAAGTGGGCGTGGGAGACGAAGGAGCGCGCGACGGGGTGGTGGGCGTCGAGCCACCAGTCGATTTGCGGCAGGTAGAGGCCGTTGCGAAATTGGACGTCCCAGGGCACGCGAGCACATTAGCGCGCGCGGCGACGGTTCAAACCGTGTTAGCGCTTATCCAGGGAGAATCTTCCCGGCCCGAGAATGATCAGGGTGAAGCACACGCCCGCCATGGCGACGGGGTAGGCGGCGGCGTTCCAGCCGCCGAAGGGGTAGAATTTCCAGATGGAGGCGACGCCCATCGTGATGGTCAGCGTGAGGGCGGCGGGGCGGTGCAGGTAGCCGAGGATGAGGCAAACCGCACCGAGGGTCATGGCGAGCACGGCGGCGAAGCCCCAGACCTGATGGCCGGCTTGGATACCGAGGTAGCTTACGGAGCGCCCAAGACGGGCCCAGGAGCCGGGGTCGCCGAGTTTGGGGAGTCCATGAATGAAAAGAAACAACGCGCCGACTCCCGCGCGGAGTATCAACAGACCAATGTCCTGGTGGCGGTCCAGAAACGACCAACGCAGGTTCATTACACGGCTTCGGGGGCGGCGGGCTGGTCGCTGAGCATGACGAGGTATTTGCGTTTAAGCAGACGCCAGAGAGTCACGAAGAAGGCGGTGAGCGGGATGGCGAGGATCATGCCGAGGATGCCGCCGAAGACGGTTCCCCAGAAGAAAACCGAGAAGATGATGGTGACCGGATGCAGGCCGGTGCGTTCGCCCATGATTTTCGGGGTAAGATACCAACCCTCGATGTTCTGAACGACGATGAACACGGCCAGCACGAGACCGACGACTTGCACGCCTCCGTTGGGTTGGAAAAACGCGAGGGGTATGGCGATGCTGAGGCCGATGATGGTGCCGAGGTAGGGGATGATGTTCAGGATGCCGAGCATGAGGCCGATGAAGAGGCCGAACTTCAGGCCGACCACGGTGAAGCCGATCGCCAGCAGCACGCCCATGATGAGGCCGATGATGAGCTGGCCGCGGAAGAACGAGATGACGATGGCGATGAACTCGCGCACGAGAAAGACGAGGTCGTTGCGCAGGCCGGGTTTTAGAAAGCTGAGATGGTCGCCGAGGTTTTGGGTCGGGTTGCCGCTGGAGAGCAGGAAGAAAAACAGGTAGATCGGGATGATCGCTAGGCTGGTGAAGAACGTGGCGACGCCGAGCGCGCCCGCGCCGGCGGCCTTGAGCGAGGGCAGGGCAAATTCCGTGAGGCCCTGTGCTTCTTTCAGGAGTTTATCGAGGGCATCCTTGATCTTGGGGTTGTCCAAGTAGCCTTGGATCGTGGTGATCCAAGGGCCGTGGTTTTGTTCGCCGTAATTGACCGCGCGGTCCCAGAGGTCGGGCAGGAAGGTGATGAAATCGATCAACTGCTTCACCACCGGAGGAACGATCAGCAGCGCGAGGCCCGTGGCCGCGACAATGAATGTTCCGTAGATGACGATGACGGCTAAGACGCGGCTGATGTTGAGGCGGCGTTGCAGCAGATGAACCAGCGGCATGAGCACGAGGGCCAGAATGCCGGCGGTGATGAGCGGCCAGAGCACGCCGGAGAAAAAGCCGAGCAAGTCCACCGCGCCGGCGATGAGCTTTACGACGAGGACGCCCGATACGACGAGCGCAAGGAAGGCGAGCGAGAAGCCCACCAGACGGAGTTGGAGGGGCGAGAAAAGCGGGGGCCGCTCGGAAGCAGGTTCAGCCATGGGCGGAAGAAAAAGCCGAGCGGACCTCGCGGAGCGAGGAAACTTTTGCGGCGAGAGAGTTTGCGCGCCACCCCGGATGCGTAGGCTGTTGGTTAACATTCATGCAGTCCGCGCCCGCCACGCACATCCACATCAAGGGAGCCCGAGAGCATAACCTCAAAAATTTGGAGGTCAGGCTGCCGCGCGGGAAACTCACGGTCATCACCGGTCCGTCGGGCTCGGGCAAATCGTCTCTGGCCTTCGATACGCTCTACGCCGAGGGCTACCGGAAATACATGGAGTCGCTCTCCACCCAGGCGCGGCAGGTGCTGGAGCAACTCAAGCGGCCGGACGTCGATTTTATCCACGGCCTTTCGCCGGTCCTCGCGATCGAGCAACGCACGGGCAACGGCTCGCCGCGCTCGACCATCGCGACGGTCACGGAGATCGCCGACTACGCGCGCTTGTTGTGGGCATTGCACGGCGAGCAACGTTGCCCGAAGGACGGCGGGCGGGTGGTGCAACGCTCGCTCGACGACAACGTGCAACACGTGCTCACCGCTTGCGCGGGAGAACGCATCATGTTGCTCGCGCCGGCGCTGACGGCGCGGCCGAGCGTGTTGCGCGACGAATTGCCGCGGCTGCGGCAGCGGGGATTTCAACGCGTGCGCATCGACGGCGAGGTGAAGAATCTAGACGACCCTCACCTCGTGCCGAACGGGCAGGGCACGCGCGAGATCGCGGTGGACGTGGTGGTGGATCGACTCGTGGCGGTGGCCGAGCAACGCTCGCGGCTCGCGGATTCGCTCGAACTGGCGTTTCGCGAGGGCAAGGACCGCGCCATGGTGCTCGCGCAGAAATCAGGCGGCGCGAGCGCGGCGACGACTGAGTGGCGCGAGATCACGTTGTCGCAATCGCTGGCCTGCGAAATTTGCGGCGATGTTTTCGAGAAACTTACGCCGCGCCATTTTTCGTTTAACCACCGCGAAGGTGCCTGCCCGGACTGCGACGGGCTGGGGCGGAAGTTGCGCTTCGTGCCGGAACTGATCGTGGCCGATCCGGAGAAGTCGGTGCGCGGGGGAGCGATCAAGCCGTGGCGCATCGGCGGAAAAAATCTCATCATCAAGCACAACGCCCTGCTCAAACAGCTGGCGGAGCAGTTGCCCTACGATCCGGAGACGCCGTGGAAGGACCTGCCGGAGGAGACGCGCAAGGCGATCCTGTTTGGCGCGGGCGAGCGGCAGTTCGCCTTCAAGCTGAAGCGCATGCGCGAGGCGCGGGCCATGCCTTTCCCCGGCGTGATCGCGGACTTGGAGGAGAGTTTTCGCGAGACGGAGAGCGATGGGTTTCGCGCGCGGCTGACGACGTTTATGGTGAGCGGCGCTTGTCTCACCTGTCGCGGCGGGCGGCTGAATCCGCGCAGCACGGCGGTTCGCGCGCTGGATCAATCCATCACGGAGTTTTTCGCGCTCGATGTTTCCGCCGCGCATGCGTGCGTCAGTGGCTTGTTAACTACGGCGGGCACGCACGAGGCGGTGCGCGAGATCGCGACCGGCATCGAACAACGACTGCGTTTCCTGCTCGAGACGGGGCTGGGCTACCTGACGCTGAATCGCGACTACGACACGCTTTCCGGCGGCGAGGCGCAGCGCGTGCGCCTGGCGACGCAGCTCGGCATGGGCCTCATGGGCGTGATCTACGTGCTCGACGAGCCGAGCATCGGGCTGCACCCGGCGGACAACGAAAAACTGCTCGCGACCCTCACCGAACTGCGCGATCGCGGCAACACGGTGGTCGTGGTCGAGCACGACGAGGACACGATGCGGCTAGCCGACGAGATCGTGGAAATGGGCCCGGAGGCCGGCACGGAGGGCGGGCGCATTTTGTTTCAAGGCACGCCGGAGCAACTCATGGCCTTGCCCGCGAAGGTATCGCGCACCGGGCCGTATCTTTCGCGAAAACTACGCGTGACCCGCGACGCGAAGCCGAAGGCGGGCGACGGGCTGTTCCTCACCGTGCGGGAGGCGCGGGAGAATAACCTGAAGGGCGTCGATGCGCGCTTCCCGGTTGGCTTGCTGACGGTGGTCACGGGGGTGTCGGGCTCGGGCAAGAGCACGCTGGTGAACGACGTGCTGGCGGCGGCGGCTGCGCGAAAGCTCAACGGCGCAAAGTCCATTCCGGGCAAGCATCGGCATATCGAAAATCTGGATACATTTGAAAAACTGGTGCAAGTGGACCAGTCGCCCATCGGGCGCTCGCCGAGGTCGAATCCGGCGACCTACACGGGCTTGATGGACCCGCTGCGCGACTTGTTCGCGATGGTGCCGCTGGCCAAGGTGCGCGGCTACACGGCGAGCCGGTTTTCGTTCAACGTGCGCGGCGGGCGCTGCGAGCGCTGCGCGGGCGACGGCGCCATCAAGCTCGACATGCAATTCATGGCCGACGCCTACGCGCCGTGCCCGAGTTGCGGCGGGCGACGTTTTAACCGCGAGACGCTGGAGATTTTGTTTCACGGCCACTCGATTTCGGACGTGTTGAACATGTCGGTGAGCGAGGCGATCGGCGTGTTTAAAAACATCCCGAAGATCATGGATCGCCTGGAGACCTTGTCGGCGGTGGGGCTCGGTTATCTGACGCTCGGGCAGAGCGCGACTACGCTCTCGGGCGGCGAGGCGCAGCGGTTAAAATTGTCGTTGGAGCTGAGCAAGCGGCAGCAGGGCAACACGCTTTATATTTTGGACGAGCCGACGACAGGGCTGCACTGGGTGGATATCCAGCACCTGATGGACCTGCTTTTCAAACTGCGCGACGCGGGCAACACGCTGATCGTGATCGAGCACAATCTAGACGTCATCAATCTAGCCGACTGGGTGATCGATCTCGGCCCGGGCGGCGGCGCGGCGGGTGGCGAAATCGTCTATGCGGGCACGCGCGCCGGGATCGAAAAAGAGAAACGCAGCCTCACCGGGCGCTCGCTGGCGAAGTGGATGAAAAAGTAGCGCGGGCGTGGGGCAGTGTAGGGCGGGG
>CAZOGV010000119.1:0-2154 GCA_964579225.1 uncultured Akkermansia sp. | reverse complement strand
CCCCCGCCGTTATTCGAGAGCACGGAGAGGCAACGCGGCGGCGGGGTGCGGCGACCCCGCCCTACAAGGAATCACAGCACTTGCAGGCGCTGGCGGTAGAAGCGGAGGACTTCCTCGGGGTCGTCGGTGAAGAGACAGAAGTCGAGCATCCAGGCGGGCGCGCGTTTTTCCTCCACCATGAGTTCGACCTGCTCCTTGAGCGCGGAGAAGTAATCGCGGTCCAGGAAGACGTAGGGCACGCGCGGGCGGATGCCGAGCTTGAGGTTGCACAGCTCGATGCCGATCTCCTCCAGGGTGCCGACGCCGCCGGTGTTGAAGATGCAAAAATCGGCGACCTCGAACCACTTTTGGCGGAAGTGGCGGGATGTCTCCTGGAAGGTGTTGAAAAAATCCACGCCGAGCTCGGGCGGCTGGGCTTCGAGTTCGAGGAAGCAGGCGCCGGTGAGCGCGCCTTTTTCGCGTGCTTGGTCGGTGGCGAGGCGCATGACGCCGCCGCCGCCGCCGGTGAGCACGCCGACGTTCGGACCCATGAAACCGGCGAGGCGGTCGATGAGCGCGGAGATGCGAGCGGTCTGCGCGGAGTCGAGGCCGGCGGCGCTGCCGTAGAAGGCGAGGATGGTTGATTCCTGGAAACGCGTGGCGAGCTCCTCGCGGACGAAGAAGCCGTGGTTTTTTTTGTAAACGTGAAGGTAGAGATCCCCGAGCTCGGAGTTGAACCAATAGACCTTGATCCCGAGCGCGTCGAAGGTGTCGAGCCGGGCGTGGGCGTTGCTGGAGAGGAAAAACCCGTGTGCGCGGGAGGGGCGGCGGAACACGAGGCGCTTGATGGGCAGTTTGCCGAGGCGGGTGAGGAGCTCGACGGTTTCGAGCAGGTTGGGGAAATAATCGACGAGCAGGGTGTCGGACCCCTCGGCGGCGGCGTCGAGCGCCTGGATCATGGTGTGGTGCCCGCAAGTGCGCCCGAGGGCGGCGGCGGAGGGGCGAGTGCGCAGCGAGGCGAAGGTGGCGGCGTCCACGATCACGCTATGGTTTTCCATGGTGGAGCTCTGGCCCTTCACGGTGACGCGGGCGCGCGGTTTGGCGGCGATCTCGGCGGCGGGCGGGTTGGCGTCGAGGCACTCGTAGAGGGCGCGCGCGGCGGTGATGTCCTGACGGCGGCGACGGGCCTGGTTGCGGGCGGGCTCGGGGTCGGCCTGCGGGGCGCGGTAGATATCGACCGACACGACCGGGTTCACCACCGGGTGGTCGCCGAGATTGTAGATCTCGAGCATGATGTTCGTGCCGTGGGTTTTTATCGGATCGAGCAGCACGGCGCTGGTGTGGATGCCGAAGTTGCCGGCGCCGGGGTTGAGCACGACGTAGTGCTCTTTCAAATACATGGAGCAACTTGTCAGGATGCCGGTGCCGGGCGCGACGGAGATGGGCGCGGCTTCGTGGCGGATTTGGACCTTGTCGAGAAAGCCGCGGCCGGCGCTGCCGGAGACAAGGCGCTCGAAGGCGGGGCGGGTGAGGCTGGGGTTGAGGGTG
Source organism: uncultured Akkermansia sp. (assembly GCA_964579225.1). GTDB lineage: Bacteria > Verrucomicrobiota > Verrucomicrobiia > Opitutales > Opitutaceae > IMCC26134_A. The sequence continues at coordinate 627 of CAZOGV010000119.1, read as the reverse complement.
TAGGTGAGCGGGTGGGGGGTGAGGAAAACGCGCCCGTAGCGGTCGATGCTGGTGGTGGCGGGAAGTTTGAGGCGGTTGGCTTTGAGGGCGTCCCAGATTTCGGTGGAGGTGAGTTTGGCCTCGGCGGGGGCGTGGAAGAGGCGGCCGACGGGCACGCCGGGGCGGAGGAGTTGCTGCCAGTAGGGCGCGTTGGGGAAACTTTCGTCGTAGAGGAAGGCGTCGGCTTCGAGGAGGAGACGGCGACCGTTGGCGCGAAGGGCGCCGTGGGTGATCATTTCAATGCCGACGCGGGCGAGTGTGCTGCGCTCGGTGAAGCGCAGGGTGGCGGCGTGCAGGCGGAGGAAATCCCACTCGGCGGCGTTGCGGGGCCAGAAGGCCAGGGTGAGGGTGAGCGCATCGGCCGATTTGCGGCGCACGGCCAAAATTTGTCCGTCGGTGCTGGTCCAGAAGGAATGGGGGTTCATTCGAGTAATAGAGCGCTGAGGAAAACGCATCGTGGCGGCGGCACAAGCTTCGCCGGTGGAAAGGGATGGCGGCGCGGCGGAGGCGGGCGGGGAGGCGGCGGGACTTAACTAGAGCCTGTCCCACACCCATAAGTATTTTAAAATAAAGCATAAGCGTAATTAA
>CAZOGV010000118.1:0-9336 GCA_964579225.1 uncultured Akkermansia sp. | reverse complement strand
GAAAACGCGCTCTGCACCCCCTTGCGCTCACTCTATGGGACGGCTGTGGAAAATATTCAGATATAATTTCACCCGGATCTACCAATTGTTCGGCCGAATCCGGGCACAGATTTTAAAGAGGAAATTAACGGAAACGATCACGCGGATCGACTCCATAGGGACACCCGCGATACATGCGGACCCTTACTGGCTTGACCGGATTGGCCGCCGGCAAACGCACCCGGGTTTGCATGCGAGGCGCGGCGACGACCGACACGAGAGCGAAGGCGGCAAGCGAACCGGGCACCGCCCCACAAGCCGCCGCCTCGAGCTTGGCGGTGATCTCAGACTTAAGATGTTTCAGCGTCATATTCGAGACCATGCGCGTCGAGGCCAAGTTGGCCTTTTCGCGGCCTTTTCGCCATCGAGGATGAGCATCACATGCTTGTTCGTGCGTCGCAGCAGCCAGCGCTCGCTAAACTTCAACATGCAGTCGTCGCCATGGATAAAATTTTCCTCCATCGTCTCATACATCGCCACTATGCGATGCTGCGCGTCGGCGAAAAGCTCCTCGCCCGTCGGCTATTTGGGGCGAACGCGACGCGCCCCGCGCAAAGGCCGCCGTCAGAGCGGATTTTTACCTTTTGACACCCCCAAGGCACGGCAATTGCATGCGTTGCGCACCCACCCGGCGCAGCCCACCGCTCGTCCTCCATCAAGCAACCATGTCATCTCTTCTCGGCTATTTCTCCAACGACATCGGCATCGATTTGGGCACCGCCAACACGCTCGTTTACGTAAAAGACAAAGGCATCGTCCTCCGCGAACCCTCCGTCGTCGCGCTCGACACCCAGACCCGCAAGGTCCGCGCGGTCGGCGACGAAGCCAAGCGCATGCTCGGCCGCACCCCCGGCAACATCACCGCCATCCGCCCCATGAAGGACGGCGTCATTGCCGACTTCGACGTCACCGAGGCGATGCTGCGCTACTTCATCCGCAAGGTGCATAACAACGCCCTACGCGTCAGCCCCCGCGTCGTCATCGCCATCCCCTCCGGCATCACCGAGGTCGAAAAACGCGCCGTCAAAGACTCCGCCACCCACGCCGGCGCGCGCGACGTCATCACCATCCCCGAACCCATGGCCGCCGCCATCGGCGTGGGCCTCCCCATCGACGAACCCGCCGCCAACATGATCGTGGACATCGGCGGCGGCACCACCGAGATCGCCATCATCTCCCTTTCCGGCATTGTATTCAGTAAATCGATACGCGTAGCGGGCGACGAGCTCGATAGCGCCATCGTCAACTACATGAAGCGCGCCTACAACCTGCTCATCGGCGAGCGCACCTCCGAGGAGATCAAGGTCCGCGTCGGCTCCGCCTACCCGCTCGACGAGGAGCTCACCATGGAGGTGAAGGGCCGCGACTCCGTGGCCGGCCTGCCCAAGACCATCCACGTCACCTCGCAGGAAATCCGCGAGGCCCTCAGCGACCCCATCTCCGCCATCGTGGACGCCGTGCGCGGCACCCTTGAGCGCTGCCCGCCCGAACTCTCCGCCGACCTCGTGGACCGCGGCTTCGTCATGGCCGGCGGCGGCGCCCTCATCCGTGGCATCGACCGCCTCCTCTCCGAGAAGACCGGCCTGCCCGTCATCATCGCCGACGATCCCCTCTCTGCCGTCGCCAACGGCACCGGCGCCGTCCTCGACGACCTCAACTGGGTGCTGCAAAACGTCTGACCCGCGCCTCGCCGCGCTCTCTCGCCCGACCCCGGGCCGCCGACCCCGCCCCATTCCGCGCCGTGCCCCGCCGTTTTGATCAGGCCCGCCCCTTTCTCTCCCTCGGCCTCGCCCTGCTCGCGTGGCTCATCCTGCCCGCCGTCGTAAAACGCTTCGCCCGCCTCAGCCTTTACGAGATCCAGGCCCCCGTCGAAGTCTCCGCCTCCTACGCCCGCGACCTTCAAGAGTATTGGTCGCAGCGCACCCGCACCAAAAACGAGCTCATCGAGGCCGCCCGCGACCTCGCCCGCCTCAACGCCTCCTACGAACTCCGCCTCGCCGAAGACGGACGCCTGCGCGCCGAGATCGAACGCCTGGAGGAAATCCTCCGCCTGCCCTCCTTCGGCGAATTCCGCTCCGAGCCCGCGCGCGTCGTCCGCCGCGATTTCACCGCCTGGTGGCAACGTCTCGTCATTCGCAAGGGCCGCAACCACGGCCTCGTGCCCGGCTCGCCCGTGATCTTCGCCGGCGGCCTCGCCGGACGCGTCACCGAAGTCCATGCCACCACTGCAATCGTCGAGCTCATCAGCAGCCCCACCTTCCGCCTCGCCGCCGTCTTCGAGGGCGACGACCGCTCGATCGGTTTTCAAGGCGGCGTCAATCCCCCGCTCCGCCCCGCCGAGGCTTTGATCGAATTCGTCCCGCTCGACGTCTTCGCCACGCCCTCCGCGCCTCGCCGCCTCGTCACCTCCGGCCTCGGCGGCATTTATCCGCCCGGCCTCGCCCTCGGCGAAGCCTTCCAACTCGAGCCCAGCACCGACGGCCTCTTCAAAAGCGGTCGCGTGCGCCTCGATTCTCGACTCGGCCGCCTCAACGAAGTCACCGTGCTCGTGCCGCTCGATCCCTCCTTCCCCGCGCCCGTCCCCGGCCGCCCGCCCGAATCGCGATGAGCACATCCACACGACAAATCCTCGTGCTCCTCCTCTGCACCGGCGGCCTCGTCACCCTGCTCGGCCAGCTCAACCACGGCCTCTCCACCTTCGCCGTCACCCTCTCCGCGCCAGGCCTGCTCGTGGCCTTCGCCGCGCTGCGCCTTTCGTTGAAACCCGGCCTGCTCGTCGCCCTGCTCACCGGCCTCTGGCTCGATGCTGTCTCGCCCGTCCCCTTCGGCCAACACGCCCTGCTCCTCGGGCTCGCCTTTTGCATGCTCCATCGCGTGCGCGCCCGCCTGCCGCGCGAGGAGGCGCTGGTCGGCGTCGTCGCCGCCATCTTCATCAACCTCGGCCTCTGCATCGTCCTCGCCTCGGCGCGCATCAACGACCTGCCCGACCCCGCATCCGGTGCCCTGCGCCTGCTCGTCGATCTCGTCGCCTCCCAACTCGCCACCGCGCTGCTCGGCCCGTGGTTCCTCGCCCTGCAAACCCGCGCGCTCTCGCTCGCCGGCGCTCTGCCGCCCGCCCTGCGGCGCTTCGCCTAAACCCCGACGCGCCATGACCCACACTCCGACCGGTTCCCTGGCCGACCGCTCCGGCCACATGGTCGAGTCCCACCGCGGCTACGATCCGCGCCTCTGGCTTTTCCACGGCGTCATTGTGCTCATGCTGCTCTTGCTCGGCGGCGGCCTCGGCTACCAGCAACTCGGCCGCTCCGACGAATACCGCGAACGCGAAACCGTGCAAAACCAGCGCCGCGTCATCACCCCCGGCCCGCGCGGCAATCTCTACGACCGCGAAGGCCGCCTGCTCGTCGGCAACCGCCCGCGCTTTGCCGTCACGATCAGCCTCGACGAACTCCGCCCCGAGTTTCGCCGCGAGTTCCTGCGCATCCGTCGCAACTACCGCGAAGCCGGCGACAAAGATCTCCCCACCTCCGCCCAACTCGAACGCATCGCGCGCATCTCCGTCGTTCAAAACCACCTCAACCTCGTCAACCGCATCCTCGGCACCGGCCATCGCGTCAACGACGCCGGCCTCGAACGCCACTTCCGCCAGGCCCGCATCCTCCCCTACCTGCTGCTCGAGGACATCGCCCCCGCCGACTACGCGCGCCTGCTTGAACAACTCCCCGTCGTCTCGCCCCTCCAGCTTTACACCGCCAGCATGCGCGACTATCCGCACGGCGTGCTCGCCGCCCACACCCTTGGCTACACCGCCTCGGACGACGACCTCGACGTCGGCGACGCCCTGCCCGGCGCCGAACTCACCACCTTCAAGATGCGCGGCAGCGTCGGCCGCCAAGGCCTCGAAGCCTCTCTCGACGAACGCCTCCAAGGCCAGGCCGGCGGCGCCATCTACCGCGTCGATCCCGCCGGCTACCGGCTGCAACCCCCGCTTCAACAACGCCGCCCCGTGCAAGGCGGCGACGTCGTGCTCAGCCTCGACCTCGATCTCCAGCGCGCCGCCGAAGCCCAGATTACCGAGATCGGCCTCGCCGGCGCCGCCGTCGCCCTCGACATCGCCACCGGCGAGGTCCTCGCCCTCGTCAGCAAACCCGACTACAACCTCAACGACTTCACCCCCCGCCTCTCCCACGCCACCGCCGCCGAGATCCAGAGCCAAGGCGCCTGGCTAAACCGCGCCACCCAGGGCCTCTACCCGCCCGGCTCCACCTTCAAACTCCTCACCGCCATCGCCGGCCTCCGCACCGGCCACATCCAGCACGACTCCATCGTCGAATGCACCGGCACTTACCGCGTGGGCAACCGCACCTTCGTCTGCAACAACCACCGCGACCGCGGCCCCGTCACCTTTGCCCAGTCGATCGAGAAAAGCTGCAACACCTTCTACTACGACACCGGCCTCAAGGCCGGCATCGACGTCATCGCCGCCGAAGCACGCCGCCACGGCCTCGACCGCCGCACCGGCATCGAGCTGCCCTACGAGGCGCGCAACATCCTCGTGCCCGATCCCGCCTGGAAACGCCACGTCCGCGGCGACGCCTGGTTCGCCGGCGACACCGCCAACGTCTCCATCGGCCAGGGCGACCTCTCCCTCACCCCGCTTCAAATGGCCTGCTTCATCGCCTCGCTCGCGCGCGGCGAGACCACCACCACGCCCACGCTCATTCATCACAACCCGCCCGTGCGACAACGCAGCGAGCCCAATGGCCTAACCCCCGCGCAACGCGCCGCCATCCTCGCCGGCATGGAGGCCGTGACCAACACCGGCACCGGCCGCATTCTGCAGACTCCGCGTTACCGCGTGCCCGGCCTGCGCCTCGCGGGCAAGACCGGCACCGCGCAAAAACGCACCGCCGAAGGCACGATCAACTTCGCGTGGTTCGTGGGCTTCGTGCCGGTGGAGAACCCGCAGATCGCCGTCGCCGTGATGATCGAAGGCGACGTGCCCGGAGAGGACTTCGGCGGCGGCCGCTACGCCGCCCCCGTGGCCGGCGCCATCTTCAAAGCCTGGGCCGAAAAAAGCGGCCAATACCGCCAGATCGCGACGCCGTAATTCGCCCGCCAGCGCCGCTCGTTTCCGACGTAGGGGCTTCGCAAGCGAAGCACGCGCACGCGTGAATGGCACCCGAACCCCAAACCGGACTTCGCTGCTCCCCTTCTAGAGCATTTTAAACAAAACTGTAGCTGCAATGGGTGAACCAGCCATCCGTGTCTGCCGAGCCACCCTAAGGGCCCGTCAGAAAATTATTGTCGCAATCTGACTCGATCTTTTGGCCGGGGGCGGTGTTGCGCGCTCAGTTACAGCCGCTCGCGGATGCTCCCTCGCGCTCGCCTTGCCCTCGACCAAAATCTCAGCGTCGTCTTGCGACACTTATTTCCTGACAGACCCTAAGTGCGCCGGTGGTGAACCGGTGCACCCAAAACCGTGGCGGGGTTTGGGGCGGGCGCGAATCACAGGCAGGAATGCGCCTACGGCGCACAAGTGCCTGTGTCACGGCTTACTGGCGGGTGACTCGGAGGCGGAGGAACTGACGCGGGGTCTCGGCGGGGTCGGCGAGGGAGCGGATGGTGACGCGTTCGCCGTCGGTGACTGGTTCGCGGGAGATTTCCTCGGTGAAGGTCGGGCCGCTTTGCCAGGGGGAGACGGCGAGGTCGGTGGTATGCTCGACGGTGTAGGTGAGGTCGGGGCGGGCGGCGGCGTGGAAGTAGGAAAGGGTGAGGTGGTTTTGGGCGTCGAGGGCGACGGCGGGGAGGCGTTCGGCGGCGGTGGCGGGAGTATTGGCGGAGAAAGGTTCGAGGCCGAAGGCGTATTCGAGGAGGTTGGCGATGCCGTCGGCGTCGGGGTCGGCGGTGTCGCCGGAGACGAGCGGGTCGGCGAGCTGGGCGGGGGTGAAGCGGGTGAAGCGCCAGGCGGAGTAGGGGCGGGCGTGGAAGGCGAGGGTGTGGGTATTGGCGGAGGGATCGGGCGCGGAGGCGAAGTCGGCGGCTAAGTTGATGGCTAGCGTGGCGGAGGGGGTGTCGGGGTCGGCGGCGGCGACGGGGGTGATGGTGAACTCGGCGGTGGTGGCGTCGGGCTCGAAGGTGAGGGTGGCGGGAATGGCAGGGGTGTAATGGATTCCGGATACGGCGTTGCCGGTGACGGTGAGCGGGACGGTGAGAGGCAGGGAGAGGTCGCCGCCGGCGCGGGTGAAGGTGAAGGTCAGCGGTGTGGAGTCGGAGCGAAGGACGTCGGCCGGGGCGTTGGTGGCGAGGGCGACGGTGGGGGCGGTGAACCAGGCGAGGGAGTAGGGCGTGCTGGCGGTATCGGTATGGACAACCAAAGCGTAGCGGCCCGGGGCGAGGTTGGGGAGGTAGAGGTGTTCGACGTTATCGACGGTGCTGGCGCTTTCGGCGATCAAGGTGCCGACGGTGAAGTCGGTCGCGGAGTGGAGGCGCAGGGTGAGGTTGGGCAGGCTGGGGGTGAAGGTGTAGGTGCGGTTTATCCCGCCGCCCGATTGGGCGACGGTGATTTGGCGATGCCAGATAAGCGCGGCGGCGAAGCGGGAAGCGGTGTTGTCTGCGGGGATTTCGAAAAAAAAGCTTTGGGTGGTGTTGACTGAACCGGTTGTGGACGAGCTCCATCCGCGCGCCGGATGGGTTTGGGAGTTGGAGGGCTCGCGCCGTCCTGAAGTCAGAAGCCGATGGGCGTTGTAGAGATTGAGTTCGCCTGCGCCGTATCGGAGATCGAGAGGGCGAACGCTGGTTTGGGCCCATTCTGGAAACTTGTATTTGGAAGCGCTGGCGAGAAGGAGCGCCTTGATCACTCGTGGGTGGGTGGCGGTGTTGAGGTTGGAGTGGGCGGCGGCGGTGGAGCGGAGAAAAAGTCCGGCTGAGCCGACTATCGGTGTGGCGTTGCTGGTGATTCCGGCGGGGGCGACGATATCAGGCTTGATGCGGCCTGAGCCGGCGACGGTGGTGAAGCCGGCGGAGTGTTGGCCGTCACTTCGGCCAACGGCGGTCAGGTTGTAGCCCTGTCCCAGGATTTGGGGTAAAGTGGTGGACGAACCATTGTTCATCCCGGCCACCACGAAAAGGGGCGGGGTGGCATCGTTGGCCAGATAGTCGAGACGCAGGTAACCGTCTTCGGCGGTCGAGGTATTATCAAACGCGCCGATCCAACTGTGGTTTTGCGCGGTCGAATTGTTGGAGATGGGAAGTGAACGGTTGTTGGCGATGTTTAGGCCGCCGGAATTGAGCCAAGCGCTTATGTCGTAAACGAGGATGTTGTTCGTGCCGGGACTGGTGCTGGAGGTGAGGCCATAAAAGAGTTGGCCGACTCCGGTGGCGTGGCCGCTGGCGGTGCTTTGCGTCGGGGATATGGTGAATGATTTACCCGCGAATTGGGCGTTGGCGGCATCAGGCGCGAAGTTGGTTCCCCCTGTGGTTTGCGGGGCTTCGACTTGGGTCGCGGTTAATCCGCCTCCGGTCGCGAGGTTTTCCGCGCCGAGTTCGGTTTGCAGGCGGGTGAAGCCGGTGGTGACGTGGTGGGCGGGTTGCGCGAAGAGGGCGCCCACCGAGAGGGCGAGGAAGAGTGCGGCCCGGCGCGCCATGCGCGGGAAAAAAAGTGAAGGAGGAGGGGTTACCATCACGATTAGCGCGCATTATATCGCCGCAGTCGTGTGGTGACAACCCGAGACCGCCGAATTTATCCGGCCCGGTATGTTTGGGCGGGGTATGGGGGGATATACCCTTGTTTTTTTCGGAGCAGGCGGGACGCCTGCGCTACTTTTTCAGCCTGGGGGCCAGGTGAGCTGGCGGCCGGCGAGGAGGTGGACGTGGAGGTGGGGGACGGTTTCGCAGGCGTCGGGGCCGTGGTTGACGACGAGACGGAAGCCGCGGGCGAGCTGTAGTTTTTTCGCCACTACACCGGCGGCGAGGAGCAGGTGGCCGAGGATGGCTTGCTGGTCGGGCGCGGCCTCGCCGACGCGGGGGATGACGGTCTTCGGGATGATGAGCAGGTGCACGGGGGCCTGCGGTTCGATGTCGCGGATGACGATGCAGTGTTCGTCCTCGTGCTCGATGCGGGCGGGGATTTCGCGGGCGATGATGCGTTCGAAGATCGTTTGCGACATGATCGCGGAGTTTGCCGACGAACACCCAAAATACACGGAAGAAAATCAGAGGAACAGCAGGCGGAGGTCGGCGTCGGGGCGGGAGCGGGCGGCGGCGAGGTCGCGCACGTAGGCGAGGGCGTCCTCGTATTCGCGGCGGCGGCGGGCGGTCTCGCGTTGCTCGGGCGGGAGTAGGGCGGCGCGGAGGTTGGTGACGAGCAAGGTGGCCTCGGCGTAGGGCGCGAGGCGCTTGAGGCCGGTCATGAGTTCGGCGCGGGCGAAGAGGGGCGTGGCCGAGGTGAGCGTGCTGAGGGCGTCCCAGTGGAAAAAACCGTGGTCGGGCTGGCCGGCGAAAAACGATTCGAGCAGGCGCGCGGCGGCGGTGGTGAAGGCGGCGTCATAGCGCGCGGCGAACTCGGGGTGTTCGCGGGTCTGCGCCTCCAGTTCGGCGAGGCTGAAGGCGATGGCTTCCTGGATCTGGCGGGCGAGGTAGAGGTCGTCGCCGGTGACGCGGGCGAAAAGCGCGTTGATAAAATGCAGGCGGCGGAGCTCGTCGCGATCAGCGGGAACGGACATCGGGCGGGCGGGGAGCGGGGGCGGATCAGGCGGGGGTGTTGGGCTTTTGCCCCAGGTCCTTGATCTCGGCCACGAACTCGGCGACGTCGCGAAATTCCTTATACACGCTGGCGAAGCGCACGTAGGCGACGTGGTCGATCTTGCGGAGCTGTTCCATCACGCCCTCGCCGATGGCCTCGCTGGGAATCTCGGTGTCGTGACGGGCTTCAAGGATGTCCATGACGTCGTCCACCAGCATGCTGGTGCGTTCGGCGTCGATGGGGCGTTTGTGGCAGGCGGCGCGCACGGAGCGGGTGAGTTTTTCGCGGTCGAATTCCTCGCGGCGGCCGTCGTGTTTGAGGACGACGACGCCCTCGCGCACGAGGATCTCGGTGGTGGTGAAGCGGGTGCCGCACTCGAGGCATTCGCGGCGGCGGCGGATGGTGTTGCCCTCGCGGCTGATGCGGGAGTCGATGACTTTGTCCTCGATGGAGGTGCACTTGGGGCAACGCATTTGGGAGCGGGGAGCTGGTAGAGCTGGTAGAGCTGGTAGAGCTAGTAGAGCTAGTAGAGCTGGTAGAGCTGGTAGAGCTGG
>CAZOGV010000117.1:0-9337 GCA_964579225.1 uncultured Akkermansia sp. | reverse complement strand
GAGCGGCGGCATCCTCGTCGCCGCTCCGTGCCAGTCCTTTCGCAACGATTAATATTTCCTCCGGACGAACGCGCGGAGCTTCCGAACGTAATTTCATTCCCAATAATGAAGAGGCTGGCAGCGCGGATGCATGGCGATGAATTGGATGCGGCGATCCGTGCGGCGAAAGAAGGCATTAGGCAAAAAATGAAGATGAAATACTTAGGGAGGAATATAGATCGCGGCCAAAGATGATTGAGGTTGAGCGCTACACATTTGAAGGAGCAGGCGAGGCACCTGCGCTAATCTTCGAGTCTCCCCGGATCGAGCACTATCTCAGTATCCGTCGAGCGGATGCGAATACGCCCGCGCTCGAGAACCTCGGCGCTTAATCCGTTCTTATGATCACCGGCTTCCTGGGCGCTAAAAACCCACACATTGGTGCGGGCTCCGCGCAGCGGCTGCACGTAGTCGGCCTGCGGTGCGGGTTCGCGGATGTTGAAACGCGGGCTGAACCAGCCGCGAGGGAGGGGTTGTTCGGCGCCGCGCGATAGGAGCCAGGTGCCGTCGCCTGGCGCGGTGGCCGTGAGCGAGGCCTTACCGTTGCGGGCTGCAAGTCCACCGTCCTCGCGCGGCGTTAATTCCGCTTCCGGCGCCCAATGCCACTGTGTCGTGAGCTCGCGCGCGGCGAAGGCGACCACGTGATCGATCACCACCCAGCCTTCGCCGGGCGCGTGGACGACCACGCGTCGCCAGTCGCCGGCGCGGGCGTTTGCGGCGGTGGAGAAGGTCGCGTCGCCCCACGCGATTTCAAAACCGGCCTCGCGGCGAAATCGCTCCGGTATCGGCGCGGCGGATACGCGGCGGGGTTGCGCGTCGGAGCCGCGCCCGTCGAGCAGCACCACGTTGTGCCCGCGCGGTCCGGCGAAGAATTCCCGCCACGGACCCGGTTGGTAGGTGTAGCGACCGTTGTCCACGAGGAAGGCGGCCGGGCCGACCGCGATGTTGAGCTGGAGGTGGTCGGCGTGGTCGTGGTCGGTGCCGCGCGGCCCGGCCTCGAAGAAGGCCCAGTGCGAGTGGTTCGGTCCGCCGCGAAAGACGGTTTGCCCGGCCCAGGGGAAGTGGGTGGTGGCGCGCGGAGCGTCAAGCATGGCGGGCGCGTGGAGGGAGAGCAGGTGGTGGTAGTGTTCGCGGTCGGAGTCGTTGTTGAGAGGGTTGCCGCCGGCGGGCGTCATCACCGCCGCGACGTAGCGCCAGAGCAGCTCCACTCGCGGTGCCCATTGTTCGGCGAGGTCGTCGCGGCCGTGATGGCGTAGGAGATCGAGCAGTTCCTGGTAATTGAGCGCGATGACGCGCTGGTAGTGGGTTGAGAGTTCGGTGTGCGTGCCGTCGGGGTAAACTTGTTTTGCGTAGGCTCGGTCGAGCTGGTCGAGCGCGTAGGCGAGCCAGCTATCGCCGCCCGGCAGATCGGGCATCACGAGGGCGAGGCGCGCGAGGGCGAGCATCTCGGTGACGAGGTGGTTTCCGCTAAAGGCGTGTCGCGTTTTCAGGTGTTCGCCGTGGTCCACCAGGCTGGCGCGGAAGCGCGCGGCGCGTTCCGGGGTGAAGCCGTCGAGTTTCTGGAGTTCGTCCGCGATGGGCAGCCAGCTTTGCAGTAGGCGGCGCGCGGCCTCGAGCGGACGCCAGGCGGAGGAAAACGAGATGCGCGACGGGGCGGGGTGGGTGAGTATCCAGTCATCGAGCGTGTCGAGCAGGGCGTCGCGGTAGCGGGTGTCACCAGTTTCCTGATACGCCTTAAGGAGGGCGGGGAACCATTGGTGACGGTTAAAAAACCAGGCCCACTCGGGGTCGTCGCGCGGGCCGCGCCAATCCCAGTCGTAGCCCGCAGCGCCGGCTCGTAATGGCTGGGTGGCGGTGACTCCTTGCAGATTAAAAACGTGTTCGAGCGAGGCGTCGGCGACAGCGCGATTCGCGCGAGCTGGCAAAGCTAGTAGAGCTATTAAAGCTAGTAGAGCCGGTAAGCGGGCGTAGGTGAGCGCGCGGGGGGTTAGTCGCGGGATAGCCATCGGGCGAGGGGGCGGGCGACGAGGAGCGCGAGCGCGGAGAAGACGAGGCCCGTGAGGGGGCGGGTGAGTTGTTGCTGCACGTAGTGACCCCAGTAGGACGGGTTAAAGGTATCCCAGGTCTGCGCGATGTTGGCGATCAGCACGCCGGTGCAGAAGAGTAGGGCGGCGAAGGCGAGGAGGCGGACGGCGACGAGAGGTGTCATGGGCGGGGAGCGTATTCCATTTCCGGGCGGATCTCGCTCAGTTTATGGTGGAGCCGAGCAGGCGGATGCCAGTCTGTATCTTTTCGAGCCAGGTCACGGGGCCGTCGCGGCTGATCGCGCCGGAGTAGAAGAGGATCATGACGTAGAAATTCCACGCGCACGCGACGGCTCCGGTGCAGAGTAGAGCATTTTTCCAGCGGGGAGTAGCGCGGGCCAGCAGGAAGGCGATGCCGAACATGAAGAAGAGCATGGCCGCCTCGAAGGCGCGCGAACCAAAGGAGTTTCCGGCGAACCACCAGCACCACCAGGCCGCGTTGACGTAGAGGGTGAGCCCGACGCAGAGCAGTGCCACGCGCTGGAAGGAATCGCGCACCGCCAGGGCGATGAGACCGGCCACTCCGACGGCGAGAAACGAATGCCAGTAAAGGAGTCCGTGGCGGGGGGAGAAAAGGACGTTCAGTATCTCGGGCTGCGTCCAATTAAACCCTTCGCCGTTTTCGCCGTAGGTGAAAACGAGCCAGCTGCCATACACTATGTTCCAGGCGTAAAGCTGGAGAACGATCAAGGGAGTGAAACCGGCGACCAGCCACGCGGCGCGGAGGACGGCGGCGCGAACGTCTTTTTCCCGGATGAAACATTCCAGCCAAATCCAGGCGGGCAGGAGCGCGAACACGGCGAGTTGGAACCGCATCAGGACGGCCAGTGCCCAGGCCGCGCCGGCGATGATCCAAGGCCAGGCGCGGCGGGGTTCTTCGCGGGCCGCCAGGCAGGCGTGAGTCATTAGCGCGATGGCGGTGAAGGCGGCGGCGTGGCTGAGGCTGAGCTTGAGGGTGAGATAATAAAGCTGGGGGCCGGCCGCCAAACCGAAGGCCACGGCCCAGAGCGCTGCGCGGGAGTCGTTGCATAATTTTCGGGCGCATAGCCAAGCCAGCCAAAGCCCGAAAAATCCGATCAGGAACTGGCCAATTTGGACGCCAATTTGGTAGGGGGCGGAGTAGCCGTCGCGCGGCCAGTCGCCGAACCCGGTGGCGTGGCCGACGAGCACCACGGCGTCGGCGATGGCGTAAAACGGGGCGGAAACCAGCGCCCATCCGATGCCGTATTTATTCGCGACGCGTCCGGTTTCGGTGAGCGGGATTTTCTCGATTTCCGCGCGGTGAAACGGCGTGAGCGTATTGGTTTCCTGGAGGTCGTTGGCGAAATCCCAGTCCCCGTCCACGGCGGCGGAGCGCAGCCAGAAATAATAAAAGGTGTTATCGGTGCCGCGCAGCATGCTGAAGCGGTCGATCTGGAGAAACGGAATCGTGAACACGCCGAGCACGCCGAGCAGGAGCGCGGTGAGCATGCATTTCTGTGCCCGTGGCAGACCAAGAAGGGTCGCGCGCAGACCGGCCGTTTTTCCTGCAGACTGGATATCGTTCGCGGTGGTTGTGTGTGAACTATCCATGCGATAAGCGTTGCGGAGTCGGCCTACTCCAGAATCCGCCCGTCCTGCATTTGGAAAACGTGGTCGCAGCGGCCGGCGAGTTCGGGGTTATGCGAGACCATGAGCAGGGCCTGACCGCGGGTGTGGGCGATGTCGCTCAGCAAGGCGAAGACGCGGTCGGCGTTGGCGTGGTCGAGGTTGCCGGTGGGCTCGTCGGCGAGGATGAGGCCGGGGTCGTTGGCGAGGGCGCGGGCGATGGCGACGCGTTGTTGTTCGCCGCCGGAGAGCTGGGAGCCGAGGCGGCGGGTCTTGTCGGAGAGGCCGACTGCGTCGAGCAGCTCGGCGGCTTTGTCGCGCATGGCGGACTCGTCTAGCCGGCCGAGTTTGCGCATGGGCAGCATGACGTTTTCGAGCGCGGTGAATTCCTTGAGCAGAAAGTGAAACTGGAAAACGAAGCCCATGTGCTCGTTGCGCACGGCGGTGCGTTCGTCGTCGCGCAGGCGGCTGGTCTCGCGCTCGCCGACCCAGATTTTGCCCTCGTCGGGCACGTCGAGAAGGCCGAGCAGATAAAGCAGGGTGCTCTTGCCGGAGCCGGAGTGACCGGCGATGGCGTAGGTGCGGCCGCGCTCGATCTCGAAGCTCACGCCGCGCAGGGCATGGACGCGGGTATCCCCCTCGCCGAGGTGGCGGTGCAGGTTTTCGACGCGGAGCAGGTGAGCCATTGGGCAAGCAGAACAGCAATCGCGTTCGGGGGAAGTCGCTACTTGGCGACTCCGCGGAGAAATTTCGGAGCTGGGCGGGCTAGCGGGAAGGGATGATTTGAGGGCTTTTCCTCACTTTGGCAGAATCTAACTGAGACTGAAGGGCCGGTTAACCACCGAGGCAGAGACACACCGAGGCCTCACAGAGAGCAGGCAGAGGAGGGATGGGGTTTCACCCGTGCAGGGCGAGGGCGTGGCGAATGGCGGGGGAGTGGATGTGGGGGATCACGATTTGCAGGGCGGTGGTGAGGCCGTTGGTGTCGGGGAGGGCGATGGGGAGGGCGAGGACGGGGAGGCTGCCCATGCTGGCGGGCACGGTGAGGCTGAGGATGCGGCCGCGCATCTCGACGGTGCACTCGGCCTTGGTGATGGCGGGGCAGGGCGAGGCGGGGAGCACGATGTAGTCGTATTCAGAAAACAAGGACGCCCAGGCGGCGGTGATGGCGTCGCGGTTGGCTTGGGCGCGATCGATCTCGGCGGAGGTGAGGGTGCGGGCGTGGTCGATGCGGGCGCGGACGTTGGGGTCGTAGCGGTCGCGGTAGCGGTCGTAGAAGGGCGCGTGGATGCGCCAGGTCTCGGCGCCGCCGAGGATGGCGTAGAGTTCGGCGGCGGGGGCGAAGAGGGCGCGGAGTTCGGCGGCGGTGGAGGCGGCAAGCGGTTCGGCGAGGCGAGAGGCTGCGGCGGTGAAGGCGGTTTCGACGGCGGGGTCCAGACCAGGGAGGGTGAGGGATCCGCCGCGCGGGGCGCGGGGAGGGGTAGAGCTGGTAGAGCTGGTAAAGCTAGTAGAGCTAGTAGAGCTAGTAGAGCTAGTAAGCGGGCGGTTGCGCCCGTGGTCTGCCGTGTCGTCAGGCGCGGGCTCGGGGACCAGGGCTTCGAGGGTGGTGCGCATGTCGGATGCGTTGCTCGTGAACCAACCCGGGGTGTCGAGGGATTCGGCGAGGGGGTAGCCGTCGGCGATCCAGGGGTGGTGGGGCGTCATGCGGAAGCCGTAGAGGCCGCAGAAGGCGGAGGGCACGCGGATGCTGCCGCCGGTGTCGGTGCCGAGGGCGAGGGGGACGGCGCCGGCCTTCACGAGCAGGGCGGAGCCGGAGGAGGAGCCGCCGGTGGTGCGGCCGGGATGGCCTGGAATCTCGCAGTCGCCGTAGTGCGGGTTTTCGCCGGTGATGCCGTAGGCGAATTCGTGCATGTGGGCCTTGGCGGCGAGGGCGGCACCGGCGGCGCGGAGGGCGGCGATGAAGGCTCCGTCGGCGGGGGCTAGGCCGGAGGGTTGATGGCGGACTTCGGGGAGGAAGGCGGAGCCGGCGAAGGTAGGCAGGCCGGCGGCGTCGAAGAGGTCTTTGGCGGCGAAGGGGACGCCGAGGAGCGGGGAGCGAGGAGCGGGGAGCAAGGAGCCAGAGCTTCGGAGCTGGGGTTCGGGTGCTTTTGCTGGCTCCCCGCTCCCAGCTCCCGGCTCCCCGCTCAACTCGGCGGCTAGGCGGGCTTCGGGGGACAGCCAGGCGAGGGCGGCGCGGTGTTGGGCCGGGGGCAGGGTCGCCGCGCGCTCGTGGACGAGGCGCGCGGAGGCGGCGGGGGCGAGACTCTGCCAGTCGGCGAAGGTCATGAGGGCGGATATTTTAACCGCGGATGGCGCAGATGGACGCGGATAAGGGCAGGCCGATTTTAATATCCGCGATCATCCGCGATATCCGCGGTCAAACTTCGGGTTTGATGGCGACGGTGACTTGGAGTTCGACGGTGGAGTTTTTGGGCAGGCCGGCGACGGTGACGGCGGCGCGGGCGTGGCGGCCGGCGTCGCCGAGGAGCTCGACGAAGAGGTCGCTGGCGCCGTTGATCACCGCCGGGGCGTCGGCGAAGCCGGACACGCCGTTCACGTAGCCGCCGACGTAGAGGATGGACTCGACGCGATCAAAGGAACCGAGGGCGAGTTTGATGTTGGTGAGCACGTTCAGGGCGCAGATGCGCGCGGCTTCGCGGGCGGTTTCGATGGTGTGCTCTTTGCCGACCTGGCCGACGTGAGTCATCTCGCCGTTGAGGGAGGAGATGACGCCGGCGAGGATGAGGGTGTCGCCGTGGATGCGGTAGGGCAGGTAGCTGCCACCGGGGGCGGCGGGCGCGGGAAGAGTGAGACCGAGGGAGGCGAGTTTGGATTCGACGGAGGCGGAGGACATGGTGGGTGGGGAGCTAGGAGCGGGGAGCGGGGAGGCTCAAGCTTCGGAAACGGCGGGGACGGAGCCCCGCCCTCCAAAGGAGAGCACGGAGGTTCAGTCGAAGATGGCTTCGGGGAGGTAGGCGGTGATGGTGGTGGTGGGGACGTTGACGAGCTGGCTGACCTTCAAGTCTAGCACGACACTGCAGAGGGTGTAGGCCATTTGCGGGGTCACGTGGAGGCGGTCCTGGATAAACTCCATGGCGCGGCGGACGACGCGTTTGCAGGCTTCGCGGGAATCGACGTCGCTCTCGATGAAGAGGTGCCAGGGTTTTGTCGCGTAGCGCGGGGGCGTGAAGGAGGCGGCCGGGAAGATGGCGTAGGGGCCGGCGAGGGGTTTTGTAGGGTTTTTATGGATACGGAATGTGTAGGTGGCGTCCATGGGAGCCTCCATGCCGTTGATGCAGACTTCGCCGTCGCCTTGGGCGGCGTGGCAGTCGCCGGTGAGCACTCCCGCGCCGGGGGTGAGGACGGGGAGGAAGAGGCGGGTGCCGGCGGTGAGGTGGCGGACGTCGAGGTTGCCGCCGAAGGGGCCGGGGGCGCGGGTGCGGAATTCGCCGGGCTCGGCGCGTTGCACACCGATGATGCCGGCGAAGGGGTGGAGATCGAGGGTGACACCGGGGAAGCTTCGGGTCTGCGCGTCTTCGAGTTTCCAGAGGAAGAGGTGATGCTCGGGGAAGTCGCCGGCGAGGAGGCCGAGGCCGGGGATGAGGCTGGTCCAGGCGAAGCCGTGGTGGGCGTAGGACTCGATGACGATTTCAAGGGTGTCGCCGGGCTGGGCGCCGTCGATGGCGACGGGGCCGGTGAGGGAATGGATTTTGAGGGGATCGAAGGAGGCGGCGAATTTGGCGGCGTCCCAGTCGGGGCGGACCTGGTAGCCGGAGGAGTCGGCGCATTGGAAGGTGACGGTATCGCCGGGGGCGATGGTGAGGCGCGGGGGCGTGGCGTTGTTCCAGCGGTCGCAGAAGGGTTCGGGGGAGAGGATGTGGTGCATTTTTTATTAACCGCGGATTACGCGGATGGGCGCGGATGAGGCTGAATTTTTTGACCACAGATTTCACAGATGGGCACAGATAAAGGCCCGGGTGGCGGAGCGGGGTTTGGTATCTGTGAGAATCTGTGTGATCTGTGGTTAAAATAGGTCGGAAACGGAGTAGAGGGGGCGGCCTTGGCGGTAGGTGGCGAGGACGTCGTCGGGGGTGACGCGGGTGACGATGCTGGCGGCGAGGTGGCGGGTGTGGGCGAGGTGGGGCTTGGTGAAATCGAGCACGACGAAGTTGGCGGGGAGGCCGACTTCGAGCGCGCCGTGGTGGTCGCCGCCGAGGACGGGGCGGATGTTGCTGGTGGCCATTTGCAGGATGGCGGTGGGATCGGGCGCGAGGGCGTCGGCGAACTGGGACTTGGCGACTTTGTAGGTGAAATCGAGTTCGGCGAGCATGCTGGGGGAGTTGAGCATGCCGTTGTCGGTGCCGAGGAGGAGGTTGGCACCGGCGCGGAGGAGGGCGGCGATGGGGGGAAGCGGAAGGCCGAGGTTGGCGTTGGCGCGGGGGTTGAGGACGCCGGTTTTTTTGGCGCGGACGAGGAGCGCGATCTCCTCGGCGGTGGCGACGGTGAGGTGGACGATGAGGTGCGGGTCGTAGAGCTCGATGGCGCGGATGAGGTCGCCGCGGCCGGTGGTGGCGAGGGAGAGGTCGCGGTAGCCGGCGTTTTCGAGGCAGTGGATGGCGCGGAGTTTGCCGGTGGCGGCGGTGAGCTGGCGGATCTCGGCCCAGGCGGCGTCGGTGAGATCGTTCATGGTGCTCTCGGAGAATCCGTCGGCGAGAGTGAGGAGTTTTTCGAGTTCGGCGCGGTGTTCGGCGGGGAGGGTGTGGCCGGGGCGGTTGGCGCGGAGTTCGGGCTCGGAGAAGGGCACGCCGTTGAACTGGCCGAGGATGATGGACTGGACGCCGGTGGAGTCGGAGGCAGCGCGGAGAAGCTCGGCACCGTAGGGGCCTTGTTCGCGGAAATCGAGGTGGGCGACGGTGCCGGTGCGGGCCATGTAGCGGAGATGGGCCTCGATGTGGGGGAGGTGGGTCTCGCGGGTGAGTTTGGCGAGTTCGCGGTATTTGTAGCCGTGGGGGCGGAAGAAGCCTTGTTCGAGGGTGAGGCCGGTGGCGCCGTCGGGGAGGGCGGAGTCGCCCATGTGGGTGTGGCTGTTGTAGAGGCCGGGGATGACGACGCGCGCGCCGGCGTCGAGCGTAGTGACGGGTTGGATACGGTCGGCGGCGGTGATGGTGTCGCCCGACCAGGCAAAGCGGGAGCAGCGGAAGGGGGCGAGTTCGGGGCCGAGGAGGACGACGCAGTCGGTGAGTTGGGGCATGGGAGCTGGTAGAGCTAGTAAAGCTAGTAGAGCTGGTAAGCTGGCAGAGCGTGGGGAGCGCTGAGTCAGGCGGAGACGAGGTGGATGGGGAGGGGGACGACGGGGGCGGCGGCGTGGGCGGCGCGGAAGGTGTCGAGGTCGGCGCAGGCGGCGGTGGCGATGTGGCGGGTGGGGACGGTGAGGGCGAGGGCGGGTTGGTCGAAGGGCCAGGGGTCGAGACGGTAGGTGGAGTCGCCGAGGGGAGTGCAGGTAATGGTGCGGCGGGCGCCGGTGGCGTCGAGGTGGGTGTGGCGGACGGGGCGGGGCTGCTCGTAGCCGACGCAGACGAGGAGGGAGA
>CAZOGV010000116.1:0-9479 GCA_964579225.1 uncultured Akkermansia sp. | reverse complement strand
CGGCGCGGCCCTCGACCTGCTCTGGCGCTGGCTCGTCCTGCCCGCCGCAAAACTTCACCAAGCCCGCAAAAAAACCACCGCCGTCGTCAGCCCGCACGACCCCGACGCCCCGGTCATACCGCCGACTCCACCCAACCCGCCCGACACCACGCCTTGATGAACCCATCCCTCCTTCGTCGTTTCCCCCTCCTGCTCGGCGGCCTCCTGCTCGGCCTCACCGGCTGCGGCAGCCAGTCCGCGTCCGTTTCTCGCGCGCCCACCCCGGTGCAACCCGTCGCCGCGCCTGCGCCCACGCCCGCACCCGCCCCGCACCCGGTCCACCCCGTCATGCTCGGCATCGACGTCCTCGCGGCCGAAAACTTCGCCGCCGTGCGCGGCAAGACCATCGGCCTGCTTACCCACGCCGCCGGCGTCAGCCGCACCGGCGCCTCCAGCATCGACATCCTCGCCCGCGCCCCCGGGGTTAAACTCGTTTCCCTCTTCGCCCCCGAGCACGGCCTCGACGGCCAGATCAAGGCCAGCGTCAACTTCGGCGACTCCGTCCACACCACCACCGGCCTGCCCGTGTATTCCCTGCACGGCGCCAACCGCAAACCCACCGCCGCCCAGCTCAAGGGCCTCGATGCTCTCGTCATCGACCTGCAAGACATCGGCGTGCGCAGCTACACCTTCAGCGTGGTCATGCGCTACGCCATGGACTCCTGCTTCAAATACGGCGTCGAGGTCATCGTGCTCGACCGCCCCAACCCCCTCGGCGGCCTCAAGGTGGACGGCCCCTCGCTCGACCGCGAATGGATGAGCGGTGTAGGGGCTTTTCGGATACCGTATGTCCACGGCCTCACCATGGGCGAGCTCGCCCGCATGGCCGCCGAAGCCCCCGGCGTGCTCGAAGTCACCGAGGCCGAGCGCGCCAAGGGCAAGCTCACCGTCATCCCCATGCGCGGCTGGCGGCGCTCCATGCGCTGGCCCGAGACCGGCCTGCGCTTCCACCCCACCTCGCCCATGGTGCGCGATTTTCCCGCCGTCGTCGGCTACGCCATGATCGGCCTCGGCTGCGAATACAGCGGCTTTAAACACGGCGCGGGGCGCGAGCACCCCTTCCGCGCCATCGCCTTCAAGGGCAAGACGCCCGCCCAGATCAAAGCCGACCTCGACGCCCTCAAAATCCCCGGCGTCGATTTCCGTCCCATCACGGTCAACAACGCCCAAGGCCGCCCCGTCACCGCGCTCTACGTGGACATCACCGACTGGAACGCTTGGAACCCCACCGAGCTAAGTTTCGAGATGATGCGCCTCGCCTGCCGCTACGACCCGCCCAACCCCTTTGCCAAGCTCGGCCCGCGCGAGATGCGCTCGTTCAACATCCACGTCGGCAGCACCGCCTGGTGGAACGCCCTCGTGCGCGACGGCGCGCGCGTGAACCTCGAAGCCTTCAAGGCCAACTGGGCCCAAGGCACCGCCATCTACCAACAGCAAACCCGCCGCTACTGGCTCTACCAGCCGTGATGTCCTAGCCGCCTCCG
This sequence comes from uncultured Akkermansia sp., assembly GCA_964579225.1. Taxonomy (GTDB): domain Bacteria; phylum Verrucomicrobiota; class Verrucomicrobiia; order Opitutales; family Opitutaceae; genus IMCC26134_A. The sequence continues at coordinate 7,956 of CAZOGV010000116.1, read as the reverse complement.
ACGTAGGGGCGTCGCTTGCGACGCCCGCGCCAGCCGGACCACGCCTCGAACCACAAACCCGGTCTTCGCAAGCGAAGCCCCTACCCCGCCCCATCCGCCCCCCCCCTTGCCAAGTTTGTTAAGATAGTCCTTTTCGCACTTCGAATGTCCGCCCGCCCTCACGCAGCCCCCCCGATCTTCCGGTCCCTCCTGGCCGGACTCGCGTGCGTGCTCGTGCTCGGCCTCGGCTTACTCGCTCACTTACCCGAAGCGCACGCGTGGCTGCACGAGACCGCCTGCAAAGCCGGCCACCCCCATTCGCACGATCACTCTTCCAACGAACCCTCCGCCGACCCGCTCGCCGACGACCATTTCTGCGCCATCACGGCCTTCGCCCAAGGCGCCGACTCCCCCGCCGCCGCTCCTCTCGTCATCGCCCCCCTTTCCGTTTCCGTCGTCGCGCCCTTGCCCGAGTCGGATACCCGCCTGCCTCGCACCGAGCATCTATTGCCCCTCGGCCGCGCCCCCCCGGCCGCCTGAGCCCTCCCGCCTCCGGTTCATCCCGACACCTCGGGGTAGGATTGAGCGTGAGCTCAATTTCTTCTCCCCCCGCGCCGCCCCCGGCCCGTCCGACCCCGCGCGTTTCCGCGCACCCAACCCGTCAGCCAAACACACCCATACCATGTCCACTTTCCTTCCACGTTCGCTTCTTCTCCCGCTCTGCGTCGCCATCACCGCGATGCCCGCTGTCCTCGCCCAATCCGCGCCCCACGCGCACTCGCACGATCACGCCAGCGAGCCCGTTCAACTCGAAAACCTCGTCGTCACCGCCTCGCCCATCGCCCGCACCCAAGCCGACCTCCTCAGCTCCACCAACGTGCTGGCCGGAGCCGCCCTCCAGGAAGCCCGCCAGCCCACGCTCGGCGAAACCCTCGCCGACCTGCCCGGCGTTTCCTCCACCTACTTCGGCCCCGGCTCGAGCCGCCCCGTCATCCGCGGCCTCTCCGCCAACCGCGTGCGCGTGCTCGCCAACTCGACCGACACTCTCGACGCCTCCAACACCTCGCCCGACCACGCCGTCTCCGTGGAGCCCTTCCTCGTGAAACGCATCGAGGTCGTGCGCGGCCCCGCCGCCCTCCTCTACGGCTCCGGTGCCGTCGGCGGCGTCGTCAACGTCATCGACCACCGCATCGAATCCGCCCTCCCCGCCCGCGACATCTCCGGCGTCTTCGATTCCTCCATCACCGACAACGGCCGCGGCTACGCCGTCGGCGGCGCGCTCGACATCGCCCTCGGCGCCGATCGCGACAACAATTCCGGCTTCGTCCTCCACCTCGACGGCTTCCGCCGCGAAGCCGACGACGTCCGCATCCCCGGCTTCTCCGGCCAGGAAGACGACATGGGCGATCCCATGCCCCGCGGCCGCCTCTACAACTCCGCCCTCGACACCAAAGGCGGCTCCGTCGGCATCAGCTACGTTTCCGAACACCTCGACGTCGGCGTGAACTTCAACGGCTTCGACACCACCTACGGCATTCCCTTCGAAGAGTCGGACGACGCCATCACCATCGACCTCCGCCAGCGCCGCATCGACGCCGCCGCCACCTACAAACGCGACTTCGGCATCTTTGAGGAAGCCCGCGTCAAGATCGGTTACGCCGACTACCAGCACCAGGAATTCGAGGGCGGCGCGCCCGAGACCCTCTTCGAGATCGAGGGCATCGACTCCCGCCTCGAATTCATCAACGGCGAGGTCGCCGGCTGGACCGGTGCGCTCGGTCTGCAACTCGGCTCCACCGAAACCTCTGCCGAAGGCGACGAGGCCTTCCTCCCCACCCACACCACCGACAACGGCGCCGTGTTCCTCTTCCAAGAACTCGCCCGCGGCCGCACCACCTGGCAAGTCGGCGCGCGCCTCGAACACCGCCGCATCGACGCCGACCCCTTCGTCACCAGCGAACCCGGCGTCACCTTCGGCTCACGCAGCGATACCCGCACCACGTTCTCCGGCTCCCTCGGCGCGATCTACGCGCTCGACGAAACCTACAAGCTCGCCTGGAACGCCAGCTACACCGAGCGCGCCCCCAATGGCCAGGAACTCTACGCCTACGGCCCCCACCACGGCACCGAGGCCTACGAGATCGGCGACGAAAACCTCTCCACCGAGCGCAGCATCGGCTACGAACTCAGCCTGCGCAAAACCGCCGGCCTCGTGACCGGCTCGCTCACCGGTTTCGTGCAATACTTCGACGGCTACATTTTTGAGGAAGGCACCGGCATCACCGTGGACGAAGAAAACACGCCCGACCCCACCGAGCACCTGGAGCGCACCTTCTTCGTGCAACGCAACGCGCTCTTCTACGGCTTCGAGGCCGAGGCCATCTGGCACCTTCACAACGAGGCTAGCCACACCCTCGATCTCACCACCGCCGTGGACTACGTGCGCGCCGAGGAAACCGGCGGCGACAACCTGCCCCGCATCCCCTCGCTCAAGGCCCGCCTCGCGCTCGATTGGCGCAAAGACGGCTGGCACATCGGCCCCGACCTCGTGCTCGTCGCCAAGCAGACCGCCACCGCCCCCGGCGAAGACAACACCGACGGCTACGCCCTGCTCGGCCTGACGCTCGGGTATTGTTTGGAGACCCGCCACGCGACCTACGATTTCTTCGTGCGCGGCGCCAACCTGACGAACGAGGAGGCCCGCCTGCACACCAGCTTCCTGAAGGAGATCGCCCCCCTCCCCGGCCGCGCCTTCACCGCCGGCGTCCGCGCCAGCTTCTAACCCAAGGAGCGGCGACACTCCTGTCGCCGACGGTTCGAAAAAAGGGCGACAAGAGTGTCGCCCCTCCTTGCACCCAACCCGCGCCCCCCAACCGGCGGCGCGGGCTTTTTTTTGTCCAAATTTCCCCATCCGCGTTTTCCCGCTTCCCCCATCGCCGCCCGTTTCAGCCTCTCGCCGTCCCTCCCATAATAGCGCCCGTTGCCCCCGCCCACAATTCACCACCAAATTTATGGTTTCACGCCGCCGACCTTGAACCGGCCCCGACCGCTTCCACAACTCCTTCATCACATGGCCGCACCGACGCGCATGCGCCGCCGCCCCCTCCTACGCCCTGATAGCTTCTCGCCTTCCCGCTCCCGCCCCTTCCCAAACTCCATTCGCCGCCCATGCGTCTCGTTTTGCCCACAAACATCAACGCCGACGGCTTGCTCCCGTTCGTTGCCCGGCTTGGCGAAGTGGGAGCGACGAACCGCGTTGACGTGGACTTTACCGAACTGCGCCGCGTTTCCCCGGCGGCCTTGGTGGCATTGACCGCCCAAGTCGATGCATGGCGTAGGCGAGGCGTGACGGTCATCCCCGTCGGGTTGGCCGCATGCCCGATTTTGGGCTACCTGCAACGGATGGACGTGCTTGAAGCCTGCGGCTTTTCCCGCCCGGAAACATTTACGTAACACGACGCCAAAGGCCGGTTTGTGCCCGTTCGCTTGATCGACCACCGGGTGGAGGAGATGGGAAGCGAGATGGCCTTATGCGTCGCGCCCGGCGGCGACGAGTTCGACCACCCCTTGGCCGGCCCATATGACCTCGTCTGGTATGTCCTTACCGAAATGGGCAACAACGTTCGACAACACAGCGGAGGACGAGGATTCGCCTCCGCGCAGGTGGGCCAGGCGGAAAGCTTGGTGCGTATCGCCATCGCGGATAACGGTCGCGGCATTTTGGAGAGCTTTCGTGATGCCGAACTCTCCTGGAGCGCCACGATGGACGACACCGCAGCCATCGTGAAAGCGCTCGAGCCAAAAATCTCGTCGAAAGGCAGCCCCTACAACGAAGGCGTCGGCCTCACCCTCACCAGCAAGATGGCGGAACTGGCCGAAGCCTGGTTATTGATCGTCAGCGGCACCGGCGTAGTGCGGCTAAATCCCGGAGCGGAGCCGCGCGTCAACACCGGGGTATTACCCAACGGAGCCAGTTACCACGGAACCCTGGTCGCCCTGACCTTCCGGCAAGATAAAGCGCACAACTTCGCCGTGCTGCTCGACGCGGCCAAGCGGGCATCTGGGCTCTTGCGCCAGAAACCGGAGCGAGGCAGATTTACGAAGTGAACATGGAATTGCAGCTCGCCAAAGAACTCGGTGCCCATCTGGCCGATGGAGAGACGGCCGCCCGCTTCCGCCTCGCACGCATCGAGCCCTACGTCTCGCTCTGCCCGGAGATCACCCTCGATTTCACCGGCGTGCGGAATGCGAACAGCTCCTTCATGAACGCGCTGGTTTCCGCTCTGGTGGAGCAACACGGTGAGGCGGTGCTGGACCGGCTGGTTTTCAAAGGCTGCAACCCCGTCCTGCACGTGCTGGTGGAATCCGCCATCGAGCTAGGCTTGGAAAAGATCCAAGGCCGCATCGACGCGTAAACCGAGGCGGAGACCAAACCCTCCCCGGCCGCACCTTCACCGCAGGCATCCGCGCCAGCTCCTGAGCCCAAGGAGCGGCGACACTCCTGTCGCCGAAACCAAGCATCCGCCACCTCCGGTCGATGTTCGTAATACGAACATCGGCCTGCACGACATGCGAAGTGACGACGGCGACAAAAGTGTCGCCGCTCCGCACTCCCCCAGCAGCCCGCGCCCGCCCACCCGGCGGCGCGGGTTTTTTTGAGCCATCTCCTCATCCGCCCCGTCCTCGCCCGCACCACGCCGCAGGTGGATCGACGCCGAATAAGCTGTTTTCATTTTCCCGCTTGCCGTCCCATCTGTTCTAGTTCAGATAGAACAGTGTGCTTCCATTCTCGATCGAGCTCAAGACAGGGCTGCCGGTGACGGAGCAGATTCTCTATGCGGTGAAGAAGGCGGTGGTGAACGGGCAGTTGGCGGAGGGGACGAGGTTCCCCTCGGTGCGGCAATTGAGTCAGGACCTTCGGATAAATCCGAACACGGCGCACAAGGTGGTGGCGACGCTGGTGGCGGAAGGCGTGCTGGTGACGACGCCGGCGGTGGGCAGCGTGGTGGCGGCGCAAGCGGCCGGTGGAAAACGCGAGAGGGCGGAACTGCTCGGCGGCGACGCGGAACGACTGGTGGTCGAGGCGAAAAAGCTCGGGCTCGGCCTAGACGATGTGCAGGCGGCGGTCGCGGCGCATTGGAAAAAACTCACCCAACCCAAAACAAAATGAATGTGATCGAAACACAGGGATTGAAGCGTAGCTTCGGCTGGAAAACAGCGGTGCACAAATTGGACCTAAAGGTGCCGGCGGGCAGCGCGTGCGCATTGCTCGGCCCAAATGGCGCGGGCAAGACGACTACCATCAAGATGCTCATGAATCTGATCGCGCCGAGCGGCGGCGAGGCGCGGGTGTTCGGCACGGATTCGCGGCGGCTCGGGCCGGCGGAGAAAGCGCGGATCGGTTATGTGTCGGAGAGTCAGGAGATGCCGGAGTGGATGAGCGTGCGGGCGTTTCTGAATTATTGTCGCGGGTTCTATCCGACTTGGGACCGGAATCTGGAGGCGCGGCTCCTGGAGCGATTTGCGCTGCCGGCGGATCGGAAAATAAAGCAACTCTCGCGCGGGATGAAGATGAAGGCGGCACTGCTGGCGGCACTGGCTTATCGTCCGGAGTTGTTGGTGCTGGACGAACCGTTCAGCGGACTGGATCCGGCGGTGCGGGATGATTTTGTGCGCGGAGTGTTTGAGGCGACGGGAGAAGGCGGGTGGTCGGTGCTGATCTCGTCTCATGACATCGATGAGGTGGAGCGGTTTGCGGATTGGGTGATCGTGATCGACGGCGGGAAACTGAAGGTTTCGGAGTCGCTGGAGACGTTGCAGGCGCGGTTCCGGCGGGTGGAGATCACGCTGCCGTCGGGGCACGCGGTGGCGGATGGCGAATGGCCGTTGGCTTGGCGCGACGTGGAGCGGGCGGGCTTGTTGTTGAAATTTGTCCACACGGCTTATCGCGGAGCGGAGAGCGAGGCGGACCTCGCAAGGAGATTTCCCGGAGCGGTGGTAACGGTCGGGGGGATTTCGCTACGCGAGAGCTATCTGGTGATCGCGCGGACGCCGCAGGTTTAACGACGAGATATTTAAAAAACCAACATGACTACGAATGCTTCGATTTGGCTGATTGTGCGGAAGGATCTGCGGCGGTTTTGGGCGTTGTTGACGTTGTGGTGCGCCGCGTTGGCGGTGCGCGCGACACTGGACGCGTGGCTGGGGGAGGAGCTGTTGTCGGGACGCGAGGAGGGGATATTTGCGATGATGCTCGTGGTGTTGGTGAACATTCAGCTGGTGTGCTGGGTGATCGCGGAGGATTCGCCGATCAAGGAAGGGGCGTTTTGGCGGATGAGGCCGATAACGGGCGGGCGGATGCTGCGGGCGAAGTTGGTGTTTCTCGGCGCGTGGACGGTGGTGCTTCCGGTGGTGGTGGCGGCGGTGGCGGGATGGTATTACGGATTCACGGCGATTGAGACCGCGTGGGTGATGGTCGGGCAAGGGTTGTTGCACGGGGCGATCGGCCTGGGCATTGGGGTGATCGCTATGCTCACGGAGCGGATACTGGTGTCGGTCGTGGGCCTGTGGTTCGTGGGCATGGTCGCTCAAATGACGAGCATGACACTGAGACCGAAGGGCGTGCCGACGGGGATACAAAGCGGGGTATACGCGAGCGTCTCGCTCGAGTGGACGCGCATGGCGGCAGGGGCGTTGATCTTGGTGGCCGCGTGCGGGAGTGCGGCGGCATGGGTGTATGCGCGAAGGGACAGGCGGGGAGCGTTGGTAGCCTTGGTGCTGGGGGCGACCAGCGCGTGGGCCGCGGGGGCATTTTGGACATGGGATGCGTTGAGCGGAGTTCCGGCGTTGAAGCGGTTGGCGGCGAGTGAGAACGAATCTTATCGAGTCATGGTGGTGCGCACGGGCATGGAGTCCGGGTCAACGGTCGATGGCTTGTCGTTCCGGCATCTGGATGCCACGTTGCAGTGGTCAGGAGCAAAGGACGGAGAAGTTTGCGCGACGTATCTAATCACGGGGCGATTAACGGGCGCGGACGGGAGGGGGATCGCGCAGTTCGCTGAAGTGGAATCGGCGGCGGGGTTCGACCTGACGGTGGCGTTGCGCGAGATCGGAATCGAAAGCGTGCAGGGTTCCCCGTTCAGGAAGGGAACGGAAGAAGGCGTGACGTTGATGAGATTGCGCGCGGGAGATTTGCAGGCGAGGGCGGGGCAAGAGGCGACTTGGCGTGGCGAGGTGTCGGCTAAGGTGGGCCGGGTGGAGATCGAAGCGCGAGTGCCGTTGAAGCGTGGGGCGTTTTACCAAGACGGCGCGTATCGCTTCCGGGTGGTCGATGTGGAAACGGTGAACGCCGAAATCCAGGTGACGTCCACGGAGCGTAGGGCGGATACGCCGACGCTGGGGAAACGGGCGAATACCAGCCGGGTGGTCAGCGGAGTGATGCCGTTGATGTATGCACTTATCAATACAGAGCGGGGAGAGGCGGTGCTGGCCAGTGGCGGCGGCGGGGGAGGCGGATCGAGCGACGGATATTTCAAATACGAGACGCGGACGCTGCATTTCGGGCAGCGAGGAGATCTGGCGAAACGGGATGCACAGGAATGGGCGGAGTGGTTGCGCGGAGCGGAGTTGGTTAGCTTCCGCTTCGTGGAGGAGCGGCGCGTGAAGTCGGAGCTCGAGGTGGTGTATCAACCGTGAGGCGGGGTCGGAACCAAGCGAACGCGCGAACCGATGGAGTCCCGCCCTTTATTATTAACATATTCTACCCCAGTCCCCCGTCCGAGCCCAGGGAGCGGCGACACTCCTGTCGCCGACGGTTCGAAAAAAGGGCGACAAGAGTGTCGCCCCTCCTTGCACCCAGCCCGCGCCCCCCCCTCTGGAGGCGCGGGCTTTTTTTGTCCAAGTTTCCCCATTCGCGTTTTCCCGCTTCACCCACCGCCACCTCCGTCCCTCACTCCCTTTCACTCAATCCCTCACTCC
>CAZOGV010000115.1:0-9509 GCA_964579225.1 uncultured Akkermansia sp. | reverse complement strand
CCGAGCATGGTTTCCCGCTCACGTAGTATCGGTTTATTTTGAAGACAGCGTCTAAGGCGTGGAGGAAACGTTAATCAGAGATGGGGCGAGACGCCCATGCCACGACGGATCACGGGCGGGACGCCCGGGCTACGATTGGGTTTTGGGCTTGGAGGGGGAGGGGGCGGGGGGCACGGTGCGCGGATGTTGAAGATCCTTTTTGTGGGCGACATCGTGGGACGGCCCGGTCGCGAGATGGTGATGGAACGGCTGCCGCGCCTGCGTCAGGAGCTGAAACTCGACGCGGTCATCGCCAATGGCGAAAACGCCGCCGCCGGTTCGGGCATCAACGCGAGCATCGCCAAGGCTCTGCTGCAAAACGGCGTCGATGCGATCACGCTGGGCGATCACGTGTGGGATCAACGCGGGTGGGAGTCCGAGATCGACGACCTGACGCGGGTTTGCCGCCCGGCCAATCTGCCCGGAGGCTGCCCCGGCGCGGATCATGTGATCGTGAACGTGAAGGGCGTGCGCATCGCGGTGTTCACCGTGCTGGGGCGCACGTTCATGGGGATGAGGGCGGAGTGTCCGTTTCACGCGGCGGACGAGATGCTGCGTAGGCTGGCGGGCGAGGCGGACGCGTTTTTCGTCGAGGCGCACATGGAGGCGACGAGCGAGAAAATCGCGCTGGGCTGGCATCTCGACGGGCGCGCGCTGGCGGTGCTGGGCACGCACACGCACGTGCCCACGGCCGACGCGTGCGTGCTGCCGGGCGGCACGGGTTTCATGTGCGACGTGGGAATGACCGGGCCCTACGAGTCTGTATTGGGTCGGCAAATACGTCCGATCGTGGATCGCTTTCTCGACGGCATGCCGCGCAAGTGCGAGGTGGCCGAGGGCGACGTGCGCATCTCGGGCGCGATCGTGGAGTATGACGAGGGGGCGAAGCGCGCGACGAAGGTGGAGTTGCTGCACTTGAAGCGCGGGCGGTGAGGGCGGACGGCGGTGGACTCTGAGCGGACCGGACGGAGCCGGTCCCTCCAGGAGTGTGGCGGTGCCGAGGATTTTGGAGGGACGACCTCCGTGTCGTCCGCAGGGGAGGACCGAGGAGGCGCGGACCGGATCCCGCTAGCGGGAGTCCCTCCGGAATAGTTAGGACGGGGCGGGTTGCCGGGCGGCCGACTCTTCCTCTTCGGAGATCTTGCGGATGTAGGTGGCAAATCCGGGTCTTCGCCGCGTAAGAGGGCGGGCAGGGCTTCGCGGAACATCGCGGCGGGCGCACCATTCGCGCATGTAGTCGTGCCTGGAGGCCCAGAGGCGGGTCTCCTCTTTGTCCATGTCGTCCTCGTAAACGAGGATGTAGGCGCGTTCGAAAAGGGAGATGAGGATCTCGAAGAGGACGAGGCGTCGTTCTTGTTGCTCGGGGGTGGGCGGGGCGGCGAGGGCGTTGCGGGTGGTGAGCTGGAGGTCGGCGTTTTTCAGCACGAGTTCGAGGAAGTCGGAATACTCGTCGGAGAGGCGGACATGGACTTCCTCGTCTTCGTTTTTGCGCTCCTCCCGTTGGTCGCGCAGGTAAACGAAGATGGCCAGGGGCAGGCCTATGACGGTGACGATGTCGCTTGGGCTTCGAGCTGTTCCAGGATCGTCATGCCACGAGTGTGGCGGGGCGGGGGGCGGGGTCAACGGGTGCGGTCAGGGCGCCGCGCATGTCGCCCGTCTTGAGGTATTGGCGGTGGAAGGCGAAGGCGTGTTCGGGGTGGAAGGGTTCGTGGCCGTGTTTGGCGAGGGCGAGGTAGCGGCGCAGTTCGGGGCGGAAGTCGGGGTGAGCGCACTTCTCGATGATAAGCTCGGCGCGCTGGCGCGGATCGAGGCGGCGGAGGTCGGCGACGCCGTGCTCGGTGACGATGACCTGCACGGAGTGTTCGCTGTGGTCGGTGTGGGTCACGAGCGGCACGAGGGTGCTGATCTTGCCGCCTTTTTGGAGGGAGGGGCAGGTGAAGATGGAGAGGTGGGCGTTGCGGGTGAAATCGCCGGAGCCGCCGATGCCGTTCATCATGGTGGTGCCGAAGAGGTGGGTGCTGTTGATGTTGCCCTGGAGGTCGGCCTCGATGGCGGTATTCACGGAGATGATACCGAGACGGCGGACGATCTCGGGGTTGTTGCTGATCTCCTGCGGGCGGAGGACGATGCGGCCGCGGAGGGCGGAGAGGTCGTCGTAGAGGGTTTTGAGCGCGGCGGGGCTGAGGGTGAGGGAGCAGCCGCTGGCGAACTTGAGTTTGCCTTCGCGGAGGAGGGCGAGGGTGGCGTCCTGCAGGACCTCCGAATACATGGAGAAGCGCGGGATCTCGGGGTGGGCTCCGAGGGCGCCGAGGACGGCGTTGGCGATGTCGCCGACGCCGGATTGAAGGGGGAGGAAATCGGTGGGGATGCGGGCGGAGCGGAGTTCGGCGGCGAGGAAGTTGGCGACGTTTTCACCGATGCGGGTGGTGATGGCGTCGGGCGCGGCGAAGGCTCCGGTCTCGTCGGCGCGGTCGGTGTAAACGACGCCGGCGATTTTTTTGGGGTCGAGTTGGAGCCAGGGTTGGCCGATGCGGTCGGAGACGGAGTAGAGGGGGATCTCGTGGCGGAAGGGCGGATCGATGGGTTCGTAGATGTCGTGGATGCCGCAGAGGGAGGAGGGGTGGCGGCGGTTGATCTCGACGAGGATTTTCTCGCCGCAGCGGGCGAAGGTGGGGGCGGCGCCGACGCCGCTGGTGAGCACGACGCGGCCGTCGGGGGTGAGGTCGGCGGCCTCGATGACGGTCCAGTGGACGGGGCCGAGCGCGCCGGTGCGCACGTGTTGGGCAAGCTGGCTGAGGTGGAGGTCGAAGAAGCGGGTGCGGCCGGCGTTGATGGCTTTGCGCAGGTCGGGGTCGGATTGGTAGGGGGTGCGGAAGGAGATGGCGTCGGCCTTGGCGAGGGCGCCGTCGAGGGAGGCTCCGGTGGAGGCGCCGGTGATGACGCCGATCTGGAAGGGGCGGCCGGCGGCGTGTTCGGCGGTGGCGCGGGCGGCGATGGCGGTGGGGATCTCCTTGGGGCAGCCGGCGGGGGTGAAGCCGCCGAAGGCGACGGTGTCGCCGTGGCGGACGAGCGAGGCGGCTTCGGCGGGAGTCAGGGTGGGGAAGGGGAGCGACATGGCGGGAGCGGGACGGCGACGAGGTTGGGAGAGGGGAGGATAGGAGGTGGGACTAGCGTAATGCGCGCGCGCGTTTTGGGCTACGCATTTGTTGGCTTGGGCAGGGCGCAAAAAGGCCCGAGCGCGCGGGGGCGGTCGGGCCGAAAGGAGGAGGCGGCGAGTCGAGTCTCGCCGTCGAAAGCGGCGTCAAGCCGCCGCATTCCAAATTAATACATGCGGACGTAGGCGCCTTTGCGGAGGCGTTCGAGCCACTTTTCCTGGGCGTCGCGGGTCATTTGCTGGGCGAGCACGATTTCGATTTGCTCGCGAACCTCGGTGACGGGCGGCACGCCGGCTTCCCTGCGCTCTTCGGCGAAAAGCAGGTAGGCGCCTTCGCGCTGAAGGATGGGGGTGCTGATCTCGCCGGCCTTGAGGGCGAAGAGGGGCTCGCTGAACTCGGGCTTGAGGTCGGAGCGTTTTTGCCAGCCCCACTCGCCGCCGCGTTCTTTGCGGGCGTCTTCGGTGAAGGTTTTGGCGAGGTCTTCAAAGTTTTTTCCGGCCTTGAATTCGGCGGCGATCTCGTTGGCGCGGGCGGTGAGCTGTTCGTCGCTCTGCTCGCTGCGGGCGAGGTGGATCATGCGGAGGTTCACCTGTTCCTCTTCGAAGAACTTATCTTGGTTGGCGGCGTAGAACTCCTCGACGCGGGCGGGGCTGACGATGTTGACGCTCTTGCGCTGCTGGCCGCGCATGTAGCCGTAGATGATGTCGTCTTCGACTTCCTTGCGGTAGTCGCGGAGGGTGAAGCCGCGGGATTTCAGGTAGGCGAGGAAGCGGGCGCGGTCGCCTTCAAACTGGGTGGTGAGCTGTTCTTGGATGGAGTTGTCCACGAAGCTCTGGGGTATCTGGCGCTTCTCGTCTTTGCGGAAATCGCGGACGATGAGGTGGCGGTCGATGAGGTTGCGGATGATCTCGTCCTGCACTTTTTCTATGCGCTGGGAGAACTCCTGCTGGTTGCGGGAGTCGCGGCGGATCTGGGGGAGAATGGGGGCGAGGTCGCGGCGGATATCGTCCACTGTGATGATGCGGTTTTCGACGACGGCGGCGATGCCGTTGGCGAAGCGGAGGTTGAGTCCGTCGTCGATCGGGGCGGCGGCCTGGGCCAGAAGGCCGCAGGGGAGGGCCAGCAGGGTGGCGGCGAGGAAGGCGGCGGAGAGGCGAGAGCGGGCGGTGGGCATTGGGAACGGGCGGTGTCAGACTACGACGGCTGGAGAGTGGATTCGTTCCAAGCTAGAAAGGGCGGGGGCGTGGTCAATGGGGTAAACGTCTGGCTTCATCACTTGTTCAGGGGTGGATTGAGTCTGGCAGGCGGCGGGAAAAACGGTGCAGGCTGGCGAAGCTTTTTACCCATGAAATTGTTGCCCTTGTTTTTGGTGGTATCGGTGGTCGCGAACGCGTCGTTTTTATTCGTGCATTTACGCACGGGCGACGAGGCGAGCGGGTCGGGCTTGGCTTCGGCGGGCAAGGCGGGCGGCGGGGAGACGCGGTCGGCGGGCGCCTTGTCCGAGGGGCGCGCGGTGGCGACGGGCGAGAACGGGGCGATCGCGCGGGCTTTGCAAAGCGGCGAAGCGGAGGCGCTGCGCGACGAGCTGCGCGCGGCGGGGGTGGACGAGGATCTGGTGCGCGCGGTGGTGGGCATGCGGTTGTGGAAGCGTCACGAGGCGCGCATGCGGGCGCTGCAAGCGGGGTCGGGCGCGCAGACCGAGTGGTGGAAGCAAGAAAACAACGGTTGGTGGGGCGGCCAAACGAAGGAGCAGCGCGCGGAGATGAGGGCTTTGCAGGCGGAGATAAAAGCGGAGAGCGAGCGCTTGCTGGGCAAGGACCCGTTCGCGCTGGGGAACCAGCCGTGGCTGGAGCGGCAGTATGGGTTTTTGCCGACGGAGAAGCGCGAGGCCTTGCAGCAGTTGGAGCAGGATTACAACGAACTGAGCAACGAGCTGCGGCAGGAATCGCAGGGTTTCACGCTGCCTTCGGACCGGGAGAAAACGAAATTTCTCATGGCGGAAAAACGCGCGGATCTGGAGGCCTTGCTCACGCCCGAGGAGCTGAAGGATTATGATCTGCGCCAGTCGCGCACCGCGCAAAACCTGCGCTGGCAGATGACGCAGATGGACGCGTCCGAGGCGGAGTTTCGCACGATCTTCGAGATTCGGAAAGGTTTTGATGAGGCCTCCAACGACCACGATCAATTTGGCAACCGCACGCGCAACATGACGTCCGACGATTGGAAGGCGCGCGGGGATGCGGAGAAGGCGATGAAGGCGGAGATCAAGGTGGCCTTGGGGGCGGAGCGCTACGCGGAGTATGTGCGTTCGCAGGATAGCGATTACCAGCAACTGCGACGGGCCACGGAGCGTTTCGCGCTGCCGACCGACACGCCGGCGAAGGTGTATGCGTTGCGCGACGAGGTGCCGGCGGCGGCGAGTCGCATCGCGGACGACGCCTCGCTCACGCCGGAGCAGAAGAAGCAGGCGGTGGCGAAGCTGGCCGACGGCGCGCGCGACCGGGTGCGGGGGATGTTGGGGCCGGAGGTGGCGAAGGCGTATTTCGAGCAGAACGGCATGCAGTGGCTGCAACAACTGGAGCAGGGCACGATCATCACGTTTGACGAGGAGGGCGGGCAGCAGAGGAGGCGGCTCGATCAGCCGGTGCGGAAGTAGGTGGCGGAAGTAGGCGCGGGGTGGGGCGGCGAGGGCTGGCTGGGAGCGCCGGCTTTCCAGCCGGCATCGAACATCGAGCCAGCCGGCAAGAATGCCGGCGCTCCCGGGGCCGCGATTCGGCATGAAAGCGGCAGGGGCGTGGCGCGATGAGAAAACCCGACGTGTTGAGCTGCGGCATGATGGCCCTGGTGGGCGTGATGTGGGGCTTGCACGGTCCGGCCATCAAGCTGGCCTTCGCGGCGGGGTTCACGTTTCCGCAACTGGTGCTCGGCGAGTATCTGGTGGGCGCGCTGGTGTTTGGCGCGGTGGTTTGGAGGCAGGGAGGCAGGCCGCCGGTGTCGGCTCGGTTCTGGCGCTACCTGCTCACGGCGGCGGTGATCGGCTGCGGGGTGCCGTTGTTTTTGTTTTGGTCCTACGCGGTGGGGCCGGTGCCGGTCGGGGCGACGCTGTTGTTTCTCTACGTGCCGTTCACCCAGCTGTTGAACTTCGCGCTGACGCGGCGTGCGCCGCCGGGGCGCGAGATGGTCTCGGCGGCGTTGGTGGTGACGGGCGCGGCGGTGGCGGCGGAGTTTTTCGGGGCGGCCAACGCGGAGAGTTTGCGCGGGGCGCCTCAGGCGGTGGCGGCGGCGTTTTGCTTCGCGACATTTTTCGTCTGCACCTCGCGCATCGGCAATGACGGCACGCCGGCGCTGCGTTCGCTGGTGTGTTGCGCGGTGTCTTGCGTGCTCATGCTGGGGATCTCGGCGGCGAGCGGGTGGACACTTTTGCCCGCCGGGCCGGAGTCGGTGGCGGTGGCGCTGGTCTGGATCGTGGCGCTGGGGGTTTTCGGGCAGGTGATTCCGGTCTTTTTGCTGGTGCATTTCGGGCCGCGCACGGGCAGCGCGCTGGGATCGATTTTGACCTCGACGGAGTTGCCGGTGGCGGTGGGGGTGTCGGCGCTCGTGCTAGGGGACAAGATAGGCGCGGCGCAGTTGGTCGGCGTGGGCTTGGTGTTGGTCGGCATCGCGTTGCCGCATTTCAGGCGGAGCGAGACGGCGGCGGAGGCGGCGGGGCGTTGAACGAGGTTTAACGGGAGGCGGTGGTGCGGGGGATGAGACGCGGGCGCGGTCTTCGCTTGCGAAGACCCTACGGCGGAGCTGTCCTCGAAAGCGGAGACGGGCGTTGGAATGTGAGTTGCTAGGGCGCATGGTGATGACGACTCACGAAGCGCGCTCCATCGACGAATTGCCGGCCTACGAAAGCCTGGGGCTGGGCGACACGCGGGCGGAGTTGGAGCAGTTCGACCACTTGTTGGCCTACCGGCGGCTGGGGCCGATTTATCAGCTGCGATTTCGTGGCGAGCGCTGGGTGGCGATAGGCGGCATGGAAGCGAACGAGGCGGCGTGGCGAAATCCGGACCAGTGGGACTACCACGAGGCCTTGTCGCCGTTTCGCGAAATGATGGGGCCGACGCACGTCACCCAGCTCGACGGCGAGACGCATCGGCGGAAGCGGCGCAACCTGAAGCCGGGCTTCGCGATGAGCGCGTTGTTCGGGCTGATACCGGCGATCGATGCGTCCATCGCGGCGGATTTGCGGGAGGCGGCGGGGCGGTCCTTGAATCTGCACGATTTCTTCATGACCACGCTGACGCGGGCGAACAGTCGCACGGTGTTGAAGTGCGATTTCGACGGGGACACGGCGGGGGTTTTTATCCGCTTCGAAGAGCAGTTTATCAAGGGCACGATCCTCGGCGAGGCGCGGCACGCCTACTACGCGCGGCCGGAGTTCGTGGCGGATCGCGCGCGGGTTTTTGCGTTTCTGGGCGAGTTGGTGGATCGCCGTTTGGCGGGGGAAAACGCGGGCGATAGTTTTGACGCGATGATCGCGGATCGGCGCGAGCGCGGGGAACCGGTGACGCGCGAGGAGCTGATTCCGGAGGCGTATCTACTGCTCATGGCGGGCACGGGCAACACGGCCAAGCTGCTCAACTGCGGGCTGCAAAACCTGACGCAAAACACGGAGTGGATGACGCGGCTGAGCGCGGAGCTGGCGGGCTACACGCCGGAAAAACTGCTCGCGGGCATGGGGACGTTTCCGCTGTTGAAGGCGACATTGCTGGAAATGGAGCGGCTCTTTCCGGCCGCGCCGGTGCTGGCGCGCGTGGTGGCGGAGCCCTTCACACTGGGAGGCTACCTTTTGCCGAAGGGGACGAAGGTGCTGCACCTGCAAACGCTGCCGCATTTCCTGGAGGAGATTTATGCGGAGCCGTATCGCTTCGATCCGGCGCGCTGGCTGGATCGCGAGTATCCGAAAAAGGCGCAGGGCACTTACGGCGGCAGCACCCATCTGTGTCTCGGCATCAATCTGGTGCGCCTGCACACGCCGATCGCGGTGGGGAATTTGTTGCGCGACTACGTGCTGGCGATGGACGAGCAGCCGAGCATCTCGGTGAATGTGAACTACGGCGTGCCGCAGGTCGCGGATTTGAAGGCGCGCTTCGTGCGAAAGGTGGACGCGAATGGAGCGGGCGGAGGCGCAGTGAAATGATCAACCCGACGCCCGCGTTTGTGACGGAGCCGGACTTCGCGGCGTGGGTGCGCGCCTTGCCCAAAGCGGAGACGCATCTGCATCTCGAAGGCTCCACGCCGGCGGAGTTGATCGACGAGGCCTTCGCGCACGAGCGGCGGCGGGAGCGGCCGTTTTGGCGGCCGGATTTCCGGTATCGGAGCTTTGATGAATTCGAGGCGCTTTATGCGGCGGACGTGATGCCTTTCTATGATTCGGCGCAGCGTTTTCATGATGCGGCGCGCGTGATGTTGGCGCGGTGCGTAGAGCAGGGGTGTCGTTATGTGGAGACGAGTTTTCATCTGCCGGGGATCAACTTTGCGCGGCTCGATGGACGCGAGGTTTTGGCCGCGATTCGTGAAGCGGTGCCGCCGGGGTTGACGGTGAAAATTTTCGGCGGGCTGTGTCATGACGACTACGCGGCGCATGGGCCGCTGATCGAGGCGGCGCTGGGTTGGGACGGGCTCCACGGACTCGATCTGCATGGACCGGAGTATAAGCCGATGGAGTCGTGGACGGCGGACGTTTGGGCGCGGGCGAGGGCGGCGGGGAAGTTCACCAAGGCGCACGCGGGCGAGTTTATGCCGGCCTCGTTCGTGGCGTGGGTGCTGGATCATTTGCGGGTGACGCGCATCGAGCACGGGGTGCGCAGCGTGGAAGATCCGGCGGTGGTGGCGCGGCTGGTCGCGGAGGGCGTGGCCTTGGACGTGTGTCCGATCAGCAACGTGAAGCTCGCGGTGGCGGGCGTGCCGGACATGGGCGCGCATCCCTTGCGGCGGCTGTTCGACGCGGGCGTGAAGGTGACGATCAACACCGACGACACGTATTTTTTCGGAAACACGCTGGAGGAGGAATATTTCGCGGCGCAGCAGGCGCTGGGTTTTTCGCGCGCGGAGTTGGTGCGGCTCGCGCGCAATGGCATCGATGTGGCGTTGATGTCCGCCGAGGAGAAAGCGCCGATCTACGCCGAACTCGATGTGATCGCGGCGAGGTTGTGATCTGATTTTTTGAAGCGTTGAAAGGGGGACCGCTAAGTTTCGCTAAAGGACGCTAAATCAGAAAACGGCGCGACGATTCTGGGCTCTGCTTTAGCGGAATTTAGCGCCCTTTAG
>CAZOGV010000114.1:0-9848 GCA_964579225.1 uncultured Akkermansia sp. | reverse complement strand
GAGCGGAAGCGGGCGGGGAACTTGAGCACTTGAACTCACGTTCAAGCCTACGAGATGGATGCGGAGGGGGGGGACTTGAACTCACGTTCAAGCCTACGCCGACTTGTCGGGGTAAACGGGCGGGCTGGTTTCGGGTTGAGTCCGGCGGGGGGCGGGGCTGCATATCGCGGCGTGCCCCTACACTTTAAAATCGAAGCCGACCGTCCCGTTCTCGTGGTGCCCGACGTGCATCAGGATCTGGGGTTTTTGGAGCGGGCGGTGAAGCGGGCGGAGCGGGAGCACGCGGCCTTGGTTTTTCTGGGCGATCATGCGGACGCGGTGGACGCGAAGTGGCGCGATCCGGCGGCGCTGGCAGCGGTGGCGCGGGTCTTGCCGGAACTGGCGGAGACGCATGCGGGGGGCTGTGTTTTTATCGCGGGCAACCATGATGTGCAGGCCTTGCAGGTGGCGCGGCATCGGGCGGCGTTGTTGATCGCGGGCGACGAGGAGCAGGTGGCGAAGCTGGACGCGGCGATGCCGGGCGCGCCGAGCTATGGGAATTTGTTGGGCGCGTGGCCGCAGGGTTTTTTGCGCGAGTGGCGGCTGGCCGCGGTGGTGCATGGGTATCTGCTTTCGCACGCGGGGGTGGCGCGGCGCTATTGGCCGTGGGCAGACGCGCCGGATGCGGCGGGGCAGGCGCGGGCGTTTTTGAGCCAGGCGGACGCGGCGTGGGAACGGTGGCTGTTGAGGAACGAGGAGGGGCCGTTTTTCGAGGTCGGGCCGGGTCGCGGCGGGCGTGATGCGCCGGTGGGCGGGCCGCTGTGGCTGGATTGGGACAAGGAGTTCGTGGACGACCTGCCCTTGCCGCAGGTGGTGGGGCACACGCGCGGGCGCGAGGCGCGGCGCAAGGATCGCAGCTGGTGCATCGACGCGTCGCAGACCTGCGTGGCGGTGATCGAGCCGGATGTGGGGCTGCGGGTGGTGAAGCTCTGAGGCGGAGCGGCGTATGGCGCGCAGTGTCGTTCTTCAGGGGACCAGGCGGTGCGAGCGTTGCGAGATGCCGCCGCGTTGGTGCGTGTGCGCGGCGCAGCGGGTGGTGCCGTGCGCGTTGCGGGTGGACGTGTTGCAACATGCGCTGGAGGCGCATCGGCCGAGCAGCACGGGCAACCTGATTCCGCGCGTGGTGGAGGGTGCGAGGGTGCATCCTTATCGGCGCGAGCGCGGGGTGCGGCGCGAGGAGATCGCGCGGCCGGCGGGCGAGGTGGACGAGTTGTGGATCCTGCATCCGCACGGCGAGGAGCCGCCGAGTGATGCGCCGCCGGCGGGGCGCTTGCAGGTGGTGTTGCTGGACGCGAGCTGGGCGCAGGCGGGCGGCATGCTCGACGAGGTCAAAAACTGGGGGCGGCGGGTGCGGTTGCCGATGGCTGGGCGAAGCCGTTATGCGTTGCGCGCGCAGAACGGGGCGGACCGGTTTTCGACGTTTGAGGCGTTGTTGTTTTTGCTGGAGGCGCTGGGGCGGGCGGAGACGGCGGCGGCGTTGCGCGCGCAGTTCGAGTTGCACGTTTACGCGGGGCTTTGCTCGCGGGGGCGCAAGGTCGAGGCTGCGGCTTATCTGGCGGATTCGCCGATCAGGGCGGCGTTTCCGGAGGTGTTGGCGGAGTTGGCGCGGCGGCGGCCGGTGGAGGACCCGCCGCGCGACGAGCCGGGCGCTAGGTCGCGACCAGGTTGAGCGTGGGCACGAGGGCTGTGCCGGCGTAGTGGTGGTGGATGGGGCGGAGGCGGGTGGGTTCGGCGAGGGCGGCTTCGATTTGCTCGCGGTCGCGCACGATTTCCCAGAGAGGCTGGGGCACGGAGCGAATAAGGAAAAAGGCCTCGCGCGCGGCGGCGTCCCAATGGTCGGCGAAACGCGTCATGTCGTCTGGCATCACGCGGCCGCGGCAGTTTCTGGAGCCGCAACCGCAAGGGAAGGGTTCGCCGGGGTTGAGGGTGCCGTAGTCGTCGGTGAGCTCCTCGCCTGCGGCGATGTCGCGCACGGCGAGCTCGAAGTCGTAGCCGACGGAGAGGCAGTTGGCGGCACAGGAGTGGTTAAAGAAGCGTCCGTGGTCCCAGCAGAGGATGTGACGTCCTTTGCCGTCCTTGTAGGAATAGACCTCGAGCTGGTGTCGGGCGTAGGGCGGCAGGGTGGCGACCTGCTCGGGGGCGAACTGTTGATCGAGGGCGTCGAGCGCCCAGACGATGGTGCCTTTGGGAATCGCGCGGGTGGCGAAAACGCCCCAGCCGATGAGTGGATTGACGAACCGGAGTTCGGTATGAGGGTGGACCATATTGGGGTCGTGTGGCGCTTTCGGAGCTAGCAGGCGGCGGGCCGGAATCAAGGCGGGCGAAAACCGGCGTTTGTAACGCGGGGGTGACGGCGGGGCGGAGGCGAATGAAAGGCTCGCGGCGCGGGGCTTGCTGCGGTCGATAGTGAACCATGGAAAATGTTAACGCCGCCCCGGTTGGTATGGCCCGTCGTCTTATCGCGCATCATGGCATGGCGCTTATTCCCGAGGAGGGGGCGTGGTTCGCGCTGAACTACGTGAGTAGGGACCGGGTGGCGGCGGAGGCGCTGCCGGCGCGTTATGCGGGCGGAGGTGGCGGGGCGCGGCCATTGGGCAACGCGATTTTGGCGTTGGTGACGCGGGCGGACTTTTCGGCGATGCACCGGCTGCGTTCGGACGAGGTATGGCACTTTTATGGTGGCGATGCGGCGGAGTTGTTGCTGCTGCACGCGGACGGGCGGAGCGAGGTCGTGCGGTTGGGGGCGGACACGCTGGCGGGCGAACACGTGCAGTTTGTGGTGACGGCGGGCACGTGGATGGGAGCGCGGCCGGCGCGCGACGCGGAGGACGCGTATTCATTTTTTGGATGCACGCTGGCCCCGGCTTTCGACTACGGGGACTACGAGCCGGGTTATCGGGAGGAGCTGGTCGCGGGGTGGCCGGAGGCGGCGGAGTTTATCGCGGCGTTGACGCGGGCGGAGTGTGTGCGGCGGCCCGAGCGGGTGTCGGCGGGCGAGGCGGAAGCGAAGGCGGCGGCGGCGGCGGCGCGGGCGGAGCCGGGGCGGGTGGTGCGGGCGGAGGAGGCGGGCGTGATCGACGTGGGCGGCGGGGTGGCGTTGCGCGAGATCGTGGGGCGGGCGGCGGCGGCGCGCACGGAGGCGGTGAGCCTGACGCGGTTTCGGCTGGAGGCGGGGGCGACGACGGGGTCGAGCCGCTACCTCGGCGCAGACGAGCATTTTTATGTGTTGAGCGGGCGCGGGGTGGCGGAGATCGACGGTCGTTGCGCGCCGGTGGCGGCGGGCGACGTGGTGGTGATTCGCCGGGGCGAGCCGCATGCGTTAACGGCGGACGCGGACGGGGCGCTGGAGTTTTTGGCGGTGATCGCGCCGGGGTTTAATCCGGCGCACTACGTGCCCGGCGCGGCGTAGGGAAAGGCGTCGCTTTTTTCATCCCGAGTTCATCTTTACACGGGTGGTGTAGGGTTGAGGCATGGAAGCGTCGGTTACTCATCGCGGGGACGAACGCGTGAACAAGCGCAGGCGGGCAGACTTATCCCGTGGTCCGGTTTTCGTGGCGCTTGGCGCGGCGGGCGGCGGCGCGCGGGTGGATTTGAAGGGCTTGCTCGCGGCGAGCCGGGAGAGCGGCGTAATGTTGGCCTCGACGAGTTACATCGTGGTGGAGAACGCGGCGCAGTGGCGGATGCTCGATGTGAGCGAGCGCCGGAAGCTGGATCAGAACGCGGCGCTGGATTTCAAGGAGGCGTCGGCGCCTTCATGGATATGGGTGGGCGCGGGTTTTGGCCTTTGGGTAGGCTTTCGTCGGTGGCGTGCGCGCGGGGGGCGCGGATGTTGAGCGTGGCAAGGGTTCGCCATTCGCGGGGCGCGGTGGTTTCAGGTGACGATGGGTTTTGTTGAAAAATGGCGGGCGTTTTGGAATCCGAAGGTCGCGCTGGCCTTTGATCGCGACGTGTTGTGGAGCGTGAGCGATCCGGGGGTGGAGCCGACGCGCGTGGCGGCTTGCGTGGCGCTGGATGAGCGAACGCGAAAAGTGATCGCGTGCGGGGAGGCGGCGGTGGATCTGCGGGAGGCGCACGCCTCCGGGGTCGCGTGCGTGGACTATGTGAGGGGCGGCGGGCTGGGCGACTTCGACGTGGCGGAGGCGGCGTTCAAAAGTGCGTTGCGCGCTCATCGGCCGGGATACTTGGGGGTGGCGCCGCGCGTGTTGGTGGCGACGGCGCAAAACGAGGTCGGGAAGCGCGCGATCAAGGATGCGGTTGTTCATGGCGGCGCGCGGGAGGTGATCGTGATTCCTCGCACGATGGCGGCGGCCATCGGAGCGGGGGTCGATGTGGACGCGCCGACGCCGACGACGATCATGTATCTGGATCGGGACTGGAGCGGGTTCGCCGTGATTGGTCGGGGTGCCATGCTGGCGTGGTGGGAGGCGGCGACCGGGGTGGAGGAAATCGTGGCGGAAAAGGCGTGGCGCGAACGCGGGCGGACGATGCGAGGCCGCGCGATTTGGCGGGCATGCTGAAGCGACTGGCGCGCGAGGGTGTGCCGACGACGGATGTGGATTGCGCGGCGTTTTTGCTGCGCATGCGCGAGCACTGTCTGGTGGCGGCGGGGGCGTTGTCCGAGGCGGATGCGAGGGCGGCCGAGGTCGGAGCGCTTTATTTGCTGGGGCCGTATGCGAGGACACCGGGGTTGCGCGATTGTCTGGCGGGGTGTTGGTCGCGTCCGGTCACGGTGCCGGAGGCGGCGGAAAGGGCGGCCATCCTTGGCTGCCGAAAGTTGCTCGTGGAACTGGATGAGATCGTGAAGTCCGCGGTTTAGCGGCGTGCTTAGCGTAACGATGCAATCGAACCGAATTTTTCTCTGTCGCTGGATGATCGGAAGGTGGAACGAGTTGATTTTAACGCGTTGCGACGAAGCCGCTCCGAACCAGCGTGTTGGGGTCAACACGCTCCACCTTGACTGAATTTCTACGGCTTAGCTCGCCTGTTTCAGCGGCGCTCTGGCTCAGGGCACGTTTTTGCCGCGGGCGGCGGCGAGGAGCGCATACCATTCCTCGCGGCTGAGCGTCACGGTATCGGCCTCGGCGCTGGCGCGCACGCGGTCGGCTTGGGTGGTGCCGATGATGGGCTGGATGCCGGCGGGGTGGCGGAGAATCCACGCGAGCAGGATGCCCTCGGGGGTGGTGGATTTCTCGGCGGCGAGCTTGGCGATGAACGGGGCGGCAGGGTGGTCGGGCTTGAGGAGCTTGCCACCGCCGACGGGCGACCAGGCCTGCACGAGGATGTTGTGCAAGCGGCAGTAATCGAGCGTGCCGGAGGCGAGATTGGCCTCGGCGATGGAGCCGGCGCGGTTGGCGAGGAAGCCCTCGACCACGAGCGCGGGCTGGGCGAGGGAGAACTCGAGCTGGTTCACGACGAGGGGCTGGCGCACGTGGCGCTTGAGCAGCTCGATCTGGGCGGCGGTGTGGTTGCTGACACCGAAGTGGCGGACCTTGCCGGAGGTCTGGAGTTCGTCGAAGGCGGCGGCGACCTCGGCGGGCTCGACCAGCGGGTCGGGGCGGTGAAGGAGCAGGATGTCGAGGTGGGCGACGCCGAGACGCTGGAGAATAGCCTCGGTGGAGCGGACGATGTGGGCGCGGGAAAAATCGTAGCGCGCGGGTTCGCCGCTGAGATAGGCGTCGTTCGGGAAGCGGATGCCAACCTTGGACTGGAGGATGATGCGGTCGCGGAGAGTTGTATCCGAAGAAAGGATACGACCGAACACGGTTTCGGATTTTCCTGAGCAGTAGATGTCGGCGTGGTCGAAAAAATTCATGCCGCAATCGAGCGCGGCCTCGAAGGCGGCGCGGGCGGTTTTCTCGGTCTCGGCGGAGATCGGCTCGTGGTCCCAGGTGCCGCCGATCTTCATGCAGCCGTAGGCGAGGCGGGAGACGGTGAGATCGGCCTGGGGGATGAGATAGGTGTTCATGGGGAAGTGAAACCAAGACGGGCGGCGGGGCGGGGCGAGAATTGTTGATTGGAGAATGCGGCGCAGGGGATGCGGCGGAAATTTCGGCGACAGGAGTGTCGCCGTTCCTTGGGGGGCGTGGTAGGGGTGGTGGATGGACGAATTGATCGATTTGGATGACTTGTTGCCGAAGGTGGCCGAATTGGCCCGCGGGGCGGGCGATATTGCGATGCGTCACTTCGCGGCGCCGATTCCGACGACGTCGAAGACGAGTCGGATCGATATCGTTACGGCGGCGGATACCGAGATTGAGGCCTTTCTGGTGGGCGAGTTGGTGAAGCGTTTTCCCGAGCACCACATCGTGGGCGAGGAGGGCGGCGGGCAGGGGGCGGCGGCGGGCGGCGCGGCGTATCACTGGTTTGTCGATCCAATCGACGGCACGGTGAATTTCGCGAGCAAGCTGCCGCATTTCTGCACGAGCATCGCACTGGCGACGGCGGATCGGGAGCCGCTGCTTGGCGTGATTTATGATCCGACGAGGCGGGAGCTGTTCACGGCGGTGCGCGGGGGCGGCGCGTGGTTGAACAAGCGGCGTATCCAAGTGACGAATACGAGCGAGTTGGTTGACGCGGTGGTGACGAGCGGATTTCCCTACGACAAGCATACGAACCCGGATAACAACCTGAAGGAGTGGGGCGCGTTCCTGACGAAGATTCGTGGCGAGCGGCGGCTGGGCAGTGCGGCGCTGGATCTTTGCTACGTGGGGGCCGGCCGGCTCGACGGGTATTGGGAGAAGGATTTGAAACCCTACGACGTGATGGCGGGCATGTTAATCGTGCGCGAGGCGGGCGGAGTGGTGACGGACTACGCGGGCGGCGCGTGGCCGCAACGCGAGGATCGGGGGCGCTACGTGGCGAGCAACGGGCGACTGCATGCGGAGATGTTGGGCGTGTTGGCGGGGGTGGGGTAGCGCGTAGCGGAACGACGGAGTCGTTTCGGGATTGGGAGGGGTGGGAGCGAAACGGCTTCGCGAGGGATCGGACGAAACGACTCCGTCGTTCCGCTACGGGTTTCCGCTACGGGGCAGAGGGTGGTTCGATGCCGAGGCGGCGGTGGTGTTCGCGCCAGAAACGGTCCCAGTGGGCGGGCGCGCGCGGGTCGAGGGGATGCACGCCGGGAAGCAGCGCGCCGAGATACGGCCAGTCACGCCAGGCGGCGACGAGACCGGCGCGCTCGGGGTTTTGGAGGATGTAGGTCGCTATCTTGGGGAAGGCGTCGTGGGCGCGCTCGGCCTCGCGCAAGACGTGGTCGTGGGCTTGGCGTTGGAGCGTGCGGTTCGGCGCGAGGAGGGCGTTCCAGTGGCGGCGGAACCAGGCGGCGGCGAGGCGTTGGTCAGCGGTGGGGGCGATGCCGAGCCAGAGGAAATGCGCGTGGTCCGGCATCAGGCAGTAGGCGGGACAGGCGAGCGCGTAGCGATGGCAGGTGTGGAGGAGGAGTTCGCGGATGGCGGCGTGATGGGCGGAGTCGAGCCAGCCGGTGGCGCGGCCTTCGATGGTCATGGTCCAGTGGACGGCGGCGTGGCCACGATAGGCGGCGGAGGCGAGGCGCGGGAGACGGGCGCTGAAGTGGGCGGCGGGGATCTTGGCTTCCACGGGGCGAGAACGAAACGGCTCCGCCGTTCCGCTACGAGTTGGAAAATTGGTGTGGCGGAACGACTTCGTCGTTCCGGGATTGGGGTCGGACGAAACGACTCCGTCGTTCCGCTACGAGCTGAGGTCGAGGCGGAGGGCGGCGGTGATGCGGCGCGCGGTGGTGGCGGGATCGACGCCGGCTTCGGTGGCGAAATCGGGCCAGTGGCGGACGGAGGACACGACCTCGGTGATAACGGAGTTGGCGCGACGGGTTTTTAGGCCGGCGGCGCGGGCGCAGGCGAGGAGGTCGGCAGAGGTGAAGTCGTCGGTGCGGCCGTTGAGCGTCATCTGGTGGCGGGCGGTCCACTGGCCGTCGGGGTTGTAGGCGTAGGCGACGTCGTAGGCGGGGGCGAGCGACCAGCGACCGCTCTGGTCCATGAGAAACGCGATGTTCTTGGTGTGGTCGTCCTGGTTGCGGGCGATGACGTTGAAGATGGCGCGGCGAAACAGTTCCTCGAGCGCGGCGGGCGGGAGATCGAGGGCGCGCGCGACGGCGAAGGCCTGCTCGTAGCCGTGGGCGCCGGCGGCGTTGAAATCGTAGTGGGCTAGGGCGCAGAGCGACTGAAGGTGGAGCTTGCGCGGGTGCCCCGGGAGTTGCGGGCGGTCAAAGCGGCGCGTCATGAAGTGGGCGCGGCCGTTTTCGATAAACAGGCGGCAATCGCTCATGGTGATGCCGGCGGCGCGGGCCATGAGGTGATAGGCGTATTCAATTCTTCCATACCCGAGCGGGTCGGCGAGGGATTCCTTGTCGCGGTTCTCGGAGACGCCGTCGAATTTGAGCAGCCAGTGTTCGAAACCCTCGGGCGCGTCCACCTGGCCGGAGCGGAATTCGCCGGTCGTGGGATTCCAGGCGACGACGGCCTTGGCGCGGGCGCCGCCGGCGGAGGTGCCGACGCGCAGGATATCGCGCAGGGCGGCGGCGTGCTCGGCATCGTCGTGGGCGGGGGTGGTGGCAAGGCCGGCCTTGCGCGCGAGAGCTTCGTTGGCGAGGCGCACGAGGGCGTCGATCTGCACCGGCGCGGCGACATCGCGCCCGCCGCGCAGGGCGGGGCGAAACTCCAGCGCGCCCATGCCGCGCGCGCCGAGGTAGCAGAGGCGCTCGACGGGGTTGAACTCGCCTGGCGCGCGGCCTTCGCGGGCGAGCCACTGGTCGATGAGCAGGTTGCCGAAGCGGTCGGGCAGGGAGTCGGCGATGAGGCCGGGCAGGCCTTTGAACGTGCGCTCGGGCAGGTCGGGGAAGGCGTGGGCTCCGGCGCGGAGCGGCATGGTTAGCGGGGCGGGGGCGATGCCGCTGGCAAGGAAATCGGGGGCGTATTCGAAGGTGCCGAGTTGACGGGCGGGGTCCCACGCGAGCGCGCCGATGACGCGATCCCAGAGGAGGACTTCGGCGAGGGTGGCGGGCATGGGAGGGCAGGCGGAGTAAGGTGGAAGGCGGAAGGTGGAAATCGGCGCAGGTTTTCAACCTGCTTCGGAATGCAGGCTGGAAGCCTGCGCTACTTTAGGCGTTGGGGCCCCAGGTCCAGGGCTTGGGCGGGGGTTCGCCGAGGGCGTCGGTGGGCTTGCGGCGACCGGTGGCGCGGCGGCGTTGTTTGCCGGCGAGCTTCACGAGCTGGATGGGGCTCGGGCCGGGGGCGGGGATGAAGGCCTCCAACTGGCCGAGGAGGTTGAGGCCGCGCAGGACGGCGATGAGGGTGAGCAAGGTGCCGCCGTGGCCGGTTTCGAGGTTGGTGATGGTCTTGCGCGCAAGGCCGGTCGCGGCGGCAAGCTCGGCTTGGCTAAGGTTTTGGTTGAGCCGGTGCGCTTGCAGGCGCGCGCCGAGGTCGCGCTGGAGCGCGATGTTGGTTTTCGTTGGAGCAGTCACAATGCGCGTAGATATGCGCAAAATCGTGCGCATGGCAATTAAAGAGTAGTTTAATACCCAGTGTCTAATTTTAGATAGAGCGTATTATAATACTCAAAAAGTAGGTTATCGGATATTTTGAGTAATTTATTACTTGCTCAGATTTGGCCTTAGCTTGGGTCGTAGTCGAGGTAGGAGCCGAGCCACTTTTCGTGTTCGGCGAGGGGCTCGCCGGTGCGTTGGGCGTAGTCTTCGAGCTGGTCTTTGCCGAGTTTGCCGACGGCGAAATATTTTGAATCGGGGTGGTTGCAATAGAAGCCGCTGACCGACGAGG